>CANIHR010000164.1 GCA_947467185.1 Bryobacterales bacterium
CATGTTCCGGGTACCGGAACTCTACAAAGTCGGCGTTTCAGTGGCCCCCGTACCCGACCAGCGCCTCTACGACACGATTTACCAGGAACGGTACATGGGGCTGCCCAACGTCAACGAGGGCGGCTACAAGAGGGGATCTGCGATCAATTTCGCGGCCGGATTACAGGGAAAACTGCTGGTTGTCCATGGCAGCGGGGATGACAATGTGCACTTTCAGGGCACCGAAAGACTCGTCAACAAACTGATCGAGCTCGGGAAAGAATTTGATTTTATGGAGTACCCCAACCGGTCGCACGCCATCTCCGAAGGCACGGGGACTTCCCTGCACATCTACCGCCTCATCAGTCGCTATTTTGAGGAGCATTTACCCCGTGGCGGACGCTAGTTTTTTAGCGAATAACTGATACACTGTATGGATGTTTCACAACAGGTATGGTAAGGGACTCTCTTACAACCTGCACCCGCTGACATCAGCAAGCTGTTGGGAATGAAGGAGACTTCGAAGTGATGGAATTTGTTGACGCCGCGTTGAAATTTAATGTTGCCATGGGTAGTTTTGCCGCTCAGCGGGTTCTGGGCGTGCTGCCCATGTCCAACTCCGAGTCGGTGCGCGCCACCCAGGAGAAGCTGTACCGGACGGGCGAGGCGGCGAAAAAGGTCTTCATGACCAACACGGCCCTGTTTGGGGCCTTCCAGTTCACCGATAAGGTGCAGAGCGTACTGGCGGGTCTTGCCGCAGACACTCTGTCGGGCAAGGTCTTGAGCCCGAGCTACATTAAGCACGCGGCCCAGAGCGCGGCGCATCTCTCGGCAGACGCCGTGGGTGCCCTCGGCTCCGGTACTTCGCGCGACCTCCTCAAAGAACAGTTCGGTAACACCTTTGACGTGATCGGCTTCGTGAACCACGTCAGCGCTCCCAAAACTCTTTCCGAAGATGGCACCTATCCGCTGGAAGAGATGGTCAAGTCCTGCTACTCGCATGGTGACTACCCCGCCCTCTGGCTGGTGGAAGGTCTCGGCGAACGGTATGCGACGGCCTACCTGAATGACTCGCTGGCGAAGGGAACGGAACTGAAGGGCCTGCTTTCCAGCGGAAAGATGATGGAAACAGACCAGAAGATCCAGACGATGATGCATGCCGGGATCGGCATCATCTTCGCCAAGCACGCAGTTGATGCGCTGACTCCCTGGAGCACCGATGAAGACATCCGCTCCGCCGTCAATGTCTTCACCACGCTGGTAACCAACAACTCTCTGCCGGGCTACATCGGCGCTGCGCTGGAATCACTGGGTCTGGTGACCCGCACCTGGCACGGACAGCTGGTGGCGAAGATGTCGTCGTACCTGAAGGACACCAATCCGGATCTTTACGAATTCTTCTGGCACGGTTGCGGCCGGGCGATGTACTTCTCGCCTATGTATATGATGCCGGGCCTGTCCCCCTGGGACGCCGCCGACAGTGAACCGACGGAAGAGACCGCACGCCGCAACGCGCGTGCCGGGGTGGCGTGGGCCTTCACGATTGTGAACAGCCGCCAGCCGGAAATCGCTGCGAACTTCCTGCGGCACAAGTCGGAACGTATCGCCGATAACGATGCGTACACCAACGGCGTTTATTCCACGCTGACGATGGCCACCGACATGGTTCCGGGACACCGCTACGTCCGCGCTTTCGGCCACTATAAGCCGGATGATGCGCCGGGCCGCGAAGCCTGGGTCAAGAACATCGGCAGCGATGCCGGTGGCGCTATCGAGACCATTCACGCCACCCTGAAGGCGGCTGACAAGCTGGGCGAAGTTTTCCGCTACCACGAAAACCTCGCCGGGTATGCGGCTTCGCTCAAGGCATAGTGGCACCCAGATTCACCAGTCTTCCAAAGTAACGAGCCGGGGAAAGGTATGTAATCCAACCTTGTCCCCGGCTCTTTTGTCCCCCTTACAGTTCGTGGAGCCTTTGAACAGATGAAAGATTTTCAGGACCTACTCGCATCAATCCCGATCTTCAGTTTCCTCGGGCGAGCCGAAACGGCCGCCGTCGAGCAGTTATTCGTAGAATCCACCCACCAAAAAGGGGATGTCATTTGCCGCCAGGGCGATGAAGGTTCCACCTTCCACGTCATTTTGGATGGGGAACTCGACGTTCTCGCCGGCGACCGCGTAGTCACGATTCTGAAGCGCGGCGACTTTTTCGGCGAAATGGCACTGCTCCAGGGTGGCAAGCGCTCCGCTTCTGTCATCGCCAACCGTCGTGTCAAGCTGATGACACTCGACCGTCCGTCGTTCAACAGCCTCTTCATGAAGAATCCGAAGGCTCTCGAGTACTTCACGCGGGTGCTGTGCCGTCGCCTGGCCAGCACTAGCAGCGGTGAAACCACTCGCGGTTCTTCGATGGTCATTACTGTCGGCTCGCGCAATCACAATCTGAAGGGCAAGACGTTGGTGGCATCTTCGCTCGCAGGCGTCCTGCACGATCTGACGGGTGCCGATGTCGTAATCGTTCGTGTTCGGGCAACACTGGAACCGCCAACGGATGTATTCCGGGAATTGCTCTCGAACGGTCAATTAACTGATGACCAGCTCAGCAATTTGTTCCGGCAGGATTCGGATGGCGTGATGTGCGTGGAGGTCCCAGGGCGCGCGGGGTTGTCAGCCACTATCTACGAGGAGAAAGCCTCCAATCTCGTCTCCAAGCTGAGCCAGAAGTTCCAGTTCATCGTGTTCGATCTGGGGATGGACCCCAAGGGGTTACTGGAAGCGGTGCCCACGTTCTCCGATGTCTTCGTCGAACTGGTGGACAACGCTGGCCTGGATGTCAACCTGTTACCTGAAGGGGCAAAGATCAAACGGTTCCGCCTGCTGAATTTGTTCAATTCCGGGTCCTGGGGCACGTCAGTCAGCAGTTGTGAGCCCTTCGTGATCCCCCGCGACACAGCGCTCAGCAATGGCTCTGCAACTTCTTATATCCGGACCAGCAAGGGTACGGATGCCGCTCTCCCGATCCACCGACTGGCCCGCAAGATTCTGGGGGCCACTATCGGCGTTGCTCTGGGTGGCGGTGCCGCGTTCGGTATTGCTCACCTTGGTGTCTTAAAGGTACTGGAAGCGAACGGTGTGCCGATCGATCTGGTCGCCGGATGCTCTCAGGGGTCCATCATCGGCGTTGGTTATGCCGCCGGCATGGGCGTCAACAACATGATTGACATGGCGATGCGGCTGGGCAAACGAGAGAATTCCCTGCTGGCCGTTGATCTTACGCTGACGAAACCGGGCTTGCTGGCCGGCAACCGCTTCATCAAGATCTTTGCCCCTCTGCTGGGTGAGAAAACAACCTTTGAGGATCTCTCGATCCCCTGCCGTACCGTCGCGACCGATATTCAGAGTGGCGAGCGGGTCTCCATTGGCCACGGCAAACTGACAACGGCTTTCCGTGCCAGCGCTTCGGTGCCCATGGTGTTCGCCCCGATCAAAATCGGCGAGCATGTATTGGTTGACGGTGGCGTCGCCGATCCGGTCCCCGCCGAAGTGGTCAACCAGATGGGCGCGGACATGTGTATCGCTATCAACGTCGTGCCGCCACTGAAACTGGGCGTGGAAAATGCGGTCTCCAAAACTGTCCGGCAGATGAACCGCTTCAACCCCCTGCGGTATATGGGCGACGACGAAGATCTGCCCAACATGTTCGACATCATCATGAACGCGATGCAGATTCTGCAATATGAGCTTGGAAACTTCAAAGCGGCATCCGCAGACGTTCTGATCAACCCGGATCTTTCGGACTTCACCTGGGTGGAATACTACCGATCGGAAGAACTCATCGCTCGCGGCGCGGAAGCGGCGGAAACCGCCATGCCCTCAATCAATCGCGCAATAAAAGAGAAGCTCGGCCCCTGGAAAAAGCGGTCGTAAGTTTTACTGCGGCAGCGCGAATGCGTAAAGCGTATCGCGCACCGCCATCACCACATACTGCCGGCCGCCCTGATCAAATGTGATCGGGGCGTTGCTGGCAGGTCCACCCACATTGGTTCTCCAAAGAGTCTTACCGTTCTCACCATCCAGTGCGACCAGATAACCGGAGTTTGCGGTGAAAACGAGGCCGGAGGCCGTCGTTAAGATACCTGCCGGGTTCCCATAACCAAGTTTCCAGCGAACCGCACCCGTTTGGTAATCCAGCGCCAGCAGGACTGACTCGCCTCCGCCCAGCGGCGCTTCCCTGCCTCCCTGGTGATCCTCCGGCTCTCCCTCCATACCCGCCGTCAGGTAAGTCAGGCTCCAGACACCCTGTGAGACGTTGACATAAAACAGGCCAGTCTGGGGATTAAACGCCGGATTCCACCAGTTCGTCCCCGAGCCCTGAAATAACGAACCCGCCGGACTTGGATCCTTCTTCGGGTTGGGAATCGGTTCCCCCTTCGCGGTGAGGCCCAGATTCCAGTTCTGTGGCCCGAAAGGAGCGGTCAGCAGATGCTCACCAGTTCCGCGGTCCAGCAGGAAAAAGTAACCGTTGCGGCTCGCCTGGGCCAGCATTTTGCGCTGCCTGCCCTTGAAGGGACCGTCGATCAATACAACGGATTCGGTGGCGTCGCGATCCAGCGTGTCGTGCGGCGAGGGCTGGTAATACCAGACGAGACGCCCGGTATCGGCATTCAGGGCCACAATCGAGCAGGTATAGAGGTTTGAACCAGCACGCTCCCGACCGTTCAGCACCGGATGGGGATTGCCGGTTCCCCAATAGATGAGATTCAGGTCCGGGTCGTAGCTCCCCTGCACCCATGTCATCGCGCCACCATGCGTCAGAGCTTCCTGATTTGGCCAGGTCTCGGACCCCGGTTCGCCCCACTTCGGAACCGAATTCCAGGTCCACAGAACCTTTCCGGTCGCTGGATCGACGGCCTTCAGAAAGCCCGTCACGTCGGCCGCGTCGCCGGAAATGCCGACAATCAGCTTATCCTTCACCACCAGGGGCGGCAGGCTCATGTAGTAGCCGAAATGGACGTCGGCCATGGGGGCTTCCCAGACCTTTTCGCCGGTGTCGGCACGCAGACAAACCAGGAACGCGTCGGGAGTCCCGAAGTAGATCCAGTTCTTGTACATCGCCACGCCGCGGTTAGCGATACGGTCGCCACGGGACGGCCGGGTGAAGTGCCACAATTCTTTGCCGGTGGCTGCCTCAACAGCCCAGACGTGGTCAGGAACGGTTAGATAAATGACGCCGTTGACCATCAGCGGAGTGCCTTTGATGACACCCGCGTTCGGCGAATACTTCCACGCCTGGGTCAGTTTCGCAACGTTACCCTTGCTGATTTGCGTCAGCGGACTGTTGCGACGACCGGAATAGTCACCGTTCAGGGTTGGCCAGGCTTTGCCTGGCTCACGGATTGCGGCGGGATCCAGCCCCTGCGACAGAACCAGCGTGGCCCCCAAAAGAAAACAGCAGAGGGTTTTCATTTACTTCAGGCTCCAGAGGTAAGCGAACATGTTGTGGACGTCATCGTCGGTGTACTTCGGCAGAAGCTCCAGATGGGCAGCCAGAGGGTCTGTCACCTCCACCCTTACGGTGGCAGGATCAAAAGTTCGCTGCTGCCCGGCAGAGTCGCGAATGACCAGGTCGTAGTTGTTCAGGGTCCGTAGCTCGCCAGTCACCTTTTCACCGCTCGCGAGGGTCACTGTCGCCATCTTCGGCTTCGTGGCGCGAGGCATGAGGAACCGGGACTGCAGAAAAACCGGTGCGTATTTCTTACCGATACCGGAAAGATCTCCGGTGGCGGAATGGCAACCGGAACAGCCGCCTTTGCCCTCAAAGAACACCTTCCCCGCCGCGGCATTGCCCGTCAGCATGCGATCCACCGGATAGGTTTCAGGCGGGGGACCGGGGCTGACGCGATCGTACTTCTGAATGGTCCAGCGGAGGAATTCGATCAGATCGTGCATTTCCGCATCGGCAAACTGATGGGCCGGCATGCCTTTACCGGGAACACCGGCGCGAATGAGAGCAGCAACACGGCTCCCTTCGGCGTCTTTCCGGATCACAGAGGAGCGAATGAGGTTTGGACCCCTCGCGGTTCCTGTGACATTGGCGGCATGACACCCTGCACAAGACTTGAGGAAGGTCGACTTGCCGCGTTCCGCAGCTTGCGGGTCGGGGTTCGAGGGCCACGACCACCAGCGGCTGCCGGCGTTCTGACCGAGGAGCACAACGGTGACCAGCAGGCCACAGAGGAGGGTTTTTCGCAGATGAGGGGGAAGAAACTGATTCAAGAGAATCAGTATAGAACTTCAGCTCAGGCGTGAACGTTGCGATTAATGGCCACCAGGATCACCACCAGGTTCCAGACCACCAGGCCCGCGTACCAGTAATTGATCCAGCCAACCAGTTTCTGGCGCTGCGTCATCAGGCAAAAGCCCGCGATAGCAATGGCAACCAGCTTGGAGAAGGCGACTCCGGCCATCGGGGAACTGGCATGAATCAGTTTTGCGATGAAGGGGCTGGCCTCCGCCGCCCCAACCCGAAAACCGAGCATGGTCGTAATGAAGTCGAGAATCTGCAGATAGAGAAAAATCTGAATTACGAGCATATAGTTGAGTCCATTTGCGCTGCCGCTTTCTTGTCTGTACCGCGCTAACAGGACTTCAGTCTGTCACAGGTTTGACACCTGCACAATTGACTTTTGACACCCCAGGTACTAGTATCCGGCCACGCCGGCAGGTCTAGCCCTGAAAGTGAAGGCAACTGCCCAGAAACACCAGTGTCCCGACAGCGATCACGGCCCCATGAGGCAGGCCAACCGCTTTCGGACTCCGCACGTCCAGCTCTTCATTGCTGACATATGCCGGGCGCCCCCGTTTCATCTCACTCAGAATAAAGCCCACATTCCACATCGTCTTGCGGAAGCGACCCCGCAACGCGACCACTACAATCGCGGCAATACCACCGACAATTGCCGTGATCATGAAAATGCCAAACCAGGCTCGGAAACCCACCATGGCCCCGATGGCAGCCATCAGCTTGACGTCCCCGGCCCCCATGCCTCGCAGCAGGTAGAGCACAAAATAGGCCGCGAAGGCAGTTCCCAGCCCGGCCAGTGAGAGGATCAGCCCCTGCCAGCCGTTATAGAGGAAGGTATTCATCGCCACCCCGGCGACCACGCCGCTCAGCGTTAGCCAGTTCGGGATCCGCCGGAACCGAATGTCATAAGTAGCGGCCACAAGGATCAGGGCTGTGAGCAGAACGTTAATACCCAAAGGGGGGAGGTCGAAGGTCAATGAGAGTTCCTTTCCACGTTGAAACCTCATCTATGGCACGTCAGTGTCCAACCCTGCGAGGGCGTTTATCGAAATGAGAACCGGACGTTTAAGTCCTAGTACTATGAACAACTTCGGTGATTGGAAAAGAACGAAGACGGGATGAATCCGAGGTAGGGCTCTGTCTTACCTGTGACCTCAACTGTACCGATTTCGGGCCAGACTTCTCAATTTTCGACACTGTTCGCGAGTTCTTTCCGTGAGATGTTCAATTACGGAACAGTTTCACGGCTTCACGCCGATGGCCACTCGGGGTTCCATCCCGCAGCGGTAGTCCACTTGCAAAGAAAGGGGACGGGTGGTAACCCAATCTGTGCAGTTCAGGCCCAGTACCCGGCAGATTGATGTCCCTCCCCCAGCGTGAAACCATCGGCTCAAGACCTGAGAATGAGATCTCTCCCAACCAGCGCCGGCGTTCGTGAGGTGGCCATCCCCCTCGTGCTGGCCATGGGTATTGCAGGTCTTCTTTCGGGGGTGGGTTTTGTTGCCAGCGACTATCTGAGCCACCGTAAAGAGGGTGAGGCGAGGCTGACGGAGATCGGCACTTCTCTGGCGGCAACGCTGGCCGCCCCGCTGGCCAAAGAAAACGGCGAAGGGGCGCATGAACTCCTCCGCAGCCTGGGGGACAAACAGGGCATTTTGATGGCTTCGGTCTGGCTTCGGCGAGGTGGCAAGCCAATTGCAACCTGGGTGAGGGCAGGAGTGGCGGAAATGCCGGTTCCGGATCAGACGGCGTCGGGATTTCATCGTGAAAGTAGTTCCCTTTGGCTGCTTCGGCCTGTCTTTTTTGAAGGGGAGGCAGTAGGCACACTGGTTGTCCGGCTGGACACGACAGACATATCACCGTTGTTGGAGAGGGATCTCAGCATTGGTGCGATGTTCCTGATGACCAGCCTCTTAATGGCTGGCTTGCTGTTTCGTCGGATGAAGACTGAAACTCCGGGGAAGACACCCAGGACGGAAACAACCGCACCAGGCCCGGCACTCTCTTCCCGGGAGGTGATTGTGGTACCCGATGGGGGACAGGGATCCGTGCCGGCGGTATCCGGTGTACGAACAGATGACACTTCGGTGGAACCTCCACCGGAGGCGCTGAAGATGCAGCACAAAGACTGGGACGCGGAGGTCTCGATGTACAAGAGGGAACTGGAGGAGGAAGTCACACGCCATGCGCTTGCTGAAGAGCAGGCCCAGGCGGTGCTGGCAGCCGAGGTGGAGCGAGCGGGTGAACGGGCCACTTCCCGGGCGGAATTTCTGGCAGGTATGAGTCACGTCTTTCGAACTCGCATCAACGGCTTTATCGGCACCGCGTGGCTCGCGCTGGAAGGCAACCTGTCCGGGGAACAGAAACAGTCCCTGGAGGCCGCCAGCGGGACCGCGGAGGATGTCCTGAGAACCTTCGAGGATCTGGTCGATTTCCTGCGCCTGGAGGCCGGTTCGGTAACTCTGGTCCGCGAAGAGTTTGGCATCACCGAGACGCTCTACGACGTCACACGCATGTTCACGAATGCGGCGAACAGCAAAGGCATTTCGCTGGAACTGGATGTTCACCCCGAAATCCCGGCGGCCGTCACAGCAGATCGCGCCCGCTTCCGGCAGGTAATGGAGACGCTGGTGGGAAATGCGGTCCGAGCCACAGCTTCCGGCCGGGTGACAATCGAAGCCATCCCTCTCTTCCGAACGGAAAAGACTACGGGGATCCATTTTGTGGTGCGCGACAGTGGACCTGGCATGACGCGCGAGCAATTCACGCGAGCACTGGAACCGCTCGCTCAACCGTGGGATCCGGAGCGGCAGCCCGATCATGGCAGCGGCCTGAGCCTGGCAATCGCCAATCACCTGGCGGGTCTGATGGGCGGCAATTTTTGGCTCAAGACCGAGGGTACAGCCGGTAACGAGTTCCACTTCAGTGCGACCTTTGAGTTCAACAACCGATCAGAGGAATCCGCGCCCGATAAGGCGAGTCTCTTCGGGGTGCGAGTCCTGATCGCTGACCGCAATGAACTGACCCGACGCGCTCTGCACCATATCCTGGCACGCTGGCATATGAAACCTGCCCTCGCCACCACCGGCAAAGAAGCAGTCGAAATGCTCCGCAGTGCAGCGGCATCCGGTCACTCTTTTGACCTTGCCCTCATCGACATCGAAATGTGCGGTTCTGATGGCAAAGATCTGGCGTCCGACGTCCGCCAGCGCCCCGAATTGGGCAACCCGACGGTTTTTGATCTCATCGCCCTCGATGAGGGTCCGGTAACAGACCTGCCCCACCGGTTCCGCAGCCCCGGCTACCTGGTTAAGCCGGTAGCGCAGCCGGTTCTGCTGAAGGCCCTTTCCGAAGCTGTGCGAAATCTGCGCGGCGCGTAGTCCTCAACCCAGTCCGGCAATTGAGAAAACCGTCTCAAATTTGCATCGAAGGCATCGTTGTCTTCGGCGCAATCTGCCCGTATCCCATTGAGAAGATGGCACCTCCGCGATGTCGGACGGGACCCTGCTCTTTGGACGGACAATTGCAATCACGATCCGCAAGCTGCGATGCGGACCTCTTCCACAGATCGGTTCGACCACAAAACGCGCCGCCGGGGTAGCGCCATGCTGGAACTGGTGCTGCTGGGCCCGTGGCTGTTCTTCCTGTTCATCGGAGTCCTCGACTGGGGATTCTATTCTTACGCCCTCATCTGCCTGCAATCGGCGACGCGTACTGCCGTCCTCTATACCTCCGCCAGCAATCTCACGGTGTCCGACTCGGCGACGGCCTGTCAGTTGGTTCTGGCAGAGATGAAGGCCCTGCCGAACATCGGGTCCACCTGTGGCACCAACCCTATCGTTACAGCGACCTCCTACACCGGACCGGATACCAAAACGGCCGCCAGCGTCGCCGTCACGTACACCTCCCTTTCCCTCATTCCGATCCCTGGCATCCTGCGGCAGCAATTCACGATCACCCGCGTCGTGAAGATGAGGCTCCGGAGCTAAATGCGAACGACACGGCAGGAACGGGGCAGCGTCACGCTGGAGTTCGTGCTGGCGGGGACAGCCATGATCATGTTGCTGATTTCGATCTTCGCCCTCGCCATGGGTATGTGGAACTATCACACGCTGGGCTACATGGTCCATCAGGGCACCCGTTTCGTGGCTTCCCATGGTGTGGGCTGCGTCAGCTCCGGTAACACGTGCGGAGTGACGGTAGGCACCATTACGACCTATCTGGCGAAGGAGGGCATCGGAATTCCGGCCGACCAGGTGAACGTGACATTGAAAACAGATAGTGGCGTGGTCACGACCTGTGCCCCCCTCAACACCTGCTTTGCCAGCACCACCGTCTGGCCCCCCACGGCGAATACCGACAACGCAGTTGGCAAGTGGATTACGATCACGGCCCAGTATCACTATGTCTCGGCCCTGCTCTTCTTCTGGCCGGGCCAGAGCAGTCTCAGCTTCGGCGCGGTCTGGCTGCCGGCGACCTCCTCGCAGACCATTCTCTTCTGACTATGAGACCCCAGGAGCTCAATCGTCGCGCCGGACAAACTCTGATCCTTTTCACGCTCGCTGTTATCCCGCTCTTCGGCATGCTCGGTCTGGTGGTGGATATTGGCTGGACTTACTACCGCAAAGAAGTAGCGAAAAGCGCCGCCGACGCAGGCGCCAACGCGGCTGCCATCGCGGCCTATGCGGCGGCGCAGGGAAGCGGCATCACTTGTTCCACTTCGGGTGTTACGTGTTACGCCACCGACTACACCTGCCCGGCAACCATGCCCACCGGCACGCTCGACAACATCAATATCGGTTGTCTGTACGCCAAAGAGAACGGCTTTACGAATTCGGGGAACCAAACGGTAAAGTTCCGTTCCGGCGTCGGGGCAGCCCCCGGCAACGCCGGCCTGACCCTGGGTTATTGGGTGATTGCTACCGTTACCGAGAGCGTTCCACAGTCGTTTTCAGCAGTTCTGGGTTTCCCCACGGCCAACATCACCGCGCAGTCCATCACCGGCGACGAAAACCCCGAGGGTGGCGGCGGTGGCTGCATTTTCGCTTTGGACACGACCGCATCGGGCGCGGTTTCCCTCTCCGGAAGCAGTACCCTGCAGTCCGGATGCGGCGTTTTCGACAACTCCGCCTCAACGTCAGCCTTGAGTGTGGCCGGCTCGTCATCTATCACAACCACCGGGGGAGCCGTTACCCGCGTAGTTGGCAGCGCGAACAGCGGAACAATGAGTGCCGTTACGCCCCGGCCGATTACGGGAAGCCCCGCGATTGGAGACCCCTGGGCTGCGATGCCGGCCCCAACCTATGGGGCCTGCACCGACAATAACGCCGGCATCCGAATCACCGGCAGTTCCACCCAAACCATCAACCCCGGGGTGATTTGTGGCGGCATTACCGTGACATCCTCGTCCACTCTGAATCTCAACCCCGGCATGTATGTTGTCAAGAACGGCATCAGCATCTCGGGTTCGTCACGGCTTTCCGGGAACGGGGTCACCATTTTCCTGGTTAGCGGTTCCATCAGCGCAGGCGGCAGTTCCATTCTGGTCCTGACGGGGCCGCCCTCGGGCACCTGGATGGGGGTCGTTTTCTACCAGGACAGAACGAACACGAATGCCGCAACACTGACGGGCAGCACCAATCAGGCCATCAACGGCATGATCTATATCCCTTCGGCAGCGCTTTCCTACAACGGCGGCAGCAACACCGCACCCACAAGCACAACCATTGTCTGCAAGACGCTGAGTCTGACGGGCAGTTCATTTATCAAAACGCCCGCCGTTACCGCGTTCACACCCGCCATGGGCGGCACCGTAGTAGTCCAATAACCAGGCATCCACATGGAACATCTCTCCACCGCTCTTCACCCCGAGTTCGAAGAGGCCAACATCCCCGCGCACTGGGCCACCACCCTGAAAGTAAGGGAACGGATCCCGATCACTCCCGTCGCCATCCCGGCTGTGCTGCCAGCCCCCGGCGACTTCGCGTGCCTGCTGCCTATCCTGTTCCTTTTCGCCCGAATGAATGGAGCCAGTGGCCTGCTGGGCGACGGCGATACCGGTTGGCACATCCGCACCGGTGAATGGATCCTGGACAATGGACGTGTACCCATTGCGGACATCTTTTCCTTCAGCCGCCCAGGTGAACCATGGTACGCCTGGGAGTGGC
>CANIHR010000165.1 GCA_947467185.1 Bryobacterales bacterium
CTACCGAGAAGATTTGGCGAAATGGACAGTTCATCGCGTGGGATGACGCGAAGATCCACGTCCTATCCCACGTCGTCAGCTACGGCAGCTCGGTTTTCGAAGGCATTCGGTGCTACGAGACTCCGGGCGGACCGGCTGTTTTCCGGCTTCCCGAACACGTCCGCCGCATGGTGGATTCGGCGAAGATTTACCGGATGGATAAGTTCGCGTTTTCGCAGCAGGAGCTGGCTACCGCGATTCTGGACCTGGTCTCGGTCAACCACCTACAGTCCTGCTACATCCGCCCGATCGTCCTGCGGGGCTACGGCGAAATGGGTGTGAACGGGCAGAAGAACCCGGTCGACGTCTACCTGGCCTGCTGGGAATGGGGCAAGTACCTGGGAGATGAAGCGATGGCGGAAGGCGTGGATGTGTGCGTTTCCAGCTGGACCCGGATTGCGCCCAACACGCTGCCGGCGCTGGCGAAGGCCGGTGCGAATTACATGAATTCGCAGCTCATCAAGATGGAAGCCATCTCCAACGGTTACTCGGAGGGGATTGCTCTGGACAAAGCGGGTTATGTCAGCGAAGGTTCCGGCGAGAACATCTTCCTGGTGCGCGATGGGAAGATTGTGACGCCTCCGGCTGGTGCTTCGGTGCTGCCTGGCATCACGCGTGACACCGTGTTGACGCTGGCAAAGGACCTTGGGATTCCGGTTGTCGAATCGGTGGTACCTCGCGAAGCCCTGTACGTTGCCGACGAAGTGTTCTTCTCGGGTACGGCGGCCGAAATCACTCCGATTCGGTCGATTGACCGGATCACGATTGGTGAAGGTCGGCGTGGTCCGATTGCGGAAGCCCTGCAAAAGGAATTTTTCGCGATCGTGGATGGCACGAAGCCGGACCGTTATGGCTGGTTGTCGGCTGTTCCGGTTACCGCTTCGGTTGCTTGAAAATAGTCGGTTAACTCTATTCGTTTTGCAAACCCCGCCTTCCCAAAGGCGGGGTTTTGTGCGTCTGGGGGGCTTATTTCTTCCCGGCTGCGGCCTGACGGCGTGCTGTTGATGGGGGGACCACGCCATTCACTCGCATGTAGCCGACCAGATTTCCGTAGATCTCGTTGTTGTGCACCACGGTGTGGAGGAAGGCGTAGCTCAGTTCGGGCGTCGAAGTGACCTTTTTGTCATCAAGGCTGGACATGGCGGCTTCGCAGTAAGCGAAGGAGTCTTTCACCGCTTTGCTGATGGCTGGCTTGCTCTAGATCCCGGCCACCTGCTTTGCTGAATATGGTGTAGGTTCGCCTTTCAGGCCTGCACAATCGAGGTAATTGCGCTCCACGGAATGGAGCAGCCACTCGCCGAATGACATCTGGTCAGGAGTCAGTTTGAAGCCGTATTTTTCGGCGGGCATCGCCTCGGCTGCCGCTTCGATGTTTGCCCGGACGGGATTGAAATATCGCTGGATGGTGGTGGTTGTGAGCGTCTGTGCGCTCGCTGTCAGGGCGATGGTGGACGCAAGGAGGAGAGTCTTCATGCTGGTCACTAATTTACAATGCTGCCGGAAATAAAACGGGTCCCTCCGGCTATACGGAGAGACCCCATTGCACTACTTTCGGCCGCACTTGCGCACCCTGGCAGTGGCGCGCGGCTCAATTCTTATGACGGCGGCGGGAATGTCGGCGGAACGAAAACAGGAGGGGCAGCAGGGCCAGGAGTCCGAGCAGCGCCGTACCTGGCTCCGGGGTGACCATGAAACTGTGGATCCCGGAGTCGTCGATATATTGCCCGACCATTGAACCGTAATTGTTGATTCCGAGGAGGGAGGTTCCGGCGACGTCGAACCCGGCGAGGTCCATCGTGATCCAGTTTCCGGAGTTCCAGAGGAAGCCGTGACTCATGCCGTTGGTGTCGTAAATGTAGCCGACTACATCGCCGTTGTCGTTCAGACCCTGTGCCATCGTGCCGGTGGCCGTGTCGAGAATGGATATCTCGGTAAAAGTGTTGCCGTCCCAGAGAAAGCTGTGCGCGAGGCCATCTACGCCGTAGTATTGCCCCACAACCTGCCCGAGGTTATTGATGCCGAAAATCATTGTGTCCTGGGTGGAGTCCGGATGATCGAGGGTTGTCCAGGTCTGCCCGTTGCGGATGAAACCGTGGAGGCCGTTGTCGAAGTAGGTTCCGGCCAGTGTTCCCGCGTTGTTGATGCCCCGGACGTTGGTGTTGACGCCGTCGGGCGTGGTGATAACGGTGAAACCGGAGTCGTTGTGGACGAAGCCCGTTCCGCCGGATGCCGGGCCGGTTTGCCAGTATCCGACGTAGTCCCCGCTGTCATTGATGCCGTTGATGTAGGGGCCGGCGTCGACGTAGTTTACCGGGGCATCGACGGTAGCGTAGGTTCCGTTGAAGAGAAAGCCGCGGGTGATCATCCCGTTACCCTGCGCATAGGTGGCGACGGCAACATTGTGGTTGTTGATGCCGTTTACCCAGGCAGCGCCAAAGTAGCTGGCATCGGGCGGCGACAGGATGGTGTATTCGGTGATGAGGCCAGCCGTGGCGGCGGGCTGGAGAGCGGTCAACAGGGCCAGGCAACAGAGAGCGGCGGGAGTCTTCATGTTTCCTGTTGCGCAGCACGAAGACAGAACCTTTCATGTTTTGTGAAGTGGCAGAATAGAAATATGAATCGCAAGCGCTTCCTGTATGCCATGGGCGTGGCACCCTTCGCCGCAACTCTTCGCCTGAGTGCGGCCGGGCCGGCCATCCAGGTGTTCAAGACTCCCAGTTGTGGCTGCTGCGGTGGTTGGGTGCAGCATCTGAAGGCGAATGGGTTTCAGGTGACGGTGAATGACGTTCAGGACACAGCGCCAGTGCGGAAGAAGTACGGCGTGCCGGACGCAATGCAGTCGTGCCACACTGCGATGGTGGAAGGCTATGCGATTGAAGGCCATGTCCCGGCGGCCGATATCCAGCGGTTGCTGAAGGAAAAGCCGAAGGCCAAAGGTCTCGCGGCTCCCGGGATGCCGGCGACCTCACCCGGTATGGACATGGAGCATGGCGACGCGTGGGACGTGATGATGTTCGACGCTGCCGGCAAAGCCACCGTCTACAAGCACTACGCGGCGAAGTAAGATCGCCATTTTCCTGCCTGAAAGTGTAAACTGGGAAGGCAAAGAAAAGGCGAATGTCTGAATCTCTCTCATTGATGTTTCCTGAGTTGCCTCCGGTTCCCCACAAGGGGGATCTGGGTCCGCTTGTGGGTAAGTTTGAGGCGATGGCGGCGGCGAACCCGGAGTCTCCAATTCGGGCGATCCGGCGAACTCCTCCTCGTGAGGCCGTTTTTTCAGACTTTCCGGAATCCCTCACGCCGAGGCTGCGGCAGGTCCTGGTGAACCGGGGGATCCAGCGGCTGTATTCGCATCAGGCGGATGCGTGGACGGCTGTTACCGAAGGCCGAAATGTCGTTGTGGTTACTCCCACGGCATCGGGCAAGACTCTCTGTTACAACCTGCCGATTCTGCACGCGCTAACGGGTGATCCGGGCGCTCGGGCTCTGTATCTGTTCCCGACCAAGGCACTGGCGGAAGATCAGCTGGAAGAACTGCATTCACTGGTCGAAGACATGGGGTCGGACCTGTGCGTGTTTACCTATGACGGGGATACCCCGTCCGATGCGCGACGGGCCATCCGGCAGCGGGCGAATGTGGTGTTGTCGAACCCGGATATGCTTCACGCCGGGATTTTGCCGCACCACACGAAATGGGCCAAGCTGTTCGAAAACCTGAAGTACATCGTGATTGATGAACTTCACTACTATCGCGGGGTTTACGGGAGCCATTTCGGAAATATTCTTCGGCGGCTGCGGCGGTTGTGTGAATTCTACGGGTCGAAGCCCGTATTTATTGCCTGTTCGGCGACGATTGCGAATCCGCAGAATCTGGCGGAGACGCTGGTGGAACAGCCGTTTGAGCTGATTGACCGGAATGGCGCTCCGGCGGGCGAGAAGATCTTTGTCTCGTATAACCCGCCGATTGTGAACCGGCAACTTGGGATTCGGCGGAGTTATCTGAACGAGTCGCGGCGCCTGGCACTTGACCTGATGGACCAGGGGCAGCAGACGCTGGTGTTTACGAATAACCGGCTGGCGACCGAGGTCCTGCTGACGTATCTGAAGGACGCGTGCGATAAGGGGCGGTTGCCGACGGATTCGGTGCGTGGGTATCGTGGCGGGTATTTGCCGCGGGAGCGCCGGGAGATTGAGAAGCGGCTGCGGTCGGGGAATATTCGGGCTGTGGTGGCGACGAATGCGCTGGAACTGGGGATTGACGTTGGCTCGCTGGACGCGGTGGTGATGGCGGGGTATCCGGGGACGATTGCGTCCACCTGGCAGCGGGCGGGACGCGCGGGGCGGCGACATTCGACGTCGCTGGCGATCTTTGTGGCATCGTCGGCTCCGGTGGATCAGTACATTGTGGAGCATCCGGAATATTTGTTTGGGCAGTCGCCCGAGAACGCATTTGTGAATCCGGACAACCTGGAAGTGCTGCTGAACCACGTGAAGTGCGCGGTGTTCGAACTGCCGGTGCGGGACGATGAGATGTTCGGGCCGCACGGAGTTGCTGAGATGTGCAGTTTTCTGTCGCAGGCGGGGATGGTGCATAATTCGGGTGGCGCGTGGCACTGGACTTCGGACTCGTATCCAGCTGACTCGATCAGTCTGCGCAGCGTTTCCAGCGATAACTTCGTGGTGATCGATATTACGACAGAATCGAAGATTATTGGCGAGGTTTCGTTCACGGCGGCACTCACTACGCTGCACGAAAAAGCGATTTATCTGCACGAAGCGAAGCAGTTCCATGTGGAGCGGTTCGACTACAAGGAACGCAAGGCTTACGTGAAACGGGTGGATTGCGACTATTACACAGATGCCATCGACTACACGCAGGTGAAGGCGCTTCGGGAATACGGAAAAGAGCAGACAATTCCTGACGTGGAAACGGTTCACGGCGATGTGCGGGTGAATCGGCAGATCGTCGGGTTTAAGAAGATCCGGTTTTACACGGGTGAGAACGTGGGGGCGGGGAATTTGTCGATGCCCGAGCAGGAGATGCATACCAGTTCGTTCTGGCTGCACTTCGGCGCACCGTTCCTGGCGAGTCTGGGCGACTACACGCCAACGGAGCGACAGAATGGCCTCACGGGGCTGGGTAACGCGCTGCGGACTATTGCGTCGTTGCTGCTGATGTGTGATCCGCGCGATCTGGGTGTGGCGTTGACGGAAGATATAGCCGGCAGCCTTATGGCGTGGGAGCCAAATCTGTATCTGTACGACAGTTATGCCGGCGGGATTGGGTTGAGTGCGCCGCTGCACCGGATGAGTCAGAATCTGTTTGAAAAGACCCGGGAGTTGATCGATACCTGCGAGTGCGAGTCGGGGTGTCCGGCGTGTGTGGGACCGGTGGGTGAGATTGGCGATAAGGGGAAACAGGTAGCTCGCCAGATAATTGACCGTCTAATTTTGACTCGCGCAGTGATTTGATGCCGAATTGAGTTAGGACAAGAAATTAATCAGCCAACGGTCACACGGAGCCAGGGAGGAACGGGCTCCGAATCACAAGAACCGAATGGCGGCAGTAGCTTAAGAACTTCGGAGGGGGCCACAACGGATATCCGCTGTGGCCCTTTTTTGGGTGAGGTCCGCCCGTCAGGAGCATTGACCGTCAAACTTTGCGTGCAGTGCGACAGTGGGATACAACTGAAACTGAAGGATTTGTATCAGATGAGTCAAAGAGTTAGTAGCAGTTCAGGAGGTTTTGTGAATGTGATTCGTCTGGCAGGTCTCGCTGCCGTTTTGGTTGGGCTGAGTTGCGTACCGGCCTTTGCGAGTGGAGTGACAGTTGGACAGTACGATGGCGGGAACTGTTACCCGTTCCTATGCTTTGGCAGCGATGGGGGAACGCGGTTCCAGGAGCAGTTTGCTGACAGTGCCTTCTCGGGCCCACTGACGATTGAGAGGATGAGCCTTTTTCTGGACCATAACGAGCCCGACGTGGAGGTACCGCTTATGGATCCAGCGGTATTCGCCATTTACTTCTCTACATCGACCGTGGGCTTCGGTAGTATGGATGCGAACTTCAATAACAATGTAGGTGGGGACAACACCCTGTTCGGGACATTCACGCTGCAGGGACAAATGCCCAGCACGCTTACCCTGACTGGCGCGAACTCATTTACTTTCGACCCCTCCAATGGCCGACCGCTGTTGATGGATATTGTGGTCACCTCGATTGGTGACCGTGCCTGCCCCTATTGTTCCTTTTTCCAGGCTGAGTGGAATGGGTCGACGGTCTTGAGGTCCTTCAGCAACCAATGGGGGACAACGACGAATGATGCATCTGCGCCGGTCGTGAACTTCAATGGCGTGTTCCAGGATGCCACTAATCTGGGCAGTGGTGAGACGCTGGGCGGTTCGGCTACACCGGAACCAGGCAGTCTGGTGACACTGGCTCTTGGCGTTGGCCTGATGAGGCTGACCTTTCGTCGGCGTCGGCAGTAACAAACGAAGTTTCGGAGGTTTGGGCCGTATCGGGATACCGGTGCGGCCCTTTTTGCTAGCTGCCGAGGGCTTTTTGGATGGTGGCGCGGAGTTCTTCGGGCTTGATGAGACCGTCGATGCGCTGGATCTGGTTGCCGGTTTTATCGAGGACTACGGTGATGGGAAGGGACGCCGGGGCTCCGGTGCCGAGGCCGACCGTGTAGTTCATCGGGTTTTGTTTGAGGAAGCCTTTGACGAGGTCGGCTCCGTCTTCGTCCATGGAGATGCCGACCATTTCGACGCCTTTGGGCCCGAGTTCCTTCGCGAGCTTGTTGAACTCCGGGATTTCTGCACGGCAGGGGACGCACCAGGTCGCCCAGTAGTTGAGGACAACGACTTTACCCTTCCAGGACGCGGGCGAGAGCGGGGCTCCGTCGAGAGTCTTGAACGGGGTGAATTCGACTGCTGCCGCGGTTGTCGCGGGTGCCGCCGGAGCCGCTGTGTTCAGGAAGGCGAGGTACTTTTCGGAACTGTCGGTGCGGTCCGGGAAGGTGGCGAGGACGGTTCGGTTGGAGTCGTAGAGGACATAGAACGGGATGGCGACAGTGTTGAACTCTTTGGCTTCCATGTTCTGGAAGCTTTGGGAGACGGGGTCGGAACGGTCGGTGTAGAGTTCCACCAGCACCATGTTCTTCACCACCGCCAAGACTTCCGGGCGGGTGAACATGTTGGCCTTCATCCACTTGCAGTTCGTGCATGCGTCGCCAGTGAAATCGACGAGGACCTTCTTGTTTTCGGCTTTGGCTTTGGCGAAAGCACCTTCGAGGTCGTTTTCGAGCCAGACGAGCTGTTCTGACTGTCCTCCACCACCTCCGAAAACATTGCCGGAAACGGGCGGGGGGATGTAGGCTTCGATATCGCCGAGGCGCGCGCCGAACATTCCAGGGATGAAGCTGAGGCCCATGGCGATGGCGATCATGCCGAAGACAAGGCGTCCGGCACCGAGTTCCTCTTCGGTGTTGGCGAAGCCGGGGAGTTTGACGAAGCCGAGGAGGTAGGCCCCCATCATAACGGCGAGGACAACCCAGCCAGCGAGGAAACGTTCGCGCGTCAGGTAGCCGGTGTGGAGCACGTCATCGACGTTGTGGAGGTACTTGAGCATCGCGGCGAAGACCAGGAAGCCCATGACGACCTTGACACGGGACATCCATTCACCGGAGCGGGGCAGTTTCTTGAGCCATTTCGGGAAGAGCGCGAGGAGGAAGAAAGGGGTCGAGAGTCCACCCGAGAAGGCCATCATGCCGAGGGTCGGGCGGAGCTTGTCGCCGGTGACCGAGGCTGCGAGGAGCGTCCCCATGAACGGGCCGACGCAGGCGAAGGACGCGAGGGCGAAGGTCAGGCCCATCAGCATGGTGCCGATGAAGCCGCCCTGGCCGGAAGCGGCGTTGAGCTTAGTCAGCAGACCCGAGGGCAGGGTGATCTCGTAAGCACCGAGGAGGCTGAGGCCGAAGACGAGGAAGACGAGGGAGATGAAGGCGTTGACCCAGACGTTCGCGCCGATGTGATTCACGCCGGCGGGGCCGAGGACTGCGGTTGCCACCAGGCCAAGGCCGGTGAAGAGGACGACGATGCCGAGACAGAATGTCACGGCCTGACCGAACCCACCCTTTTGCCCGACGAAGTACGACATCGTGATCGGGATCATGGGGAAGACGCAGGGGGTGAAGACGGCGGCGAGACCGAAGCCGAACGCCAGGCCGAGGAAGGGGATAAGGTCGGATTCAGCGGGGGAGCTTGAGGTGGTGGGCGGCGCAGTCGTGCGGGGTTTGACTTCAGTGAGACCGGCGGGGATTGCAGGCTGCGCGGGGGCCGTGGCGGCGATGGTCAGCGCGATGGGCAACTGGCGGGTTCGGGGGGGAATGCAGGAACTGCCGCTGCAGGTCTGGTAGCGGGGTTCCAGAGTGATGGTGAGGGGGCCAGCCGGGAGGTCCCTCCTGAGTTCCAGCTTCGCGTAGAAGACCTGGTGGCCTTCGAAGGTTTCGGTATCCGCTTTGAAGTTGGGGTCAAACTGACGGACGGGCTTGGGCTCGAAGATGGTGAGTTTTTCGACCGCCGATTCGAGGGCCTTGATGGGGGTGGGGATGGGGCCGGGGGGCGTCGAGAGGGAGTACATGTGCCACTCGGGGTCGATATCGGCCTCAAGTTTGACGACTACCGTGCTTCCAGCGGTAACAGTGGCTTGCTCCGCTGTGGCTGTCCACTTTGCGTGATTAAATTGTTCGCTTTGACCTGCGGCGGCCGCGGCCAGGGCAAGAATCAGAAAAAGACAACGCATCCAAACACCTCAGCCTGTTTTGGCCAGTTCGACAAGTTCTTCTTTGATGCGTTGATTGATATTGCTGGATGCAAATTCCGCTGCGGCACGAATGGCATTCTTGATGGCATTCGAATCGGACCGTCCGTGGCAGATGATACAGACGCCTTTGACACCGAGCAGCGGCGCGCCGCCAATTTCGGAGTAGTCGAGGCGCTTCTTGAAGTCCTTGTAGGCGGACCGGGACAGAACGTAGCCGATTTTGCTGGAAAGCGTGGCTTCCAGCGACTGCCGCAGGAGGCTGCGGATCATTTCGACCAGACCTTCACTGACCTTGAGCGCCACATTGCCCACAAAGCCGTCACAGACAACGACATCGGTGTGGCCCGAGAATATATCCCTGCCTTCCACATTGCCAATGAAGTTGATGTTGAGTTCTTTGAGGAGAGGGGTGGTCTCTTTGGTGAGCGCGTTCCCCTTGTGTTCCTCTTCCCCAATGGAAAGAAGGCCGACGCGAGGGTTCTTCACCTTCAGCACCAGCCGACTATAAATCTCACCCATGAGCCCAAATTGGGCCAGCATGCGGGGTTCGCAATCCACGTTGGCGCCGACGTCAACCACCACCACAGGCGAACCTTTGAGGGTAGGGAAGACGCCGGAAAGCGCCGGACGATCCACGCCCGGAACCTTGCCCATGACCATTTTTGCGATGGCCATGCACGCACCGGTGTTGCCGGCGGACACATAGCCGTCAGCTTTGCCGTCGGCAACAAGACGCGCGCAAAGATGCATGGAGCTGTCCTTCTTGGTACGCGCCGCCTTTGCCGCGTGGTCATCCATCGTGATGCGCTCCGAGGTATGGAGGATCTCGATGGGTAACTTCTTCGCGGTGGCATGACCATCCAGATGTTCCTGGATGATGTGGCGGTCGCCTACCAGAATGATTTTGTGCCCATACTGCTTGGCGGCGTGAATTGCTCCCTCGACTTCGGGGACCGGGGCCTTATCGCCCCCCATCGCGTCTACTGCAATGGTTATCATGCGCTCAGGTGTTTGCTTCGTATCGGAATTGTTCAGCAATTCCCGACGCTATTCCGTGGCGGTTTCAATCACTTCACGGCCTTTGTATTGACCGCAGTTGGGGCAAACCCGGTGGGGGATCTTGGGTTCGTGGCAATTGGGGCATTCTGCATGCGACGGCTTCTGCAGCGCATCGTGCGCGCGGCGATTCTGCGTGCGCGAGTTCGAGTGTCTTCTTTTCGGATTCGGCATTTCTGTCTTTTACCTAGCTTACACGTTCAATGTGGACGGACTGCAAAGCAGCCCATCGGTCGTCACCCGGATGCGACTCACAATGACAGGAAACCTCATTGCGGTTGGCGCCACATACCGGGCAAATTCCTTTACAATCAGCCCGGCATAACCTCTGCATCGGGATCTGCAGGAGGACCTGTTCGCGGAGAATATCTTCCAGCTCCAGGCCCGGCAGTTCATAAAAACCAATTTCGGCTTCGCCATCGTCGAGCGCGACTTCATCGGCGGCGTTCGCCAGTTCCGTTGCCGGCTTGTAGAACAAGTCGAACGGAGCATCCACCGTGTAGGTAGTGGCGGCGAGGCAGCGGTCACATTCGGTGGAGAGCACCGATTTGACCCGACCCTTAATGCGAAGCTCACCGCCCGTGTTCGGGAACAGTTCCGCTTCACCCTGAGCAGACAGGGGGGCAAGCTGGCTGACACCGGAATCCGTAAAGTCGAATTCCGAGGGCTGCCAGGTCTCCGCAAAAGCAATCTTGCGGACCTCCATCTCCTTGATACTCAGTAACATGGCTGTTTAGGGCGAAACCCCTATTCTAGCACTAAATGGACGGTAACTCGTGGGGTTTTTCCTTACCTTCGAACAACTTATAGAGGGCGGGGAGCATTACGAGTGTTAAGAGAGTGGAAGTGACGAGGCCTCCGATCACCACGACGGCGAGGGGGCGCTGGACTTCGGAGCCCGGGCCGGTAGCGAACAGGAAGGGGACCAGGCCCAGAGCGGCCACGGTGGCGGTCATCATAACCGGGCGGAAGCGGGCTTTGGCACCTTCGAGGACGGCTTCGGCCTGTGCCATGCCTTTTGCCCGCAGACTGCGAATGTAGGACACCAGAACGACTCCGTTGAGGACGGCGATACCCCAGAGCGCGATGAAACCGACCGAGGCGGGAACCGAGAGGTATTCGCCGCTGTAGAAGAGCGCTGCCACGCCGCCCATCGAGGCAAAAGGCAGGACCATGATGATCAGGGTGGCAAAGCGGAGGGATCCGAAAAGCAGGAAGAGCAGGAAGAAGATGGCACCGATGGTGATGGGGACGATAACCATTAGGTGGGCGCGGGCGCGCTCCATGTTCTCGAACTGGCCGCCCCATTCGTAGTAGTAGCCAGGGGGGAGCGAGACCTGTTTGGTCACCTTGCTGCGGAGTTCTTCAACGAAGCCACCAAGGTCGCGGTCCTTCACATTGACGCCGACGACGATGCGTCGCTTGCCCATTTCGCGCTTGATTTGGGAGGCTCCTTCGAGGAGTTCGATCTTTGCCAGGTTGCCGAGGGCTACCTGGGCACCGTTGGCTCCGGTCAACATGATGTTGCGGATCTTGGTGAGGTTGTTGCGGAAATCTTCCGGGTAGCGCACGACGGCCTGGAAGCGACGTTCACCTTCGTAGATTTCGGTGGCGGCCCGACCGGCAACGGCAGCTTCAATGACATCGTTGACATCAGCGATGCTCAGGCCGTAGCGGGCGATGGCCTGACGGTCAATAACCACATTGAGGTTCTGCTGGCCGGTGACGCGGTCGACCTTGATATCGGCTGTGCCCCGGACGGTGGCGGCCACTTTGGCCACCTCTTCGGCTTTGTTGCGGAGGTCCTCGAGGTCGTCGCCGAAGATCTTGACGGCGATGTCGGCGCGGACGCCGGTGACCATTTCATCGACACGGTCGGAGATGGGCTGGGCCATGACGACATTGACACCGGGAAGACCGGAGATCTTTTCACGGACCTCGTCGGCTATTTGGTCCTGGGTTCGGCCTTCACGCTGTTCGGCGGGCACCAGTTGGGCCATGAGGTCGGTTTCGTTGTAACCGGCGGGATCCACGGGGGATTCGCCGCGACCGAGGCGGGAGACGACGTAGGCGACGCCTTTGACGCTCTGCACCTTCTTAATGGCTTCCATCTCCATTTTGATGGATTCTTCGAGGGAGATGTCCGGGACACGGTCCATGTTGGGGGAGATTGTGCCTTCCTTTAGTTCCGGAATGAAGGACGTTCCGAGGTAGGGGAAGAGCGACATGCAGGCGGCAAAAGCGGCGACGGCAACACCGAGGGTTTTGAAGGGGTTGCGGATGGACCAGCCGAGCATACCGACATATGGGCGCTTCATGAGGCGGACGAAGAGGGTGTCGTGTTCGTCACCGCCTTTCAGAAGCATCATCGAAAGCACGGGCGAGAGGGTCAGTGACAGTACCAGCGAGATACCGAGCGCGATTGCGATTGTGAAGGCCAGGGGCGCGAACATCTTGCCTTCCATGCCTTCAAGCGTCATCAGGGGCAGGAAGAC
>CANIHR010000166.1 GCA_947467185.1 Bryobacterales bacterium
CCCGTACAGTTCTTCGACCGCGTTCATCCTGTCCTCAAGAGCCTGCAGACGTTCTTCCACGGTCCGCTTCAGGCATTCATCGATCAGGGTCACGTCCACATCGCGCTTGTAAATCTCGATAATGTCGTCGATCGAGTTACCCGTTCCCATGCCGCGCCTCCCAGTCTCATCATAGCCGCGCGGCCGCTCCATTTTTTGCCCCTGCACGCTCCGCCCCCTTCGCGCGTCAACTCTTGCGTGAGCCCCAATCCGGCCCAGACCGTTATCCCTGACAAAGCCGCTATGCTGGCCGACGAAGTCGCGCAGGCTAAAGCGGCGGCGGTCCGTTACCGGTGCGAATTCGTTGATCTTCGCGAATCCGCCATCGACCACGACCTCTTCCGGACCATCCCGGTCGACCTGATGTTCCGGTACAACTTCGTGCCCCTCGGCGCGCGGAACGGCACGCTCGACATCGCCCTCGCCGACCCCCGCAATCTTTCCGCGATCGACGAACTGAGCCTGCTGCTGCACCGCAAGCTGCGCATGAAGGTGGCGACGGCCTCGCAGATCGGCGACCTGCTCAAGAAAACCGAGCAATCGCAGCGCGTTCTGGAAGAAGTGACCGAAGGCTTCGCTCTCGACGTGGTGGGCGACGAGGAAAACCCGGACGAAACGCTCTCCATCGACAAACTGGCGGTCGGCGACAGCGACATCGCCCCGGTCATCAAGCTGGTTGATACCACCATCTTCAACGCGCTCGAACGCCGCGCGAGTGACATCCACATCGAGACACGCGACCAGGAAGTGGTCATCAAGTACCGTATTGACGGCGTGCTGCACTACGCCATGCCCCCGATCGCGAAGGACTGGCACTCCACCATCATTTCGCGTATCAAGGTCATGAGCGAACTCGACATCGCCGAGCGCCGTGTTCCGCAGGACGGCCGTTTCCGCGTTCGCTACAAGAACCGCCTCATCGATTTCCGCGTCTCCATCATGCCGACGATCCACGGCGAAGATGCGGTGCTCCGTGTCCTCGACAAGGAGTCGATGAGCGAAAAGTTCGCCAAGCTGTCGCTGGAAGTGGTTGGGTTCAGCCCGAACGACCTGGCGAAGTTCCGCCGCTACATCACCGAACCCTACGGCATGGTGCTGGTCACCGGGCCGACCGGTTCGGGCAAAACAACCACCCTCTACGCCGCGCTGAGCGAGATTAAGAACGACGAAGACAAGATCATCACGATTGAAGATCCCGTCGAATACCAGCTCAAAGGCATCACCCAGATTCCGGTGAACGAGAAAAAGGGCCTCACGTTCGCCCGAGGCCTCCGCTCCATCCTGCGTCATGACCCCGACAAGATCATGGTCGGCGAAATTCGTGACCAGGAAACCGCGCAGATCGCCATCAACTCCGCGCTCACGGGCCACCTGGTGTTCACCACGGTCCACGCGAACAACGTGGTGGACGTGCTGGGCCGCTTCCTGAACATGGGCGTGGAGGCCTACAACTTCGTCTCCGCGCTGAACTGCATTCTGGCGCAGCGCCTGGTTCGCCTGAACTGCGAACACTGCAAGCGTCCGGTGATCTACCCCGATGCCCTGCTGATTGAAAGTGGTCTAAACGTGGAGGAGTGGCGGAACGTCGAATGTATGGAAGGCGCGGGCTGCTTTGAATGTGGCGGCACCGGCTTCCGCGGACGAACGGCCATCCATGAACTTCTCGACCTCAGCGACCGGATTCGCGAACTCATCCTCGACCGCCGGCCAGCCAGCGAAATCAAGCGCCTGGCGCGAGAGGAAGGCATGACGTTCCTGCGCGAATCGGCGGTAGAAAAAGTCCGCCTCGGCGAGACCACGCTCCGCGAAATTAATAAGGTGACCTTCATCGAATGAGCGTCCTCGCTAAAATCACGGCTCTGTTTCAGGACCCGCCGCCGGAGTTCGCCTTCGAGATTTCCGCCGACGGTATCGCGATGTCCCGAACCCGTCCGCCCGCCGTCGTACAGTACGTGGAACTCCCGCAGGGGGCGCTGGAACCGTCACCCGTGAAGGACAACATGGTGGATACGGCGGCATTCGCCCATGCCGTGGCGCATCTGGTGCCGGCCACCTCGAAACGCGGCCGCCGGGGAGCCGCCCTGATCCTGCCCGATAACGCGGTCCGCCTGGCGGTCCTCGATTTCGAAACGTTCCCCGACAAAGACGACGAACGCGAAGCCCTCATTCGCTTCCGCCTGAAAAAGACACTGCCGTTCGATGTCGATCAGGCCGCCCTGTCGTGGCACCTGCAGACCGGCGGTAACGAAAAAAATCGCCGTGTGGTGGCAGCCGTCACGCCCGCCGAAATCGTGATCCGCTATGAAACGGCCTTCCGCGCCGCAGGCCTTCATCCCGGTCTGGTGACCTGCACGCCGCTGGCGCTGATGGACCTGCTTCCCGCGTCCGGCTATTTTCTGGTGGCGCACAAGGCCGCCGGGGCACTGACCGTCCTCGCCCTGCGCGATGGAGTCCTGATTCTGGCACGAACACTGGAACTGGTACCCAACACGCCCGATCCTCTGGAAGAAATCTCCACGGATCTCTACCCGACGCTGGTTTACCTGGAAGACCAGGCCGGCGGACGCCCCGACCGGCTCCTGTTGCTGGGTTTTGGCGAGGACAGCGAGACCGCTGCCACCCGCCTCGGCGTGGAACTGGATATTCCGGCCGATTCGCTCGATGAACCGCACCCCGGTCTGGCCGGTTACCTGAAGTCGCTGAACACGGCCGCAGCCCCGGCAACGAAGGTAGCCGCATGAGACTGCCGATTAACCTTTCCCGCGAGCCGTTCCGCCGCGACCGCCCCATCCTGATCGCCTCCGCGTTCACAGGCGTTTTGCTACTCGGTACGCTCATCCTGCTGATTACCATTTCGGTGAATGAACGGGCGCAGGCAAGGCAGGCGCAATTAGACCTGGCCCGCGTACAGCGCCAGCTCAGCAACATACGCGCCGAGCAAAGCCGCCTGGACACCCAGATGCGGCAACCGGAAAACGAAGTCGTGCTGGACCGCAGCATCCTGATCAACAGCATCATCCGTCGCAAGGCCATAAGCTGGACCCGTATTTTCGGCGACCTCGGCACGGTTCTGCCACACAATGTGCGCATCGCCGTCATCCGCCCCCAGGTGAATTCGAAGGACCAGTTGCTGCTGGATATGACTGTCGAATCGGATTCGCCCGAACCCATCATTCAATTCATTTCGAAACTGGAAGGCTCCGATATTTTCGGCTCCACGGAAGTGAGCGCCCTTACAGCGCCCACCCAGAACGACCCCTTTTATCGCTACCGCGTCTCGGTGAACTATGCCCAAAAGCTTTAACATCCCGGCGGTCGATTTCGCGGCGCTTACCGAACCGAAAGTTCTGGTCCGGGTGGCACTGGGCATCCTGTTCGCGGCCAATCTGGTGGCCGCCGCGTTCGCATTCCACTGGCTGGATGCATCGCCCGATACCGTGAACCAGCAATTGCTCAACGCCCAGGCTTCACACCTGACCGAACAGGCGCGCTTGCTGAAAAGCCGTGCACTGGCAGCCAACATCAGCCGGGGCAAAGCCGATGGCGAGAAGTTCATTGCCACCTCCATGACCAGCCGCCGGCGGACCTACTCGACCATCATCGGGGAGATTACCGAGACAGCGAAGCTGGCCGGCATGAAGAATCCCGGCGGCACCATCGCGCTGGAGCCGATCGCCGGCAGCGAAGATCTCGACCTGATGTCGATCACGTTCAACCTGGAAGGCGGGTACGCGGAACTGCTGAAGTTCGTCAACCTGCTGGACCGGTCGCAGAGATTTTTGATCATCGAGACCATTACTGTGACACCCCGGGCGCAGACCGGCGCGCTGGTGGTGGCCGTAAAACTGGACACCTTCGTCCGCGAAGACGAAGGTAAGCTGGAACCCGCGACGAAAGCAGGTGCCATGTGAACCTCGGCGCGGAACCAAAGAAGGTCGGCATCCTGATCGCCATCGTCGTACTGGGTGGCGGAGCCGTGTACTACATGAATTCGGAGGACACTCCGGTGTCTGCGCCCGCCCCGCGTCCCGCTGCGGCAGTGGTGCAACCCGCCGCAGCCTCGGTTCCCGGTGTCCGGGGCAATCTCGGCCGCGGTAAAACCGCTCAGAGTGAACGCCGCCAGGTCACCAACCGTGGCACGGCGACCGCCTGGAATATCCGGATGGGCAGCCAGAATCCGGAAGATCGCCCCGACCCCGCGACTATTGATCCGGCACTGAAGCTGGACCTGCTGGCTAAGGTGCAGGCCGTAGAACTGGGCGCGCCGGGCCGCAATGTTTTCTCGTTCGGCACCGCTCCGCCCCCGCCGCCTCCGGTGGGGCTGCCGAAAGTGCCAACCATAGCGGTCAAGGGTCCGCAGGCCCCCGCTGGTCCGCCGCCCCCGCCACCCGGTCCGCCACCTGTGGTGACACCGCAGGCGCCGCCCATCACGCTCAAGTATTACGGCTACAAGATCACCCGTACCGATGGCCGCAAAGCCGCGTTTCTGCTGGATGGTGAAGACATTCTTATCGGCGGGGAAAACGACGTCATTAAGAAGCATTACCGCATCGTGAAAATCAATGCGGCCTCCATCGTCATCGAGGACACGGATTTCAAGACCAGCCAGACGCTGCAGCTCCAGGAGACCAACGCGGGATGAAACCCCGTCGCCATCGCGAGGGCGGCTACGCGCTGCTTTTTGTCTCCGCGCTGGCAGCGTCGGTTGCTGTAATGCTGTACATGGAAATCCCCCGCGTTGCGTTTGAAGCCCAGAGGGATAAAGAGCAACTTCTGGTAGACCGCGGTGAGCAATATACCCGGGCGATAAAACTCTACGTACGGAAATACAACCGTTTCCCCGCCGATATCGCTGCCCTGGAGAATACCCAGAGTATTCGTTTCCTCCGCCGCCAGTACGTGGACCCAATGACGGGCAAGAAAGAGTGGCGGCTGATTCATGTGGGTCCCGGCGGCATCTTTACAGATTCCCTCGTCCACAAGCCAAAGAAAGATGCGAACGCCCCGCAGACTTTCATCACCGAACTGCAGGAAATTGGCGGTGGTAATGGCCCGGCCAACACAGATGGTGTCAACCTTGCCACCCGTCGGCGTCCCAGTGATGGGCCGTCGGCGCAGGGCGACCCTTTCGCCAATCCAGGTGGCGCAAATTCAGGGAATCCAGCGAACGGACAACCGGCAGCAAACGGCCCGGTGATGGTTCTGCCGGATGGCAGGATTGTTCCGGCCACTCCCAATGGCCAGCCTGCGGTGAATTCCGGCGTATCCACCGGACAGGGGCAAATGATCGGCGCTGGCGGCCAGATGCCGAATGGCATGGGAGTGCAGAATTCCGTCGGGCAGCCCGGCTTTGGACAGGTTGGCGGTATCCCGAACGGCTTCCAGAACCAGGCTAATGGAGTTCCCGGGCCTCCTCCCAACGGTGCCGCCAATCTGATTAACCAGATCCTGACGACCCCGCGCCCCGGTGGCCTGAATGGCACCGACAATTCGGGTGGTGCCTTCGGACAAGCGCAGGGGGGTGGTGCCTTCGGGCAATCAGGTCAGGGTGGTGCTTTCGGGCAACCAGGTCAGGGTGGTGCTTTCGGTCAAGCGCAGGGGGGAGCCTTCGGAACCCCGGTTCAGGGCGGAATGGCCGGCCAGACCATCGGCGGCGGGATCGCCGGCGTTGCCAGTAAAGCAGAACGAGAAGGCATCAAGCTCTACGGGGAACGCAGCGCGTACAACGAATGGGAGTTCGTCTACGACATGTCAAAGGATGCGGCCCGTGGTGGAGGCCGCGGCGGCGTGGTCCCCCAGCCCGGCCAGACCGGTTCCGCAAATGGAACGCAAACTCCTGGCGGCGGCACTGGCTTCGGCGGCGCCGTGACGCCCCGGCGTTAATCCCTCCCTCTTTTCGCAGGAACACAACCAGGTTAGTTGACTTTCCGCACCACTGCTTTTGCTCAGTGTCTGCCCCCGCATAGCCCCCCCTTTTTCGGCGACTCAAACAGTACCAGTGGGACTATTTGAACCTTTTTGTAGTATCGTCAAAGTGTGTGGTGATAAACTACGGAGTTTGTTGTTCCGGAATCAGAACAATCTATGGCTCTGGAGCCATGAATACAAGCAACACGTGGAGTATCAGGGCACTCAAGAATCAGGCGTGGCCGTTCCGAAAATGAAACAGGTACACTCCTGGAGGGGGATAATTGCATGGACGTTAACAAAATCCTTGAAGAACTACGCAGAGAACATGCTCAATTGGGCGAGGCTATTCTAAGTCTCGAGCGCTTAGCCGCCGGCGGAAAACGCCGCGGCCGTCCACCAGCCTGGCTGCAGGCCGCGCAGGAACGTGGCCCGGTTAAGCCAGCCGCCGCGACTGCCACGCCGGCGAAAAAGCGGGGACGCAAAAAGAAAGCTACTGCTGAAAGCGCTTCCTAGTCTTCGGTTTTAACAACGGAACTGTCCGAAAGGGCGTAAAAGCTAAGGGCGTTATCGCCTTGCTTCAGAACGCGCGTGCGGATCAGAGGCCCGTAGTGTTCCTGAAGTGCGAAGCGTACTGAATGCTGGACGATTGAGAGTGGTGGGGTGACCGCGCTCAGCGTCTCCATAAAGTTCTCGTATTCACGTTCCCGCGTGTAGGGTGGGTCTGCGAACACGATATCGGCCGATTCCAGTTCTTTTCCACACGCAGGGGCCGATCCCTTGACGATGCGTACACGTGTGCCCAATTTCAGGGACTCGGCGTTTTGGCGGATCACTTCCACCGCGTTCCGATTGCTCTCAATCAGAATTGCCAGTCGCGCTCCCCGGCTGACAGCCTCAATTCCAACGGCACCAGTCCCCGCATAAGCGTCCACAAAAACGCAGCCTTCGATCCGGCTCTGCAGAATCGAAAAGAGCGTCTCCCGCAGACGGTCCGGCGTGGGCCGCGTTTCCAGCCCCGGCAGCGACACCAGTCGGCGCGACTTAAACTCTCCAGCTATCACCCGCATCTCAACCCACCAGCACCAGCGCGTAACGACGCTGCCAGTGTCCTTTGATATATTCCACGGCCTTCGCGTAATCGGCCGGTGAAGGCGGATTTTCCACAAACAGTCGCGCTTCATCCTTCGCCGCGCCCAGAATGTCGGGATCGCGCAGTATGTTCGCAATGCTCAGAGACGGCATGCCCGACTGCTTCGTCCCGAAGAACTCACCCGGTCCACGCAGTTTCAGATCCATTTCCGCAATCTCGAACCCATCCTGCGAATCCACCATGGTGCGGATCCGTTCCTTGCCGGTATCACCCAGCTTTTCCGTCACCAGCAGGCAATAACTTTGCACGCCGCCGCGCCCGACTCGGCCCCGCAGCTGGTGCAACTGAGAGAGTCCGAATCGTTCGGCCTGCTCAATCACCATCACGGTCGCATTCGGCACGTCCACGCCCACTTCAATGACCGTGGTGGAAACCAGAATCTTCGTGCGGCCCGTCTTAAAGGCGTCCATCGCGGCTTCTTTATCTGCGGCAGGCATCTTCCCGTGCAGGAGCCCGACCTCAATATCCGGGAAGACGTCCGCCGCCAGATGCTGGTGCATGGCGGTCGCCGCCTTCATCGCCTGGGTTTCTGATTCCTCAATCACCGGATACACCACATAGGCCTGTGCCCCGGTGTCGATTTCCCGCCGAACATGGCTGAACGCGATCTCCACCTGGTCACCCGTATAGTGCTTCGTGATGATCTTCTTGCGGCCCGGCGGCATTTCATCGATCGTCGAAACATCCAGGTCGCCGAAAACCGTCATCGCCAGCGTTCGCGGAATTGGCGTGGCCGTCATCACCAGCACATCGGGTGCCGCCGCCTTCTGCGCCAGACCGAACCGCTGCATCACCCCGAAGCGGTGCTGCTCATCGATAATTACCAGCCCCAGGTTGCGAAACTCGACATCTTTTTCGATGAGCGCGTGGGTGCCGATGGCGAAGGGAATCATACCAACCACCAGCATTTCCTTGATTTTCAGCTTTTCCCGGGCGCTGAGTGAACCGGTCAGCAGTACAGGCTCGTAACCCAACTTACGCAGAAGGGGTTTCATCGAGTAGTAGTGCTGATTGGCCAGAATTTCGGTCGGTGCCAGCATGGCCACCTGATAGCCATTCTCCAGCGCGATCACGGCCGCTTCCGCCGCCACAATGGTCTTGCCGCTGCCCACGTCGCCCTGCAACAAGCGGTGCATGGGACTCGGATGCGCCATATCATCGGCGATTTCTTTCAGGACCCTCTTCTGTGCGCCCGTCGGCTTAAACGGTAGCAGCCGCTTGATCTGCTCCCGCACCCGGTCGTTCAGTTGAAACGCAATTCCCGGCAAACTGCGGGCCTTCCGGCGCTTAATTTCCAGTCCGCACTCCAGCCAGAAGAACTCCTCGAAGATCAGCCGAAACTGGGCCTGGGAGCGGAAGTCGTTCAGGATGCGGACCGGCGTTCCGGGGGGCGGGAAATGGGTGTATCGAACTGCGTCGGTCCTCGACGGGAACTTCAATTGCCGGACAACGCTTTCGGGGAGATGATCCTCCAGCCGCGGCATATCCTCCAGCACCCGGTGGACCAGCGCCCGAATCACGCGCGAATTCACTTTGCCGGCAGCTTCATACACTGGCACGATCCGCCCGGTGTGGAGCGCTGCTTCGCCCTCGTCCTCGTCGCCGGTCAGCATCTCGGTCTCGGGGTGCATCATCTGCAGGTCGCCACGATAGCTGTCGAACTCGATTTTGCCGAACAGTGCTACCCGCGTCCCAGGCGTCAACTTATCCGCCAGATAGGCGCCATGGAACCATTTGCCAAGTAAAACCGCGCCGGAGCCGTCAGTAAACTCGGCCTCAAACAAACCGATCGCCTTTCGGCGCATCCCGCTCACCTTGGCCGACTTTACTTCGCACACCACTGTTGCCAGTTCGCCCGGTGCCAGTTGTTTGATGGTCTTCGTGTTCGAGCGGTCTTCGTAGCGGAACGGGAAGTAATTGAGAAGATCCTCAATCGTTTCCAGTTGTTTGGAACGCAGCATGGCCGCGCGGGCAGGTCCCACGCCTTTGAGGTACGTCAGGTCGGTATCGAGCGTGAGGGCCAAACCTCTAAGTTTAGCGGCGTCCTGGTGTATGCTGAGCCTGAAACGCGATCCCATGTTCAAAGTTCGCGCCATTGCCGGTGTTTTCGCACTGTTCGCCGCAGGGGCGGGAGCGGGCATCTTTGACGTTGCCCTGCCGGCCGGGATTGCATTCCGCCACGAAAACTCGCCGACACCCCGGAAACACCTGATTGAAGCGATGGGCGGAGGCGTCGCGCTCCTCGACTACAACAACGACGGCCTGCTGGATATCTTCTTCGTCAACAGCGGCCAGATCACAGCCACGCAACAGACCAATACCTTCGCACGAGCCAACGAGCGCTACTGGAACCGCCTCTACCGGCAGAACCGGGACGGCAGCTACACCGATGTGACCACCGCCGCAGGCCTCTCGAACGCGGGCGACGGCAATTACGGCATGGGTGCCGCCACGGCCGACTACGACAACGATGGCTTCCCCGACCTGTACGTCACCAGTTACGGCCACAACATCCTGTATCACAACAACGGCAACGGCACCTTCACGGATGTCACCTCCAAAGCCGGTGTCGCCACATCTGGCTGGTCCGTCTCGGCGGGCTTCTTCGACTACGACAACGACGGGAAACTCGACCTGTTCGTGACCCGCTATATGGAGTGGGACTTCGCCCACAGCAAGAGCTGCGGCACCTCGCCTCGCTTCTATTGCTCACCCGCCGAATTCCCCGCAGTTTCGAACGTCCTGTTCCGCAACAACGGTAATGGCACATTTGAAGACGTCAGCACCCGAACCGGCATCGCCGCAAAGAAGGGTAAAGCGCTGGGCGTCGCATTCGCGGACTACGACGCCGACGGCTTCCCCGACATCGTCGTCGCCAACGACGGCATGGAGCAGTTGCTCTTCCACAACGACGCCGGCAAGACGTTCACCGAGCGAGGTCTCGAAGCAGGTATCGCCCTCACGGACGACGGCAAACGCATCTCCGGCATGGGCGTCGATTTCCGCGATTTCGACAACGACGGCGACCCCGACATCGTCATCACCGACCTCGCTCGCCAGAACTACGCGCTCTATCGCAACGATGGCCACGGCCTCTTTTCTTACCGTTCCATGCAGACCGGCATCACCGCCCTCACCAACCTGAATTCCGGCTGGGGCATTGGCTTCGTGGACTTCGACAACGACGGGTGGAAGGACCTTTTCGCCGCGCAGAGCCACGTAATGGATAACGTGGAAGGTCTGGACGCCTCACTCCACTACCTGGAACCGCCACTGTTGGCGCTTAACCACGTGGGTCGGTTCGAACGCGCAGAATCCGGCACCACGGTCGCTTCGGCAGGACGCGGCGCGGCCTTTGGAGACATGGATAACGACGGCTGGATGGACGTAGTGATGACGGTACTCGGTGGCAAGCCGCAGATCTTCCATAATCGCAAGGGCAACGGCCACTGGCTGACCCTGAAACTGCGCGGCACAAGGTCGAACCGCGACGGTCAGGGGGCGATCATATCGGCCGGAACCCGGCACGAGATCGCGACCACCGCCGGAAGCTACGTTTCCGCCAACGATCCACGCGTTCATTTCGGCCTCGGCAGCGACACGAAGGCCGACATCGAAATCCTCTGGCCCTCCGGCACGAAACAGAAGCTGAACGCCGTCGCCGCCGATCAGATCCTCACCGTTACCGAACCGGAGGCCCGCTAACGTGCACGGAATCCTGCTGATCCTCGTCCTCGCCTTCCAGAACCTGACGCCCGAAGCCCTGAAACACGCCGAAGCCGGCATGGACCTGCAGAAACAGGGCAAACAAAACGAAGCCATTGCCGAATTTCGCAAAGTGGCCGAACTGATGCCGGAACTGGCCGCGGCCCACGTGAATCTGGGCCAGGCGATCATGCAGGGCGGCGATTTCAGCGGTGCCATCCCCCCTCTGAAGCGCGCGCTCGAACTCAATCCCGACCTCATCGGTGCCCACCAGATGCTCGGCTATTCTCTGCTGGCGGCGGGTTACGCGGCGGAGGCCATCCCCCATCTGGAAAAGATCCAGGCCGTGGACGCGCTGGGCGTCGCGCAGCTCAAAGCAGGGCGCTATGCCGAGGCCATCGGCAATCTGCAGGCGGCGCTGGCCAAACGGCCCAACGACCCCGATTTGCTTTATTACCTCGGCCGGGCTTCGGGCCTGCTCTCCCGCGACACCCTCGAAACTCTGAAGACCACCCAACCCGATTCCGCCCGCTCCCACCAGATCCTGGGCGAAACCTACGCGATCATGCATAACGCGGTCGGAGCCGAAAAGGAATTCATGGAGGCCATCCGACAGCGCCCCACCACGCCCGGCATCCGTCTGGAACTGGCCGAACTCTACGTGGCGGCGGGAAAATGGGATCTGGCCGAGCAGCAGTTTAATATCGAATCGCAATTGCAGCCCGGCGATGGCGAAGCGGCGTATCGCCTGGGAAATGCGCAGCTCCAGCAGGGCAAGATTAAGGCAGCCCGCAAAGCCCTGGAACACGCCAACACCGTGCAGCCCGGAGTTCCGGACACGCTCTACCTCCTCGGAAAAGTCACAGGTCTCGACGACGACCCCGTCACCGCCGAAAAACTCTGGCGCGAACTGCTCACCCTCGATAAAGACAGCAATCTCGCCGCACAAGCGCATTTTGGCCTGGCGAACCTCTATCGCCAGGGCGGCAAGACAGCCCAGGCCGATGCCGAACTGAAAGAATTCCAGCGGCTCCAGAAAGCGAAGTGAACCCGATGCGCTTGTCCGCCCTGTTCCTCTTCGTCACAGCCACCGCCAATGCCCAGTTCGTCGGCAGCCAGGCCTGCCAGCCCTGCCACGCTGATAAGTTTGCTGCCCAGGCCAAATCCGCCCACGCCCGGGCTCTGAAACCGGCTGAACCCGGTGCGCGTGGCCAGTGGGCCTTCGGCGCGGGACAAAAAGCCACCACCTGGGTCTCGCAGACCAGCGACCAGGCAGTCGTGGAACACGGGCTCAGCCTCTACACCTCCACCAAACTCCTCGGCCTCACCCCCGGCCACGACACCTCCGCCGACACGGTCTACCGCACCTTCGACCCCGTCGGAACGGCTCTCCGCTGCTTCCGTTGCCACTCCACCGGCCCGGTCAATCTGGGTGCCAACTACAAAGTCCAGCCCACCGAACCCGGCATCCGCTGC
>CANIHR010000167.1 GCA_947467185.1 Bryobacterales bacterium
TCGCGTGTCCGTCCCCACCAGACCTTTTGGCCCAACTGGTCGCCCCGTGTCAGTGATAGGCCAGGGAACCTGGAATCTCGAACATACGTCCCGCGCTAAAGCCGCCGATGTGCTGAGCCACGGCCTCGATCTCGGTCTGAACCATATCGACACGGCCGAGATGTACGGTTCCGGCGCCGCTGAGGCCATCGTGGGCGACGCCATTTCCGGGCGCAGAGACGCCGCGTTCGTCATTTCGAAGGTCCTGCCCTACAACGCCTCCCGCGAAGGCACTGTGCAGGCTTGTGAGCGCACACTGAAGCAACTGCGTACCGACTACCTCGATTGCTATCTCCTCCACTGGCGCGGACGCTACCCGCTTTCCGAAACCTTCGCCGCCTTCGAAGCCCTCCAGGCCGCGGGCAAGATCCGCAGCTGGGGCGTCAGCAACTTCGATGTCTCCGACCTCGACGAAGCCCTGCGCGTCGCCGGACCCGGCAAAATCGTCTGCAACCAGGTTCTCTACTACCCGGAAGAACGAGCCATCGAACATGCGGTCATCCCCTGGTGTGAGCGGCACGGCGTCGCGGTAGTCGCCTACAGCCCGTTCGGCTCCGGCAACTTCCCCCGTCCCGGATCATCGCAACGGAGAGCCCTTGAAGAAGTTGCAGCGGCACACAATGCTACAGCACGTCAGGTCGCCCTGGCGTTCCTGACCCGGAACCCAGCCGTTTTCGCCATCCCGAAATCGTCTGCCACGGCGCACACGGCGGACAATGCAGCCGCGGCATCCCTGGAACTGACCCAAACCGACTTCAGCCACCTCGATCAGGCCTTCCCCCGCGGCCCGAGACCCCGCTCCCTGCCGATGATCTGACATGGTGACCCGGCGCGCGGTCCTCGCAACATTCCCAGGCATCCTGACTGCAGCGGCCGGACCCACCCTGGAACGTCAGACCGAACTCCTGCGAGAGGCCTCAGCCAAAGCTTTTCAGTACGCACGAAAACTGCCCGATTTCACCTGCCTGGAAACGATCCACCGCTGGCGCAGGCCCCTGGGGGATGGCTGGCTACTCCAGGACAAGATTCGCGCTCAGATTGGGATCGCCTCCGGTCGTGAGTACTACAAACTCCTCACATGGAATGAGCTTCAGACCCAGCTCTCGTACCGACAGGTGGGAGGTGCTTTGACTGAGGGTGAGTTTGGAAGCCTGTTGGCCGAAATTTTCCACCCAAATACTGCGGCTTTCCGTTTCAGCAAGACGTTCCGGCTGGATGGCAAAACCCTATTCGTCTACCAGTATCAAGTCCCGCAGGAACGCGCCACTTATCACCTGGAATACCGCGCCAGAGACGGTAAAGGACAGTCAGTGGTCGTTGGCCACCGAGGTCTGGTTTGGATTGACGAGGCCACCCAGCGAGTGCTCCGAATCGAGCAAACGGCCCAAATCCCCCGAGGGTTTCCCCTACGGTCGTCGAAGACCGTTCTCGAGTTTGCCTGGTTTGATATTGCAGGTACAAAGTGGCTCATGCCGAGCCATTCAATTGTCACGATGGGCGGCAGTGAACTCCGGATCAGGAACGAAGTGGATTTCAGTGAGTACCGGAGGTTCACGGCCGAGTCGTCGATTACATTCGAATCAAGGCCTATCGAATCGCGACCGTAACAGTGGCCTGACTCGAAGCTCCGGCAGTGGTGACTACCACGGGCAGGGCGCCGGAGATCCCTTTTGGCAGCCGGATATTCAACTGAATTATCCCTGCCACAATGCCGCCGGCATTCCCGGCGTACAGAACTTCTGCCGGAACGCCGTTGATAGTCACTGTGGTCTCCGCCACAGGCATTGCAGACCCCGTAATCGCGCCGTCGGTCGCCGGACTGGATGTCAGACCTCCACCCGTGCCATAGAGGACTACGATGTCTCCGGCGCTCGCCGGATTCTCTTCCGTGTTCAACGTGTAGTCGGCGTTCAGAATCGAACCCGGCCCACTCCCACTCGAATCGGCCGAAAACAGGCCCGGGGCGGCAGGCACCAGTGCCAGCGTTGTTTCAGCCGACTCCTTTTCGTTGTACAGGACCTTTACCTTCACGCTGGAAGCCCCGGCCACACTATACGGCACGATCGCGGTCGCAATATTCGACGATGTGTAGAAGACCGGGCCCGGAACCCCGTTAAACAGCACCTGAGTCCCGGCGAGGGAGGCCGACATGGTGCCATCTGCCGGAATCGTATTCACCACCAAATTCGCCGGCCCCAGATTCGTCCCCTGAATCGCCAGCATCTCGCCAGGCGCAATGGCACCTTCGGCGTAGCTCGCAACATTCGAGATGCTGGTGACCACCGGATTTATTGAAACTGGAGAACTGGAGGTCGCCCCATAGACGTAGAGCTGATTCGAACCTGAGGGGACGAAGACCTTGCCATCGGCCACAGTCGGGTTGGCAAACTTCACAAACGCGCCCATCCCATCCGCTTCCGACATATCACTGTTCCAGATCTCGCTCAGACCCTCCGCGTTGTAGGCCCTCAGAACACCATGCGCCGGTAGCGGATAGGTCATAGGTGTGGTCACCCAGAGGATTCCACTGCCCGAAGCCGTACCGTTCGCGGAAAGTGTCATTCCCTGATAAGGAACGTTGAACCCGTTCATGCTGCGGGCCACCGGAGCCTCGCTGATCTTGCCATCCGTAATCCTGTACGCCACAACCGGAGCATTCGCGATGTGGACATACATCAGTGCCCCATCCGGCCGGTTCCAAAGCGCCAGGTTAAAGATTCCGAGGTTGCCCGCATCCACACGGCTGACGATCGCCGAATCGTTCGCGGTCGTCTTTCCGAGATTCGTCCGGTCCAGAACGTACAACACGCCCTGCTTCCCACCGGTAATTAAGTAATTCGTCCCGTCAATCAGAACCGCGCCGCATGCGCCAAGATCGTCGTCCGAATCGTTCAGATCCTGGAAATTGTACGGCGCGAACCAGTCGCGAACTCGCAATTTCGCCGCATCCAGCCGCAGCACGCTGTCGGAGAAGTTGGATGTCCCATCCGTCGTCCCGTTGCTGGTAACCGTGTAGACATTCCCCGAATCATCTGCCGTCAGACCGCGCCCGGACTGCCAAATCGCGCCCGCCGAGCCATTCGGACTTGCATTGAATACCGCCACCTGGCTCTGCACATTCACCGCGCTGTAGGCCACAATCCAGCCGTGGTACGGCGACGCATCAGCATGAGACCCAAACGCCACATAGACGGCTCCCGACGTCAACAACAGCGCTGGCCGCTGCAAGTGCTGGTCCGCCACGAAATCCACTGCGCCACCGATGCTGCCATCACCGGCACCGGGTACCGAAGCGGCAATCAGGGAGGGGGCGCCAAACTTCTCCACGCCAGTCGCATAGTCGAGTGCATGCAGGCGATAGAGGTACTTGCTCTTCTCCCAGGTCGCCGCCACAACGTAAATTGTTCCAGTCCCCGAATCAATCACGGGAGTAGAGAGAATTCCGTTCTCGGGCAGAATATCCTGATAGGAACCACCCCAGTCGGACCCGTAAGTGGACGTTGGTACCGCTGGCCCCAGGTTCACGCTCCACAGCGGGACACCGGGCGTATCCGCGTCAAACGCGTAAACGGTGTTGTGCATGGTAGCCGCGTACACCACATTGTGGGTCCCCTTACCAGGAATCGCCACCCCATGAACATACAGCGGCTGCGCGTACAACTGACCATCCACCGTCAGAGAGAACAATTTACCGAAACTACCTGGCTTCACATTGGCGGGTGTGAGTGTGGTTTCCGTCAGATTGGCATTGGTCCGCGAGTTCCCGTAGCCACCAGTCATAACGCTGGTTTGGGCCGGAACGAGGCTGGCCGAAAGTAACAAACCGGCGGCGGCGCATCCAAATCGCTTCATCTGCATACTCAAACTCTTAAATGCTCCCAAAATTCCGTTGACCGCAAAAATCCCCAAAGGGTTTACATTTGATTCGCAATGAAATGTAAGCACGCAGACGACCAAACATCCCGCCTGCACTGTTTAGTGCGGACAGGATGGCCTTTCGTTGCAGATGCTTAGCGAATGTTAATCGGGGCGAAAATTGCCGCGGAGGACAATGAAATAATTCTCCAGCTTCCACTAATAAGACGCATAGTGACAGACACACGTTCCCGTCGACGTTCGCTCGGCCCGCCGTCGGTTTTCGTCTGAAGCTGGAGGTACCAGTCGGTATCAAGCACCATATCGGAGCCCGATGCCTTTTCCTGCAAAATTTCGATGGAACAAAGAACATCGGCCTGTGCGGTTAGCGCCTGAACACCTGATTCCAGAGCTCCGTACGTCTTCATGCCGGGGTCGAAAACTACCATGGCTGCCGCACTGTCCCCTTTACTGAGCGCCGTTGCAAAACGGGCCAACGCAGCGTAGGGGGTGTCGTCAGCCATCCCGAAGGCAGCCTGCGGCAGAATCGCCGCAAGCGCCATCAGAATGAAAATTACGAACCGATTAGGTCCGGTAGGCCGCATTGATGTGGACGTAGTCCTCGGTCAGATCACAGGTCCAGAAAGTCGCAGAACCCTTCCCCTTACCCGTAATGCGGAAGACGATGGAAACGTCGGTGTCATCCAGGCGCTGCTTCATATCGAGTTCGTCGAATGGGCAGGCGAGGCCGTTGCGGCACACGCGGATGTCCTGCAGCGTGATATCGACCGTGTTCTGGTCAAAGTTCACACCGGAGTTACCGGCAGCAGAAATGATGCGGCCCCAATTCGGATCGGAACCGGCAATCGCGGTCTTCACCAGCGGGGAATTTGAGATCGAACGGGCAATCGAAGCTGCCGAGGAATCGCTCATCGCACCGTGAACTTCCACAGAGACCAGCTTCCGTGCACCTTCGCCATCGCGAACAATCTGGCGAGCCATCGACTGCAGGGTCTCCGTGAGAGACTCTTCGAACGTGCTCATTTCCTTCGGGTCGGGACGGACACCGGAAGCGCCGTTCGCCAGCACCACGAGGGTGTCGTTCGTCGAGGTATCGCCATCAACCGAGATACGGTTGTAGCTAACTTCGGTCGCCCGAACCAGCATGCGGCGCAGCAGCGTCTGGGGGATAACCGCGTCGGTCATCACGAAGCCGAGCGTAGTGGCCATCCGGGGATGGATCATGCCCGAACCCTTGGTCACACCTGCTACCCGGACAAGACCGCGGCGCAGGGTGACTTCACGCGAAGCGCCCTTGGCCTGCAGATCGGTGGTGAGAATGGCGCGCGCCACATCGGGGAGACTGTTCTCGTTCAGAGACTCGACCATCTCCTCCAGCTTGCTGAGGATGAGGTCTTCTTCGAGTTCCACACCGATGACGCCGGTCGAGGCAGGCAGAACCTGTGTCGGCTGCAGCTTCAGCAATTTGGCCAGCGCCTTGGTGGTGTTGGCTGCCACACGGTCGCCATTGCGCGTCGCGCAGTTGGCGTTGCCGGCGTTCACCAGTATCGCGCCGCAGACTCCTTTGGAGAGCCGCATGTTCGCGCGGGCCAGTTTCACGGGCGCAGCCTGCACCTTGTTCGTCGTAAACACGGCCGCCGCAGCTGCCGGAACCGCCGATACGATCAGCGCGAGATCATCCTTCTGCTGTTTGCGAATGCCCGCGTATGCCGTGGCGTATTTGAATCCCAGGGGTAAATCGAAAGGTCTCATTTTTCCAAATCTTCAGTACGGCGTCTAGCCGCCTAACTGCTCCGCTTCCACTAACCGGCTGCCATTAGCGAATACATCCGCCGCCATGCGTTTCCGGCCTTCTGCCTGAACTTCCAGCAATTCCAAAGCTGCACCGTCCCCGCCAACTGCGAACAATCCATGTTCACGTATCAGCGAGCCGGGCGCAAGGTCCCATCGGCGGTCCGTCAAACGGGCACGCCAAATATGCAGAGCCTGCCCCCGGAAGAGCGTATGCGCCCCCGGCCACGGTAACAGGCCCCGAACTTGATTATGTATTTCTTTTGCAGGTTTTAGCCAGTTGATTCGGCCGTCATCTTTTGAAAGAATCGGCGCGAGGGTCGCTTTGGCGTTGTCCTGCGGAATTTTTGTGGCCGTTCCTGCCTCCAGCGAGCGCAGAGTCTTGAGCAGAATGTCGGCACCAGCGGCAGCCAGACGAACGCTCAGCTCCGGTGCCGTTTCTTCCGGCCCGATCTCGGTCTCCCAAACATCCACCACATCGCCCGTGTCCAGCCCGGCGTCGATACACATGGTGGTAACCCCGGTTTTCGCAAACCCGCGAGCCACTGCCCACTGAATCGGAGCCGCACCCCGCAGCTCCGGCAGTACCGAAGCGTGCACGTTCACAATCCCCAGCGGAGCTAAATCGATTACGGACTGAGGGATGATTTGGCCGTAGCCGACCACCACCATCACGTCCGGTCCAATCGCCTTTAGGTGTTCCAGCGCCTCCGGGCGGCGAATTCGTTCCGGCTGATACACAGGCAGACAATGGCGCAGCGCCGCAGCCTTCACGGGAGAAGGAATCATTTCCTGCTTCCGTCCCTGCGGACGATCAGGTTGCGTCACCACCGCGGCAACATTGATTCCCGCATCCAGCATCCGTTCGAGCGTAGCGACAGCGAATTCCGGGGTCCCCAGAAATACAGCTTTCAATTCCCTACTCCCACTCGCCCGCCTTCTGGAGCTTGCGGATCTTACGCTTGATCAGGTCCCGCTTGAGCGCGCTCAGGTGGCTCAGGAAAAGAATACCGTTCAGGTGGTCGATTTCGTGCAGCATGGCCCGCGCCAGCAGATCTTCGCCGGTGATCTCGAACCAGTCGCCCTTCACGTCCTGCGCCCGCACCGTCGCCAGTTTCGCGCGGCGAACCGGTTCGCGGAAGCCCGGGATACTGAGGCAACCCTCTTCGCCGGTCTGCTTACCATCCACCGAAAGGATCTGCGGATTAATGAACACCAGCTTCTGGGGCGGTTCTTCTTCGTCCTCGCCGCCCGTCACGTCAATCACCGCAACGCGCTTCGCTACGTCAATCTGCGGCGCCGCCAGCCCCACTCCATGCGATTTGTACATGGTGTCAAACATGTCGGTGACCAACTGATGCAGTTCAGGCGTATCGAACTCCGTAACGGGTTCGGCCACCTGCTCCAGCACCGGGTTATTCAAATAGCGGACGACTTTGCGGATCATGATTGAAACCTGCCTAGAACCGGCGCACCTGTTCGGTGTACCCGTCGAAGTTACGCTTCGCTTCCACCAAAGAATCGCCGCCAAACTTTTCGAGCATCGCGCCCGCCAGAACAATGGCGACCATCGCTTCGCCAATCACACCCGCCGCCGGAACCACACAGACGTCGGAGCGTTCATACGCCGCCTTCGCCGTTTCCCGCGTCTCCAGATCCACCGACTCCAGCGGCCGCCGCAGCGTCGAAATCGGCTTCAGGAAGCCGCGCACGCGCAGTTCCTCACCATTCGTCATGCCGCCTTCGATGCCCCCGGCGCGATTGGCGCCCCGGAAGAACCGGCGTTCGTCGTTGTTGTAGTGAATCGTGTCCTGCACTTTGGAACCGAAGCTGAGCGCACCGTCTTCGGCAAACCCAACCTCCACACCCTTCACCGCCTGCATGGAAACAATGGCCTGCGCCAGTTTGCCATCCAGTCGCGAATCCCAGGTAGCGTGCGAGCCAAGTCCTACTGGAAGCCCTTTGGCAACTACTTCAAAGATGCCGCCAACCGTGTCACCGGTTCGATAAGCTTCATCGACCACAGCTTTCATTTCCACTTCGGCTTCCGCATCCACACAGCCAAGCAGGACTTCCCGCTTCTTGCTGAGTTCCACGATCTCGTCCCAAGTGGCAATCCGGTCCAGGCGCTTCGAACCAACCGCAATCACATGGCTCAGAATTTCAATGCCGAAGTTCGCCAGGTACTGCTTGGCAATAGCTCCAACGGCGACCCGGGCCGTGGTTTCACGGGCGCTGGCACGTTCCAGGATGTAGCGAGCGTCGGGAAAGTCGTACTTGATCGCGCCCGAAAGGTCGGCGTGACCCGGCCGTGGCCGGCTGACTTTCTTGTGCAGAGCGGGATCGCCACCTTCAACGGGAAGAATGTCGGTCCAGTTCTTCCAGTCGGCGTTGGGAATAATCATGGCGACAGGCGCGCCAATGGTTATCCCGTGGCGGACGCCTGCGACGACCGAAACCTTGTCGGTTTCGATCTTCATGCGCCCACCGCGCCCAAAACCCTGCTGCCTGCGCCACAGTTCGTGATTGATCGCGTCGATGGCGATTGGTATGCCGGAAGGTAGCCCCGTCAGGGTCGCGACGAGACACTCGCCGTGGGACTCACCCGCCGTTTCAAAGCGGAACATTAGATGTGTATGCGAACTTCTATATTGACAGAAATGAGGGAGTTACGCCACTATGAACAGGCCCGAAAGTGAGGTTCGGGCATCTCTGGTGAACGATTTGAAGCACTTACAGCCTGATGAACCACAGGCGGACCGCCAGCGGTGGCTCGACGTGGCGAAAGGCATCGCCATTCTGCTGATGGTCTTCGGACACATCTGGGGCGGCCTCATGGCATCGAAAGTTCTCGACCGATCCCCCTTCAACACGGGCCTGTACACCTGGATCTACACCTTCCACATGCCGGCGTTTGTCTTCATGGCCGGCATCTTCCTGATGCGTTCTGTCGATCGCGGCCTTCGTGCCTTCACCCTCAACCGACTTGGAACCCTCTGGTATCCCGCGGTCCTCTGGGGCCTCATCACCTTTGCGGCCACCTGGAACTTCCGTGGCTACATCAATTCCGACCCCGGCCGCCGGCCCGTCTGGAACGTGTTCTACCATCCGGATTCCAGCTACGGCTTCCTGCTGATCCTGTTAGAACTCTCTCTGCTCTGGGCCGTCGCCCGCACTTTGCGCTCCCCCATTTGGGTGCCACCGGTCTTCGCCACCGCAGTCCTGGCCGTCGGCCTCGTCTCCGAGAACGGGATGGCGACCGACTTCGGCAGCTACGGACTTTGGCTCTCCTCCGCTGCAGCTCTCCGGACGCGCGTGCTGGGCCTGGCTCGCCTCACCACACCGATACTGCTCGCCATCACCGCCGCGGGTTTCGCCATCGTCACCGCCGGCACCCTGTTCGCACCCGTTGACTCCACCGCCGGGCACATGATGTGTACGCCCGCCGGAATCATGATGCTCCTGGCCACCGCGGGACTCCTCGAACGCAGTCCGCTGGCCGTACCCCTCGCCAGTTGTGGCTTCTACAGCCTCGAGATCTACCTCATGCACAGCCTGATCTGGGTCGCCTGCCGCATCGTGCTCCTGCGCTTCCTCCACATCACACAACCAGTCTTCCTGGTTCCCACGCTGATGTTCTACGGAGTTATTGGCTCCCTGGCCGCCACCCACCTCGCTCGGCGCCTCGGTCTTAACTGGCTGTTCCGAGTCCGTCTCCCGACGAGCAATTCAGCTAACTAACCGACCTCCACCTCGGTCCGCAGCCCATACTTCTCCATCCGGTAAATCAGCGTCCGGCGACTCACATCCAGATACCGTGCCGCCTGCGTCTGATTGCCATGGAATTTCTCCAGTGCCCGGAATAGTAACTCCCGCTCCACGCCCTCCAGGCTGATCCCCTCCTCCGGCAACTCCAGCCGGAAGCCCCCGGAACTCGCGGTCGGCATCGCAACCGGCCGCATTTCATTCGGCAGGTCCGCTTCAGTCAGTTCGCCGCCCGACGACAGGACCACCATCCGCTCAATCACGTTCTCCAGTTCTCGGATATTCCCCGGCCACCGGTAATGCGTCAGCGCCGACTTCACTGAATTCGACATCCGCAGACCCTGAATCCCGTGTCGGCTCAATAACTTCGCGAACAAATGCTGAACCAGCTCTGCAATATCTTCCTTGCGCTCCCGCAACGGGGGCAACTCCAGCGGCACCACAGCCAGCCGGTAGTAGAGATCCTCCCGGAACACCCCGTCCTCCACCATTGCCTGCAGATTCCGGTGCGTCGCCGCCACCACCCGCACATTCACCGTCACGACACCGGTAGCGCCAATCTTCTCAATCTCACCGTTCTGCAGCAACCGGAGCATCTTTGCCTGAGTGTCCTGCGGCAACTCCCCCACTTCATCCAGAAACAGAGTCCCGCCATCAGCCATCTCCACCTTGCCGGGCTTCGACACATTCGCACCCGTAAACGCCCCGCGCTGAAAACCAAACAACTCCGACTCAATCAGGTCCTTGGGAATAGCCCCGCAGTTAATCGTCACGAATGAGCGGTTGCGCCGCCGACTGTTATGGTGAATCGCCCGTGCCAGCAACTCCTTGCCCGTCCCGGTTTCCCCCCGGATAAGGACTGTGGAATCATGCTGCGCCACCCGCGACGCCATCTCCAGTACCCGCAACAGGGATTTCGAATGCCCGATGATGTTTTCGAACCCGTACCGCTGATCCAGCGCCGCCCGCAGGTTCCGAACCTCTTCCAGCAACGACTGCCGCTCCATTGCACGATGCACCGCTACCAGCAGCGCCTCGTAATCAATCGGCTTCGTTACATAGTCGTAGGCCCCGGCCTTCATCGCTTCAACCGCCGTCTCCACGCTGCCGAACGCCGTAATCATGATCACCGTCGTATCGCCGTGGTGCTCCCGAATTTCCCGAAGTAAATCCAGCCCGCCCGCGCCAGGCATCTTCAGATCCGTGATCACCAGCTTCGGGTTCTGCGACGCCAGAATATCCTGCGCCTCCCCGACACTGGCCGCCGTCGAAACCCGGTACCCAGCCTCCTCCAGCTGCATCTTCAGGACACGCCGAACGCTGGCGTCGTCATCAACCACCGCAATCAGATTTTGCGTCACTGCTGTACCTCCCTGCGAACGGGCAGTTCTACGCAGAACGTCATCCCCCGCTCGCGGTTGTTTTCTGCGGAAACAGTTCCGCCCAACTGCTGCACCATGTTGGCCGCAATCGCTAACCCCAAACCGCTCCCTTTCTCCCTGGTCGTGAAAAAAGGTTCAAAAATTTTGTCCTTGTGCGTCGGCGGAATTCCCCGCCCCTCATCCACAACGGAAATCGACACTCGGCCACCTTGTGCCGCCGCCACAATATGCACTTCAGCTCCCGCGGGCGAAGCCTCCACCGCATTCAGAACCAAATTCAGCAGTACCTGCTTCAATTGTTCCGGGTCGCATTCCACTTCCGGAACATTTGCCGCCACCGAAGCCGAAACATTTGTATCCCGGGCCAGTGGCGACTGAGCCACCAGCAGCCGCACCGAATCGATCACTGCCCCTATATCGGCGGGTTGAAAACGTGGCAAGCGCGGACGAGCGAACTCCAGAAACCCCGTCAACAACTTATTCAGGCGCTGGCTTTCCAGCTCAATAATCTCCAGACAGTCAAGGAAGTTATCTCCCGTCACCTTGCCCCGCTTGAGGAGCGTGGCCGCACCAGAAATCCCCTCCAGCGGGTTTCGGATCTCATGCGCCAGACTTGCGGCCAGTTGTCCCGCGGCGTACAGGCGCTCGGACCGCCGCAACTTCTCCACGTTGGCCTGAAGTTCCGCGTACACCCGCTTTAACTCCACGGTGGCACTTTCCAACTCCGCCTTCCGGCGCTTTTCCCGGTCCGCCAGAATCCCGGCAATGATGCCCGCCAACCCGAAAATTGTCAGCTCTACAACCTGATCCAGAGCGTTATCCGGCGACACACGGTGGCTCACCAGTATGTAGGGAGCCTGCGCGATCGCCACCGCTGCTGTCGCCAGCGCAGAGCCTCTCCAGCCAGCCAGCACCGCCGCCATCAACAGGGGGATGAAGTTCAGGTGGTGGAGCGAATTCTCCACCTCCACGTCCGCCGGAGGCACTACCCACATCAGCCCCGACAGAACCACTACAACCGTCGCGATCACGGCGATTTTCGATCTTCCGATCATTTGAAGCACTTGCACAGCCCCGTTCCTCTGCAACTCACGTTCCAGTCGCAAGTGACTGGAATCATTAGCGCCAGTGTCCCATATGGGACACCGGCAACCCTACCAGCCGCCCCATATCGAACACTTCGACCCTCCCCACAACCTGAAATCAATAGCTTGCAACTGGAACCCGAACTGCTTTCTTATGCACTGTGCCGCCAA
>CANIHR010000168.1 GCA_947467185.1 Bryobacterales bacterium
CTTTATGTCATTGAAAATAAATGCTATTAAGCCCAATCGGCGGCGTGCGCAATAACGCAGGTCGGGCGAAATCCCTCGGTCGGACGCAGGCCGGATTCATTGCTCAGGGGGTGGGGGACTGGGTCGCCTGTACTAACTTAAGAAACACTTATAAATCAAATTCGGCCGACCGTGTTTGACTACCGGCCTAATAGAGATAGTACCCGAGCCAAATCAAACTCCCCGGCGTGTCTGTTGGAATTGCGGCAGCAATTCGAACGGGCCGATATTCAGGTTTCCGGGCTGTTCGCCGATTTGTTGGGTCGCACTTTCGGTCAATTGACCGGCGTCGCGGGACAGGGTCAGGTAAGTCACCTGCAGCGGGTCAATCTGCATAAGGCGGCAGCACGTGGCATCCACCGCCGCAAGATCCCGACCAGCGACCAGGACACCCGCGTTTTTTGGGGTTCCCTGAATCGGGCCGTTACCTTCCATACCCACCACGCCGTCGACCAGGGCAAAGGTTGGCGGCACGTGTCTTGCAATATCGGCAATCGACTCGTGAATTCCGGCCCAGTGGAGGACATTTTTCGGCCACCCGTAGACGCTCCCGGGCACAATACCAAAAAAGTTCTTCATGGAGAGCGTTGCCACTGCCCAATGGTGGGTCTTCATTTTCGGCAGCGAAACGAGGAGGTCGCAACCGAGGACCGTGTGTGGCAGGTAGAGTGACTTGTGCCGGGACACGGGGTTGACCAGTTCGACGCGGGAAACTTCGTCGAGGTTCAGGTCGGTGAAGACGTTCTCGAAGTCGGGGATGATTTTGAAGTAGCCCGCGGCGTCAGCGAGATCGAGAGTTCCGCGGCGGTGCCCCGGACCTTCGGCGATGGTGACACTGGCGGCCCCTCGTGCGCGGAACCCTTCCAGCGCGGCGTGTACGACCAGTGGATTGGTGTTGATGACGCTGCCCGCTTCGTACTCCACAAGATTGGGTTTGAGCACGACTCTTTTACCCCGCACATCCAGCTTGTGGAGGTCGAGAGAGCGACGGACCAGGTCGTAGATGTCCTGTGTGTAGTCGGCCTGGCGCAGGACGGAGATGAGGGGGGCTGGTCCGGCGGCGCGTTTGGCGCGTGGCGATTCCGCGCTGCAACCGGCCAGAATGGCACTGCCGGCCGCTACAAAGCCTCGGCGGGTTGTTCCGCATCGTGTCATGCCAGCGCGTTCCTTCCGTTCTCTGCGGCGTCCGCCAGTGCCGAGAGAGCCATGTCGTGAACATCTCGGCAGACGAGGCCGACAGGTGCCGTGGACGACGTGGCGACGCCGTGGGCGCTCAGGCCAAGCCGCAGCCAACTGGAGGCGCCGGAGGATCGCGAGGTGCGCAGATCCTGTTCGGCTGTCGCGAGGGACGGGCCAAGCTTGGCACGTGGTACATCTTTCAGGGCCAGCAGAGCCAGCCCGGTGGTTTCTGGATAAGACGGCGCCGCGACACCGAGGGCATGCGTGGAGCCATGATTCCAGCCTCCATCCTGACAGCGGCGAGCCAGCAGGAAACGGCGGCCACTCTCCAGTCGATCTTTTACTTTGGCGCTGGGGGGCGCTTTGCGGAGCGCGAGGATTCCGGCGGCGGTCGGGGAAACCCAGGCCGCAGCTCCGGGGAACCACGGCCAGCCGTCTTCGACTTCTTCGGCGGGTGTCTTTACGCCCTGCAGGAATAGCTGAATTCGATAGGAAAGTTTGGTTTCCGCGCCCGTTTGGCTGAGGAGCCAGGCGAGGCCTTTTTCGTACCGGTCTCCACCCAGGTCGTCGGGAGGGAGCAGGAGGACGTAAGCGCTGACCCAGGTGCTCTCCGCGACGCCGGAACCGGGTGCCCAGCCCCCATCGGGACGCTGCAGTCCGCGCAGCCACCGAAGTCCGCGTCGGTACTCCTCACCTCGGTTGCCGAGCGACAGCGACAGTAGGGCGAGAGCTGTGGCTTCGGTCCACGAGGCACCTGTGCGATAGGGCCAGCCACCGTCGGGATTCTGCCGGGAAATGAGTGGGGAGTCGGTCATGAGCGCATCGCGGACAGCTTACCAATCGAAGCGCGCGCTCATGCGTCTTCTTCTGCGGCGGATCAGGAAAACGAGGCAAATCCCCGAGGCGCTCCACATGAAAATCTCTCCAACAAAGTGCGTAGTCATTTGGCGATCTCCACGTAGTCTTTAGCAACTTACCTACCAGACTCAACTGGTGCAGGAACGCAAATAAATCCTGCAAAACGGTGTTGCTGGTTGTCTCAAAAATGAGACTGGCTTTCTCAGATTCAGGCATGTGGCCGCCGACCCGGTGGAGTCGGCGGCCAGAGATCCCGAGTTAGAGAGCCTTGCGGCCGCGCCGATGTTTCAGAAACAGAACCAGCACGCCTGCTGCGGCCATGAAGAGGGCAGTTTCAATGATGTGGGTCATTCGGGATTCTCCTTTCTTTGCTCGGGCTCGTTATCGAGCCTGTTGCAACATCGGTACCATGTATTTAAAAATCTGCAACAAACTGGGACCGGCCGCGACGATCATCATTGACGGCATGATGAACAAAAATATTGGAAACACAAGTTTGACGCCCACCTTAGTTGCTTTTTCTTCCGCTTCCTGTTTCTGCCGAATGCGCAGATATTGCGAGTGCGTGCGGAGGGATTCCGCCATACTCGTTCCGAAGCGGTCGTTCTGAACCAGGACGCTCACCAGTTTTCCTATTTCTTCCTCGCCTGTCCGGCTTGCAAAGGCCTGAAGCGCATCGGTGCGGCGCAAACCTGCTCTCATTTCTAGGCCGATTTTCCGCATTTCCTCGCTTAGTTCCGGGTGTGCTTCATGCAACTCAGTGGCCACATATTGGATGGCCTGATCGAGGCCGAGACCTGCCTCCACGGAAATGATTGTCAGATCCAGGGCGTCGGGTAAAGAATGACGCAGATGCTCCTTGCGCCCGGTGGCTTTGCTCTTCAGCACGAAGTCGGGGATCACGAAACCTATGCCGCACCCGCCCATCAGCATCAGAAGTCGCATGGCCATGGGCGAGCCGACAGGTAGGATGGCAAGGCTGATGAGGACGCCAACGCCAAGAGCGACCAGTCGGAGTCCCTGGTAGATGCGCAGCGCGTGCGAGGATCCGTAACCGGCGTGGGTGAGTAGTTGGGTATTGGTAGCGGCTTCCTTGCCTGCCGGAACCCAGCCGCCCAGTTTGTGCAGGAGCGCGAAGGCGGCGTCCTGATCCGGCTTGCGGAAGGGGTTCTTAATGCGTCCGCCCAGCAGGGGCTCTCCGAGCCGGGTGTCGACTCCAGGCGGTTGCACGAACCGGTAGTACCCAAACAGGGTAATGACCAGCATCACGAAGGAAAACAGGGCGAAAGTGACTGCAATGAGCATGGGATCAGACCTTGATCTTCACGATTTTTCCGATGACAAAGTTGCCGATCACCTGGGAAAGCACGGCCCCCAGGATGAGCTTCTGGCCATCGGGATCCTTCAACATGCCCTGGAGGTAGCCGGGTGCCGCGAAGGTGAGGGCGATCGCGGTCACCACGGGCAGGAAAGTCAGGATACCGGCCGTCATCCGGCCGTGCGCGCTGACAGCCTTCACCTGCCCCTTCAGTCGGAATCGTTCGCGAATGACTTCGGCAAGGCGAGCAAGGATTTCTGCCAGATTCCCACCTGTGCGGCGCTGGAGCATGACGGCTGAGGCGAAGAAGCGGGCGTCCAGTAGCGGCACGCGACGGGTGAAGTTGTGGAAGGTGGTCTCCACAGAGGCTCCCAGATTCTGCTCGTTGAACAGGGTTCGAAATTCGTGACCAAGTGGGTCGGGCAGTTCATTGCCAACCATGCCCACACTGATGGAAAAGGCGTGGCCGGCACGCATGGCGCGTGCCAGGTAGTCCATCGCATCCGGTATTTGCTGTTCAACCTTGGCGAGGCGTGCGCTGCGAAGGCGACGGACATAGACCAACGGCAGGATGGCTCCGACGGAACCCAGGATCAGACACGTAACCGGAATGCTGCCCATCAGTGGATTCACTATTCCCAGAAATCCTCCCCCCCCGGCAAACATGGCAATCATGCGCAGCAGACGCATTGGTGCCCAGGTCAGGCCGGCCTGGCGGAGCAGTTGCTCCACACGGGCCAGGAGATTGATCGACTTCAGGAAGCGCTGGAAGGCGGAGAGTTTTGTGTCATCTTCCGTCTCCTTCAGCAGGCTCGCAGCAACTTCGGTCTCCGTGACCACTTCAAGGATTCCGGCAATTTTTTTCTTGTCGCGCGTTTCCAGGAAGCGCATACCCAGATGCACTGTGGCAAGCGCCAGAACAAAGACACCGGCGAAGATCGAGACTAAAAGTGCAACCATTTGTGTCCCCCCTCAGCCAAGCGGTACTACCTTTTCGAACATCTCGCGCGGGGAGTCGTAGCCGCAGGCCTTCATACGTTCCGCGCAGCTGGGGCGGATGCCACTCGGCTTAAAGAAGCCCGTAACACGGCCTCTGGTGTCGATGCCCGTCTTTTCGAGCGTGAAGATGTCCTGGAGGACCACGCGCTCTCCTTCCATGCCGTCCACTTCCGTGACATGCGTGATACGGCGGGTACCGTCACTGAAGCGGGCAACCTGTACGAACAGATCAACAGCAGAGGCAATCTGCTGCCGGATGGAACGCATTCCCATCGAGGAACTCGCCATGCCGACCATCACTTCCAGCCGGCCTACAGCATCGACCGGTGTATTGGCGTGAACCGTTGTGAGGGAGCCATCGTGACCCGTGTTCATGGCCTGGAGCATGTCCAGTGCTTCATCGGAACGGCACTCGCCAACGATGATGCGGTCGGGTCGCATACGGAGGGCATTTACCACGAGGTGGCGGATGTGCACTGCGCCATTCCCCTCCATGTTGGCGGGACGCGTTTCGAGGCGTGCCACGTGGATCTGTTGCAGGCGAAGTTCGGCGGCGTCTTCAATCGTCACAATTCGCTCGTCGTCCGGAATGTACCCGGAGAGAGCGTTGAGAAGGGTGGTCTTACCGGAGCCTGTACCGCCGCTGATGACGATGTTGAGGCGGGCGCGGACAGCGGCTTTGAGGAAGGCCAGCATCCACGGGGTGAGCGCGAGATTCGACACCAGATCCTCACCGGTCAACGCCTTCCGGCCGAAGCGGCGAATGGAGAGCAGAGGACCGTCGATAGCTACCGGCGGAATGGCGGCGTTGACGCGGGAACCATCAGGGAGCCGGGCGTCGACCATAGGCGAGGATTCGTCCACGCGGCGCCCCACACGCGAGACCACTTTTTCGATGATGCGAAGGAGGTGCGCGTTGTCCTTGAACTCGACCGGAGTTCGCACCAGTTTTCCGGCACGCTCGATGAACACGAGCTTGGGACCGGTGACCAGGATGTCGGAGATGGTGTTGTCCTGCAGTAGCGGTTCCAGCGGGCCCAGGCCGAAGACTTCGTCGAGAATCTCGCCGATGAAGCGGTCCTTCTCAACGAGGCTGAGAGGGGTGCGTTCTTCCTCGACGAGTTTCGCTACCGCGCTGCGGATCTCCACGCGCATCTTCTCGGAGGGCAGCGCCGACAGAGCTTCCAGGTTGATCCGGTCGAGCAACTTGCGATGGAGGCTGAACTTCAGCTCCTGGTACTCGATTGCCGTCTCTTCGCCGGCGAAGCGGCTCAGCATAGCGAGCGCGGGCGCGACGGATTCCACTTTACGGGTGGGGTCCAGAGAGGGGAACATCTAGGCTGCCCTCGACTTCATGCGGGCCAGTGCCGCCAGCAGCGGCGATACTCGCTTTTCAGGTCTGATCTGTTCGGCGCCGTCCAGCTTTCGGGCAAGGCGGCGGAACTGCAGCGCGAGCGGCGCGTCGGGGGGCAGTAATTCTCCCTGGCAGTAGGCGTCGTGCAGTTCGGAGTAAGAGTCGGCGAAGGATGCGTAAACACGGATGCCGAGCATTGTCTGTACTTCTTCCGGGCGGACAGCGGGGCGATTTGGCACACGGTTCAGAATCAGCCGGACGCGTTCATGCTGGTAGCCGCTGGTGAGCAACCGTTGCAGGATCTCCCGTGTCTGTTGCAGGGCGGGGAATTCCGGCGTTGTGATGATGCAGGCATCGGTAGCGGCTTCAAGCGCCGTCAGGGTATTGGGCGTCATTCCGCGGCCTGCGTCGATGATGGTCCACGGATAGTGGCGGTGCGCGAAATCGAGGACCTTCCGCATCTCGTCCAGCTTCATTTCGCTCCGCCCCGAGAGGCTGATGGGGGCCGCAATCACATCCATGCCTGGCGTGGCTTGCGAGACCAGGGCGCTCCAGTAACTGGCATCCAGTCGGTGTGTATTGTTAAGCGCATCCGCCATGGAATAGGGCGACTGAGTCTTCATGAGGAAGGACACCATGCCCGCCTGCATGTCGAGGTCTGCCAGCAGCACACGCTGCGTTGCACTCGCGAGATTGACTGCGACATGGCAGGCAAGGGTTGTCGCTCCGCATCCACCTTTGGCCGAGAGGAATACGAGAAGGCGGCCGCGGGGCTTATTGTTCTCGACGCGAGTCCGCTGTGCTTCGCGCTTCTGAATGGCGGTCTGAAGGCCTTCAGCGAGAGGCGGGAACAGATACTCTGTGGCCCCGGCCCGAAAACACTCGAGAACCCTTTCGGTGGAGGCGCTGGTGTCGAGGGCGACGATCATCGTGCCAGGCGTAATGCCCTTCAGCCGCTCTATGACGTGGCCGGCGGGCTCAGGCAAAGAACTAATGTCGATCAGAACCAGGTCAGGTCGTGCCCGTTCCAGAGAAGTGAGGAGCGGATCCAGATCGACAGTTTGTTTCTGTTCAAAATCCAGCTGGATGCCCTCATTCTGGATACAGTTCAGGGCTTCGCTTCGCAACGTGTCGCTGGAGATGGCAAGGGATACGGTGATCACTTTTTGGTGGCTCCCGAGAGCATCGCGGCTAACGCGGCTGCGGCGCTCTGTGCCGACGCTCCTGCGGGCATTTGTGGCATCAGGGAGGGGGCGGCCTGCACGGAGCTGGCTCCGGAGCCTGAAGAAACCGGACTCGGAGAAGAGACGGGCGCAGGGGCCTCATCCTTCGGCTTCAGAAGTTTCTCCAGCGGGATATCTGCGGGCTGCTCGGTGAGCGGTACCGGGCCGGTAACACCCAGGCCTGGCGTTCGCGGGGCCTCGGTCGGGTAATCGCCGGGGAAGGGCCGGGGTCTGGCTATTTCGGGCAGGGTTTGATCGGAAGGCACCGGTCGCACCAGTTCCGGCGTGATGATGATGAGTAACTCAGAGTTGTTTGACTTGGTAACTTTGTTCTGGAAAATCTTGCCGAGAACCGGGATATTACTCAGTCCTGGGATCTTATTGAGGATGTCGGTAGTGCGGTTGTCCAGAAGTCCGGCGATGGCAAAACTCTGGCCACTCTCCAGTTCCACCTCCGTATCCACGCTTCGCTTCACCATCGCGGGGACATTGAAGCCCTGATAGACCAGGCCATTGGCGAAATCGAGAGAACTAACTTCGGGCGCGACGTGCAGCCGAATGGTGCCGCGCGGTGTGATATTCGGCAGGAAGCGGATGCGGACACCGAACTCGCGAAATGCAATGGTGACGGAGCCATTGTTCGCGCCGTTCTGCACGCTTGGATACGGGAACTCACCACCCGCAACGAAGCTGGCGGGCTGGCCATCAATCGCCAGGACATTGGGTTCGGCAAGAATCTGAACCAGATTCTTACTCTCGAGTGCACTTAGTGTTGCGGAGAGGTTGAAGTCTTTGTGAAAGGTTGCCAGATTAACGATATCCGCCAGCGTTATCTTCCCCGAAGACGTGGCGCCGGTTGTCTGGATGTGGCCGCTGCTGACAATATTGCCGCCCAGTTCCCGCGAGGCTGTCCGCTCCACATTGGCAAAACGAACCTTCAACAGGATTTGCTTTTCGACTTCGGGTGCATTTACATAGAGGAGGTTGACGACGCGTCCGAGTGTACCTGCGATCATGGTCGCCCGACCCGCTGCGACGAGGTCCTTTACCGTACCCCGCAGGAAGATGGTTTCACTTTCCTGTTTGATGGTGACATTCTGGCCACCCAACTCCTGTTCGATCTGACGGCGAACCGCTTCGAGGCGTGCGGCGCTGGGCAGGACCGTTAAGGTGTAGACTTCGCGGACGCCTCCCGCATGCCAGACCACCAGTGTGGTTTCGCCCGGGAGGAGGCCGTTGACGAGTACTTCTTTCGGGCTGATTGCGACTGTCTCGGCGTAGGCGGAGCCAGCAATGGAGACCCGTACGATATCCGTCTTGCTGTCAAGAATTACGGACTTGCCGACGTTTACCGAGAGGGGCAACGGCGCATCCGTAGTCTGGGCATGGAGCGTGGCTGCCAGCATTAGTCCAGTGGCAAGGAATCTCCGGCGCAGGGGGAACACTAGTGCACCTCCGCGAACTGCAGGGCCACTTCGGTTCGCTTGCTGCCTTCAATGATTTCCATGTGGGGTGGTTCAGCCGGGGCTACGGTGGTGTTGCCGGCCACAACCTTCCTGGGCGCCCTGGCGGGCGTATTCGAACCGCCACCGGAGGCCGGTGTGCCGGCTGGTGCCGGACTCGGCGGCGCCTGATCCTGCACAGAGAAAATGTTGCTCATGGTGACGCCTCGGGTCGCGGCCCGTCCGCTGTCTACAGGGTTCCGCAGCACCAGTTGCATCAACATTTGATTGCTGGCAAGGCTGAGCATCTCGGCCTGCAGCGGTGTCACCAACAGGTTGACGACCTGCGCATTGACGGGTTTGCCTTCGGCGTCCTGCCGGAAGTCCTGGCCCGCAGAGAGGACAAGAATGTTCTGGAGCAGAGTGTGCGTGCCACCGGCGTCGTTGTTGGCCGCCCCGGTGGGAATACTCAGCGACGGCAGTCCGAGGGTGGAAAGGAGACCGCTGCCACCAATAGAGCTGCTGGAGCCGCCATTGCTGGAGACGAGGACGTCTACGTGCGCACCGGGAACCACAAAGCCTGCAACACCCGCGACATCGTTTACACGAATGGCAGCTGCGCGCATCCCCGGGGGAATCGTGGCTGCCAGACCACCGCCGGAACCCTTTGGGCCGAGTCGCTTCTCAGTGATGGGCTCTCCCGAGTAGATCGGTGTCGCTACTGCTCTTCCGGTCAGGTCGGTGCCCTTTAAGAAAGCACCTTCGGGGATGTCACCAGACCACGCCGTTTCCTGGAAATCACGAGCCGCGAGAAGTGCGCCAGCCTCAAGATTCCTGGTGGCAACCAGAATCTTTGTTGCCAGAGCCGCCGCGTCGGAGTTCATGCGGCCAATCATCAGGCGATATACAGTGACGCTCGCTCCCGTTGCCACGAAGAATGCGAACACGAGAACCGAGATAAATCGCTTATTCATTCAGCGCGCTCTTCCCTTGTGTCGCGGCACCCTGCCGCGACGTGTGCCTTGACTGGGCACCTATAAACTGCTTATGCCTGTCGCAGCGAAAACCGCACTTACATCAGATCGGAAATGCGGGTGCTACCAGTTCACAGGAATCAGCGGGGATGAGCCGAGCGCCACAATTGCTATGAACAAGAGTACGTCGACCACATCCACCCGCCGCCTGCCTCCAGGAACCGTTTTGAATACTGAGAACATTTGTGTTGTCTGTTGAATGGAAAAAATGTGCATAACCCCGTCCTCCCGACGAGGGCTGAACGGCGTCTAGCTTGCGTTGGTGTTGGCGGTGCTCAGCTGGGAGTTACCCGACTTCCAGACGCCGCTGATGTTGCCACCGGCGCCGAGGAACAGGGCGGCCGACGCGAGGGCGACGAATGCCATCAGCAGGGTATATTCGATCAGGTCCTGGCCCTGCTCGTCATTCATAAACTTCTGGATCTGTGTCTTCATTGCCGTATCTCCTGTCAGTACTAAGTGAATTGAACAACTAAAAAGTGAGGAACGCCGGCGGCTAGCTAACTGCCGTGTTGGCGTTTGTAAGCTGGGTGTTGGTTGCGCTCCAGATTCCCTTGATGCTGGAACCGGCGCTGATGAACAACGCCGCCGAGGCCATCGCTACAAACGCCAGCAAAAGCGTGTATTCGATAAGACCCTGGCCCTGTTCATCCCTGCTGAAATTCTGGATTAGCGTTTTCATTGGTAATCTTCCTGAGAAACAAGTGGAGGTGCCGCAGTCTGGTTGGCTGCGGCACCGAAAGAGAACCTAGCTCGCGTTGGTATTGGCGGTGCTGAGCTGACTGTTGCCCGAAGTCCAAACGCCCGAGATGTTGCCGCCGGCGCCGAGGAAGAGAGCGGCGGAGGCGAGGGCCACGAACGCCATCAGCAGGGTGTATTCGATCAGGTCCTGGCCCTGCTCGTCATTCATGAAGTTCTGGATCATCTGTTTCATTGTCGTTTTTCCTTTTTTATTTAGTTATGGTGCACTTACTGTTTTGTGGTCCCGTGACCACGACTTCGGATACCCGTGAACTGTAATGCTTTAACACCGGCTGAAGGTCGCTGGAACTGATTGGGGCAGCGCCCCCGGCCCGGTGTTTGAAACTGTTTGTTATGCCTTACAAGAATGCAACCGGGACGCCAAACCCGCCTCTAGCGCAAAAGTATTCGCCAGTCACGTGTTTTCTGTAAGTTGCGCCCAGGTGTAGTACTGGAACCATGCTTTGGTTGAGCTGGTTTTGAGAAGTTGTCTCAGGGGTGAGACAAAAGCTGATACTGAGCCGGGAGCGAGTCACTTCTTCCCCCTTTCCGCTGTCGAAAGGGCACGAAAAACAATAGCCATGCCATCGTCATAAACGGTGTGCCAGCCCGGGGCCACCTTGAGGATGCCGGACAGAGGCGTGGACACCGGTAGCAGGACTGTATCGATGTTGTGGCGCCGCAGGGTTGTCTCCCACGTGTACTTGCCGGTGGCCGCCTCGAGGAATGCTTTCTCAAACTCCGGGCCATAGAAGTCACTTCTGCCATCCACAAAGACCTTCGCGGGGTAGCGGCGATAAATAAGATACCCGCCCCACGTATCGCTGGTGAAGATGCGGTCTGTGCTGCTGAGCGTGGCAAGGGCCTTGTCGGGGTAGTTGCGGACGTCGTATTGAGACTGGAAAAGGGGGGCGGGCGTGGGGGCGTACATGGCGCGCCCAATGAGCAGGAGGAACACTGGGCCAGTGATGTACCAGTGTCTGCCTGCATCGGCGCGATTGAGTGCTTGTGTCAGGCGGTTAACAGCGCCTGACAGTGTTGCCAGGGGCGTTCCCTCGGTGGTCACCTCCGCATGGGCAAGCCACTCCGAAAGCGCCATCGCGATGTGGGGCGCGGCCACCAGAAGAAAGATCGGGATGTTACGCATCGCCTGCAGGGCAAGATGCGCCCATCCGAGCAGCAACAGCGCTGGCACAACACGTCCGCGTGACAGGTTCCAGAACGCAGTGCCAAGGGCGAGCACCAGCGCCACCTCAAAGAAGGGTGCCAGGGGGTGACGGAAGTTGATAGAGGTGAATTCCGCGATGGTTTGGAAGTAGGCCGGGTTCGTGAGGAAGGTAAAGAGGTGTTGGTGGAGATGCCATCCATAGGGATTCACGAAGCTGACGGCGATGCAGCCCAGCATCGCCAGTGTATAACGCGCGGTGCGCGCTCTGGCCTGTTGGCGGGCCTCTGGTGTGCGTGCCAGCAGTGACTGGATTGCCTCGCCTGCTGCATAGGCTCCAGTCAGCAGGATGCCGGCCAGGAAGCCGCCGTGGAGGTTGGTCCAAAGCAGCGAAAGCGCTGGCAGGATGTAGATGAGTTGCGGCCTGGCGCGGTCGAGCAGTTCACAAAAGATGACAACCAGGAGCAAAGTAAACAGGTGCGGCCGGGCCAGCCAGTGGATGGCGGAGCCACCCGCCGCGAGGGCCGTAACGCTAAACGCAATCAGGACGCTGCCGGATTTGCGCAAAAGGAAACGGTAGAGCAGAAAGAACGTAACGCAAAGCAGCAGCATGGATCCCAGCAGGACGGCCTGCATGCCTCCGGCTCGGTGCGCAAGGCCCATCACGACGTCGGAGAGC
>CANIHR010000169.1 GCA_947467185.1 Bryobacterales bacterium
CAGATTGTCGAACAGCGACGCCCCTGCCCTGCCCCAGTAACCCGGCCCCTCATCGCACCCGCCGTCTTCCGCGTACCCATCCAGGAACCGGTCCAGACTCCGCAGCATCTTCGCTGCCAGCGCCGCCCGCCGCTCCTGCCGCTTTTCCATAATCAGCGCGCAGGCCAGCGTATTTGAATTGATCCAGGGATTCCAGTTGTTCACCGCCGCCTTCGACCGAAACCCCATCCAGCCGAAATCATCGCGGGCCTCATAGGGCTGCAAAACGCGTCGCTCGATCTCCAGCGCGATTCGCTCCCGCAGAAGCGGCGAGATCTTCTCGAGTTGAGGTCCCAGCAGATGCTCCACCCACGCCAGTTGCGCCCCGGTCTCCGCTGCGAACAAATCAATGATCTGCTCAGTCACATCCGGTAGCCCGACGCCGCGTTTTTGCGCACCCAGGTGCGCCGGAAGACCCCACCAGGTCTCCTCGCACGTGAGCCAGACACCATTGGCGATCTCATCCAGAAACCGCCCCTTACCCTCCACACACTCGGCCAGCACAAGTGCCGTCAGCCGGTCGCGCCGTGAGTTCCTCGTCGCTTCGAAGTGTGACCGGTTGCCATCGCGCCGAAACTCCAGAAACTGGGAGGCGCGAAAAGCGGCCCACTCGCCGGGCAACGCCTGCTCGCCGGTCTGCAACAGCGAAGCCCTCAGATTGTCCGGCAACCCGACCCACGCCGCGCGATCCGCCGCCGCGGGATATGGAGTCCACGCGCTGCGAGGCCGCAATGCTCCGGCCAGTTTTCCGGCAGGCCACCGGCCACTCAAACGCAGTCGCTCCGGAACATCGCTGCGCGTCTGCATCGCAGCCAAAGGAGCCGCCGCCAGCAACCCCAAACACTCACGCCGATTCCAGCCGAATTGCGTCATGGTCTGCTTTACCAGCAATCGCTTTGCCACACCGCCACCAAATCAGGATATGATGCACCAGATGCAACTCCGCGCCGCCTTGCTCGCCGTCCTCTGCCTGCCCCTTCTGCTCTCCGCCGCCGAACCTGCGCAGCAGATCTCCAACGGCTCCATACAGGCCAAAATCTATCTCCCCGATAGCAAGAACGGCTTCTACAAAGGCGGTCGCTTCGACTGGTCCGGCGTCATCGGCAACCTCACTTACAAAGGCCACAACTTCTATCTCCCCTGGTTTACAGACCGCCGGCCCGGAGTCCGCGACTTCGTCTACGAAGGCGACACAATCGTCGCCGGAACCGCCAGTGCCATCACCGGCCCCGTCGAAGAATACGGCGTCCTCGGCTACGACGAGGCCCCCGCCGGAGGTGTCTTCGTCAAGCTCGGCGTGGGTGCACTCCGCAAGCCCGACACCACCCCCTACGACCACTACAAGGACTACGGCTTCGCCGACGAAGGCAAATGGACCGTCACCCACGGCCCCACGTGGATCACTTTCCGCCACGACCTCACCGCATCGAATGGCATCGCCTACGCTTACACTAAAACCGTGCGTCTCGTCGAAGGGCAGCCAAAGCTGATCCTCGAACACAGCCTCCGGAACAATGGCAAAGCAGCAATTAAAACAACCGGCTACAACCACAACTTCCTCACGCTCGACGGCAAAGCCCCCGGCGCGGGCTACACCGTCTCCACGCACTTCGACATCAAATCAAACGGCCCACTCGAAGGTGGCCTCGCGAAGATCACCGGCAGACAACTGACCTACCAGAAAACCCTGCAGGGCCAGGACAGAGTCAGCACTCCGCTGCAGGGCTTCGGCCCCACAGCCGCCGACTACGACTTCCGCCTCGAAAACAAGGCCACCGGAACCGGCGTCCGCGTGACAGGCGACCAGCCCCTCGCCCGCGCCACCCTCTGGTCCATCCGCAGCGTCGTCGCCGTGGAACCCTTCATCGACATCAACATCGAACCAGGCAAAGAAATGACCTGGAACTTCACCTACGAGTTCTACACTCTCGGCAAATAGCAACTCCTCTCACCCAGCCACCACCCCTTCTCAGTTAACCTGATCTGAGAAGGGATTCTCGCCGTGAACCGCCTTTTTCTCGTCCGTCTCCTCGCCCTGGCTGCTCTGGCCACCACCACCATGTCCGCCGCTGACGCCACACTTCCCCAGCTTCAACAGATGACCGCCCGCTTCGCCCCTGTCGACCTCAAAGTTGACATCTCGAAGCTCTCGCCGCAGGACCGCAAGGCCCTGCCCCGCCTCATCGAAGCCGCCCGCATCATCGACACCATCTTCCTGCGCCAGGTCTGGGCCGGCAACCCCGCTCTCCAGGACCGTCTCAAACTCGATACTTCCCCGCTCGGCCGCGCCCGCTACGACTATTTCTGGCTCAACAAAGGCCCCTGGTCCGATCTCGACGAACACCAGTCCTTCCTCCCCGCAGTCCCAGCCCGCAAACCTCTCGGAGCCGGTTTCTACCCCGAGAACATGACCAAAGCGGACTTCGAAAAATGGGCCGCCTCACTCTCCACCAAGGACCGCGACGAGGCACAGGGCTTCTTCACCGTCATCGGCCGCGATGGCGCCGGTGGCCTTCGCACTGTCCCCTACTCCGACACCTATAAAGCCGAACTCCAGGCCTGCGCCCGCCTCCTGCGCGACGCCGCGAAACTCACCTCGAACGCCACTCTCCGCCACTTCCTCGAAACCCGCGCCAAAGCCTTCCTCACCAACGACTACTACGAGAGCGATGTCGCCTGGATGGACCTCGACGCCCCCATCGACATCACCATCGGCCCCTACGAAACCTATAACGACGAGATCTTCGGCTACAAGGCCGGCTTCGAAGCCTACGTCAACATTCGCGACGACGCCGAAACCGCCAAGCTCCGCTTCTTCGGCGACCATATGCAGGAAGTCGAGAACATCCTGCCCATGGATCCGAAGTTCCGCAATCCGAAAATTGGAGCGCTCGCGCCCATCCGCGTCGTCAACCAAATCATTGCCACCGGCGACGGCGATCATGGCGTGAAGACCGCCGCCTACAATCTCCCCAATGATGAGCGTGTCGTCCGCGAAAAAGGCACCAAGCGCGTCATGCTCCGCAACGTGCAGGAAGCGAAATTCAAGGCCAACCTCATCCCCATCACGAAGCTGGTCCTTGCGCCCGAAGCCGTCCAGAACCTCAGCTTCGACGCCTTTTTCACCCACATCCTGGCGCACGAAATGAGCCACGGCATCGGTCCGAATACGCTAAAAGTCGATGGCCGCGACTCCAGCCCCCGTCAGGAACTCAAGGAACTGTACAGCGCCATCGAGGAAGCCAAGGCCGACATCCTCGGCCTCTTCATGCTCCAGCACTTCTACAACAAGGGCTACATCGAGCACGACGAGATCCGCCTCTACAACACCTTCCTCGCCTCCTCCTTCCGTACCCTCCGCTTCGGCATCCACGAAGCCCACGGCAAGGGCATGGCGATCCAGTTCAACTACCTCCAGCAGAAGGGCGCTTTCGTCTACCGCAACGGCACCTGGACGGTCGACCAGACGAAGATCCGTCAGGCCGTTGCCGATCTCGCCCACGACCTGCTCACCCTCGAAGCCACGGGCGATTACGCCGGTGCGAAGAAGATGATGGACAGCCTGGGCGTCATCAATCCTGACGTCGCCGCGACGCTGAAGAAGGTCGACGCCATCCCGGTCGATATCTTACCCGCCTTCGTCACTGCCAACGAACTCGCCCCCGAAGAGCGCTAACAGCCATGGAGCAGGTTCTGAACGATTCACGCCTCGGCCGTTTCGCGGTGGCGATCCTCGCCACCGTCCTGGCCCTCGTGCTGCGCCTGCTCTTCGAACCCGTCGCCGGCCCAGCGGCTATGTGGCTATGCTTCACCGCCGGCGTCACAATCGGTGCCTGGTACGGCGGTCTGAAACCCGGCCTCGTCACCACCTCGCTGCTGACTGCCACCGCAGTATGGGCCAACGAAACAAGTCTTCCCCCCGAAACCGACCTGAGCCCCTACCGCTGGGCAAGCGCACTTTTCCTGCTCCTCGCGCTCGCCATCTGCGTTGCGATGCAGCGTCTCCGAATGGAACGCTTTCAGTCCATGCATGCCCAGACGCAGTACCGAAGCCTCCTCGAATCCAGCCAGGAAATTGTCCTCTCGGTGGACTCCGAACTGCGCTGCGTCTACGCCAACCCGCGCGCCGGCCAGGTAGCGAAGAAAGCCCCCGCCCAGATCCTGGGCCGCAGCCTCCGCACCATTTTCCCCGAAACGCCCGGAGGCACTCTCTATCGGGAACTTACCCACGTTCTGATGAACCGGACGCCTGCCCGCTTCGAGGACCGTCTTGAAGCCACAAAACGCTGGTATGAATTTGAGGCCGCTCCTGCCGCATCCGGCATTAACCTCTTCGTACGCGACATCACCGACCTCAGGAACGCCGAACTCGACCGTGTGAACAAGGCCCGCGCCCGCGAAGCTCTTTACTCGCAACTCAACAAAGTCGTCCGTGAAGCCCCGGTAGCTGTCATCGTCGTCAACCGCGACCTTCGCGTGGAAATCGCCAACTCCGCTGCCGCTGAGATCTTCGGTGGCCTCATGGAACCCGGTGCTCCCCTGGCTTCCCGCCAGCCCGGCACCATGCGCACCTCCGACGGCGCCGAGCTCGATCCCGACGCCTGGCCCCTGCGAGGCACGATTTTGACCGGAGAACCCATCGTCAATCTGGAGCTCGAGTACCAGCGACCGGATGGCATCCGCTTCACCCTGATCGTCAACTCGTTCGCGCTCCTCGATGCCACGTCCGCACGCAGTGGAGCCGTCGCGACCTACTCCAACATCACGTCCATTCGCGACCTCCAGCGCGCCCTGCGCGCCAGCGATTCGGTGGCTTAGTCCGCGTGCGAACTCTCCTCACCCCGCTCCGCGTCGCTTTCCTCGCAGCCGCCTTCATCATCGGCTGCTACTACCACTGGCAGGTCCGCGCCGCCGGGCATGACATCGTCTGGGGCCAGACGCTCGACGGCTATTACAACTACCTCGCGCAGGGCCTGACATCCGGCCACCTCTACCTGCCGCTCGCCCCTTCGCCGCAACTCCTCGCGCAGCCCAATCCGTGGGATCCCAAAGTTGATGATTCGCTGAAACTCTTCGACGCCGTTCTCTTCAACAAGCGGTACTACCTCTACCACGGCATCGGCCCGGCGCTCCTTGCCTTCGCGCCCTGGCGACTCGTCACGCACCACGACCTCGCCGAAAACGCCGCGATCTTCGGGTTCGGCTTCACAGGCTGGCTCTTCGCCGCCGGAGCCCTGCTCGGCCTCATCGAACTCCAGGGAGCCAGACCCCGCCCCTGGCGCATCTTCATCGCTCTGCTCGCCCTCGGAGCCTGTCAGGCCGTGCCCTTCCTGATGAACCGCGTCTGGGTCTACGAAGTCGCCATCGCCGGGGGCTACTGCTGCATCTCCGCCGGACTCTTCTTCCTGCTCCGCTACCTCAACACCGCCGCAAGCAAGTGGCTCATCACCGCTGGCCTGTTCTTCGGACTGGCGGTAACCTGTCGCCCCCACCTCGGCCTCGTCGGAACCTGTGCCCTGGCCCTCATCCTCTGGAAGTACCGCACCGACTTCCTCCGCCTCGCCGTCCCATTTGCCCTGGTCTGCTGCGGAGTCTGCCTCTACAACTACGTCCGCTTCCATGACCCCCTCGAATTCGGTACCCGATACCTGCTCGGTGGAGCGAACCAGACCGAAGTCCACTGGACGTTCTCAAACCTCGAACGAGGCTTCCGTTACCTTTTCGCGCTGCCGCCCACCGCAGACCCGGTATTCCCCTGGTTCCACGCCGCACCGCGCCCCGCCACCGTGCCGGCCTGGTACACACTGGAGCCGATTATCGGAGCCTTCTGGCTCTCCCCGTTCATTCTGCTGCTGCCGCTCATCGCACGTCGCTCCCCGGCCCGCCCTGTCCTCATCGCCATCACCGCCAGCGGCTTCGGCCTGCTCCTCTTCCTCGCAGGCACCGGCTGGAGCGTCCAGCGATATCAGGTAGATTTCCTGCCACTATTCATCCTGGCCGCTCTGGCCGTCTCGTTCACTCGAATTCCGGCAATCATCCCGTGCGCCCTCATCCTTCCGGGCCTCGCCGTCAGCCTCGCGCTCGGTATCACGGGACCCTACGACGAAATGCTCCACAACCGTCCCCTGCGGTACGTCCGTATCGCGAGTTGGTTTTCTCCAGCCTCCAACCTGCGCCCGCAATTGAATCCCCCGCTGTCCTTCACGTTCGACCGCCCCGCCACAAGTCCCGAAGGCACCACCGACATCCTGATCACCGCCGGACCCGCGGCCGCGCGCTACGAACTCCGCCTTGTGCAGGCTCTCGGCAAGCCCACCCTCATCTCCGAATTCGGTCTCTACGGTGCATCAAAAACAACGGCCGAACTGGCACCGGCAACCGGACCCCGCCACTTCTCCGTCCGCTACGAACCAGCGGATATGACCCTGACGGTCACAGAGAATGGCCAGCCCGTGCTGCGGCACAAGTTCGGCCCATTTGTTACGGCACCGGCGGAGATCTTCACCGCCGCGCCCACTCTTTAAGAAAGAACTACTTGGGGTCCGGAGCGGTCTTCGGATGCGCTTCGCCGCGGTGGCAGGTGAAGCAGGTCACCTTCATGGCGCCAGCGAAGGTCTTCGCATTGATTTCGCCCGTCATTTCCAGCATCTTCCGCGCCACGACCTTTTCGTGCTTTTCGTCGCTGGCGAAATCGCCCTGAACGTGGCAACCCATGCAGTTCAGGCCGGTTCCCGCCACAAACATCCCCATCGCGGCGCGAACATCTTCCGGCTTCAGGATCTTAAGATTCTTCGGCGCAGGCCGAGCCTGACCTCCCCCGGCAGGCGGCGCAGCGGGCGGCTGCTGCGCGAACAAGGACAAGGCACTGGTGGCCAAAAGAAGGAGCATTACTTTACGCATAGGAAGAGTGTAGCCCCAAACCCTCCTCTCCGGTGTAAATGCGTGTCAGAAAACACTTCGAAAGGGAACTCTGCCCCCTGCCACCGCGCAATAATATGCAGGCGGATTGTATGATGAGCCAAACGATACTCGTAACGGTGAAAATGAAAAGCCTGTGAAAACAAAGCTCCTCTGGTTCCGACTCTCCATCGGCTTCGGTGTTCTCCTGGGCCTCCTTCTTCTCGCTCAGCCCCTCGCCACCTACCACTACGTGTCTCGCAATCTGGTCCGTCAGGAAGCCGGACGCGAGGCAGGACGCCGCATGCAGGCCGTCAGCCGCGTCACCCGCCAGGCCGGCAACGAAGATTCCGCCAAACTCGGCCCCGCCCTCACCGAACTGGTCAAAGAGGATCCCGACCAGATCGCCTGGATTCGCATCCTCAATATGGAAGGCAAAGTCCTCGCCGCAACCGACGGAGCCACCGCCGCGCCCACTTACAAGACGGGCGAAATCTCCAAACTGATGGCGAACCGAGACCGCGTCCCGGCCGAAGTCTCCACCAAATCCGGCACCGCCGTCGTCATCCTGACGCCCAACCGTTTCGGAGGACCTCCCGGCTTTGGCCGTGGCGACCGGCCACCCGATGCCCCTCCCGGCCCGACGGGTCCCTCCGGCCCCACTGCTACCGGCGTCAATCTTCCCGACCTGCCCCCCGTGCCTCCCGCCGGTGCTGCCCCAGCCCCTGGCCCTACCTTCTCGGCGGCCCCCGTCATCATCCCGCCCGATGCGCCCAATGGCCGCAATGGTGGCCGAGGCCGCGGCGGTCGACGCCCCCTCGAAGTAGCTGAAATCGGCATCCTGCTCGACGGCGTCTCCACCAACTTCGGCCCCCTGCAGACCAACCTGATCGTCGGTTGCGCCGCCGCCCTCGCCCTCCTTGGCGCCATGCTCCTCATCGCCCTCCGCTTCCGCGGCTACATGCGCAGCAAGCACATTGAAGAGGAGCTCTCCGTCGCCCGACGCGTCCAGTCCGACCTCTTCCCGAACGACGATTCCATCGCCAGTCGCCTCGGCTTCGCCGCCCGCTGCGTCCCCGCCTACCAGGTCGGTGGAGACCTCTACGATGTCTTTGAAACTGACGATGGCGAGGTCGCGCTCATTCTCGGTGATGTCTCGGGCAAAGGCCTCCCCGCCGCGCTCCTGATGGGCGTAGTTCAGGGTGCCGTGCGCGCCTCGGTCGGTACCGGAGCCGCCGTAAACCACGAACAGGCCGCCGAACGACTCAACCACCTCCTCTGCATGAAGACCGCCCGAGAGCGCTTCGTCAGCCTCTTCTGGTGTTACTACGACCGCGAACGCGGCAGCCTCCGCTACATCAACGCCGGCCACCTGCCCCCGCTCCTCGTCCGCCGCACCGCCCAGGGGACACAGGTTCTCCGCCTCGATGAAGGAGGCCCCGTCCTCGGCCTCCTCCCCGGCGTTCGTTACCGCCAGGCTACGATCGATGCCGAACCAGGCGACCTCCTCGTCGTCTTCTCCGATGGCATCCTCGAAGCCGCCAATGAGAAGGACGAAGAGTTCGGTGAAGAAGGCATTGCAGCTTCCATCGAACGCCACTGGAGTGGCATACCCACGGAAATCTGTTCTTCCATACTCGAAGATGTCCGCCTGTTCCTCGGCACCTGCTCGCCCCAGGACGACCAGACACTCCTCGTCGTCAAGCTCGACCCCATTTCCACCGCGATCGAGAGCGCGCAGAGAGCTTCCGTTCTCACACGATGAAGACTCTCATCTTTAATGCCGACTGCAAATTCTGCCAAACCTGGGTCGGCTACTGGAGGTCGCGTACCGGCGACGATATCCGCTACATTTCCATCAAACAGGCGTTACACGAATTCCCTGACCTCGAAGACGGCCAGCTTCGCGAAAAAGTGCATCTGATTGACGATGGGAAGGTCTATACCGGGGCCGAAGTCGTCTTCCGCTCGCTCTCCCGCGAACCCCTCTGGAAACTCGGCCTCTGGCTCTACCTCAACCTCCCCGGCTTCGCTTTTATCTGCGAGTTTTTCTACGGCAGGATTGCAGAGAACCCCGGTCCGGGCATGAAAGCCACCAGGCTGCTGTGGGGCGATTCCGTCGCGCCCTCCGAGTACTCGCACGCCGCCCTCATCTTCGGTCGAGCCCTCTCGTTCATCTTCCTCATCGCGCTTGCTTCCCTGGGCACCCAGGTCCGGGGCCTCATCGGCTCGGAAGGTATCATCCCCATCGCGGGCTACCTCGGCCAGGTCCAGAGACAAATCGGTGACGCCGGCTACTGGCGCCTCCCCACCCTCTTCTGGCTCGATTCCTCCGACCTCGCCATCCTTACGGTTTGCTGGGGCGGTGTGGCCCTCGCCGCGATTTCCATCATTGCCCGCCCCTTCTCCAACTGGCAGCGGACCATCTTCGCCATCCTGTTCGTTTACTACCTCTCGCTCGTCGCCGCCGGCCAGATGTTTATGGGTTTTCAGTGGGACTTCCTCCTCCTCGAAACCGCCTTCCTCGCCATCTTCCTGAAGCCCTCTCGCGGCCGCGTCTGGCTCTTCCAGCTCCTCCTCTTCCGCCTGATGTTCGAGTCCGGCGCGGTCAAACTGCTCTCGGGCGACCCCACCTGGCACAACCTCACCGCGCTCGACTTCCACTTCCAGACCCAGCCCCTGCCCAATGTGATCGCATGGTATGCCCACCAGTTGCCCTCCGGCGTGCACAAGGCGGCCACCGCCATCATGTTCGTGATCGAACTGGTTGTCCCGTTCCTGATCTTCGGCCCCCGCCGAGTGAAGCAGTTCGCCGGTGTCGCCTTTCTGTTCCTGCAGACGATGATCTTCCTGACCGGCAATTACACGTTCTTCAACGTGCTCACTGCCTGCCTCTGCCTGTTCCTGTTTGACGACCGCTTCTTCAGTCGCTGGAAACTGAAACCAGTGAAGCCCGTCCCCGTCTCGGAGCCGACCACCGCCACGCTCACCGCCGCCATCGTCACCCTCTCCGCCATCAGCCTCGTCAGCGTCTTCACCGCCGTCCCGAAACCGCTCGCCGACCTCGAACGCCTCGCTTCCTCGGTCGGCATCGTCAACCGCTACGGCCTCTTTTCGGTGATGACCACCATGCGCCCGGAGATCGTAATCGAAGGCTCGCTCGACGGCGAACACTGGCTCGAATACAAGTTTCGCCACAAGCCCGGCCCCTTAGACCGCGCCCCCAGCTGGGTCGCCCCCTTCCAGCCCCGCCTCGACTGGCAGATGTGGTTCGCAGCCCTCGGCAACGCACGCCAGAACCCCTGGATCATCCCGCTCATCCTTAGGACGCTCGAAGGCTCTAAACCAGTTCTGGACCTCTACGGTTCCAGCCCCTTTGGTGTCAATCCACCGAAGCTGCTGCGGGCGATGGTTTACGAATACAAATTCACCACCTTCGCAGAACGCAGCAAGACCGGCAATTACTGGAAGCGTGAGCTCAAGGGCGCCTACTTCCCGCCCGTCGGCCTGAAAGGCCAGGCCCCGAAATGACGTTCCGCAACGGGGACGGCACCTTGCACGCCGTTTGCGTGGGTCCGGAGGACGGTCCGCTCGTCATCCTGCTCCACGGCTTCCCCGAATTCTGGGTCGGCTGGCAAAAGCAGATCGCCCCCCTCGCCGAGGCCGGATTTCGAGTCATCGTCCCCGACCAGCGCGGCTACAACCAGAGCAGCAAGCCAGCGGGTGTCGCCCAATACGGCATCGCCCATCTGGTCTCCGACGTAATCGCCATCGCCGACCAGACTGGCAGCCCGACATTCTTCCTCGCCGGCCACGACTGGGGAGCAGCGGTCGCCTGGAGTGTCGCGATTCAGCATCCGGACCGTATCTCAGCCCTCGCGATTCTGAACGTACCCCATCCTGCCGTAATGCAGAGCTTCCTGAAAGGCAACCCGGGCCAGATGTTGCGCAGCTGGTACATCGGCTTCTTCCAGTTGCCCTGGTTGCCCGAGGCACTGATCTCGGCCTTCGGCTTCGCCGCCGGAAAACGGGCGTTAACTGGTTCCAGCCTCCCGGGCACTTTCTCCCCCGAAGACCTGAGCCAGTACGTGGAGGCCTGGAGCCAACCCGGTGCCCTAACGGCAATGATCAACTGGTACCGAGCCGCCCTCACCACGCTGCGAAAACCCGCCGTGTTCCGTCGGCCACGCCTGACCCTGCCGGTCCTCATCCTCTGGGGCGAAAAAGACAAGTTCCTCCGCGTCGAAATGGCCCACGCCAGCCTCGGGTATTGCGAACACGCTAAACTCCGAACCTTCCCCCAAAACACCCACTGGCTGCAGCACGAGCGCCCGGAGGAAGTCAGCCAGCTACTGATCGAATTCTTTCAAAAACCGGACAGCACTACGACACACTAGCGTGGCCCGGACGCTACAATGTTCCTTGCGCGAACCTGCGCGCCCAATTCTGCCAATGACAACCGTCGGCCTCCTGCAAACACCCCTCAACGCCACCCACCGCGCTCATGGCGCAAAGATGGTCGATTTCGGAGGCTGGGACATGCCCGTCCAGTATTCCGGCCTCGTCGACGAGCACCACACCGTGCGTAAAGCCGTCGGCCTGTTCGACGTCAGCCACATGGGTGAGATTGAAATCCGTGGTCCCCAGGCTCTCGAAGCCACCTCCTTCATCACCACCAACAACACCGCCAAACTGCAGAACGGCCAGGCCCACTATTCCGGCCTCCTCTATGACCACGGTGGCTTCGTGGATGACATCCTCGTCCACCGCGTCTCCGGCACCGAATTCTTCCTCTGCGTAAACGCCGGCAATCAGGAAAAGGACTTCGAGCACATCCGCACCGCCGTCGCCTCCTTCGACTGCGAGGCCGAATACGCCAGTCCGAAATACGCGCAGATTGCCATCCAGGGGCCGCTGGCACTAGCCACCGCGCAGCCCCTCACCGAAACACCCCTCAACGCCACCCACCGCGCTCATGGCGCAA
>CANIHR010000170.1 GCA_947467185.1 Bryobacterales bacterium
AAAGGCAGTCGTCCAGAGCACCAACGCACTGAGTGAAACGCTGGGTTCCCGGATTGAGATGCTCGAGAAGGTCTCAGCCGATCAATCCCGAACTCTGATGAATCTTCGTGATTCATCGAAGGTTGCCAATCAGAAGGTGGCCAAGGTGGTCGATTCCATCGAGAGCAGCCTTGCCGCTGCGGTCCCCGGCTTCAAACTGGAGCCGCTGCTACACCGTGAGGAACTCCCTTCCTGCGTTCATCCGCAATTCCAGCTGGAACCGCCGAAGAAGACGCTGGTAAAAGCGGAGACGCAGGAAATAACCGAGACAGACGATGGCCGGAGTCGCTCCGGCTTCTGCCCTGCCTGCACGTCACAAAATATTCGACGCACCAGCCGCCAGGGTATTTTCGAAGAATTCCTGAGACTATTTTTTATCGCGCCGTTCCGGTGTCGCGCCTGCCGTCACAAGTTTTACCGCTTCTAGTGCTCCAGCAGTTCCACAGGCATCCCGACTTCAAGTAATCCCGGTGTTTCCACGGCGGCATTCAGAGCCAGTTCCCCGTCGAAACGGCGCACAATGTCCTTGAGCACGTTCAGATCCTGCCGCAGCGTATCCGGGTCGAAGGTGGTCATTACACATCGTCCCCGAAGGCTGTCCATATCGATCACGGCGCTCCCAATTCTCAATTTGTGGCCGGGCCACTGCCGTTCCATCAACCCGGCAACGGCCCCGATGATCAGGTTGGGGCGCAATCGGCGACTGTCGCGACCAAACGCCTCAATCGCCCCATCTGTCGCCACCAGCAGCGGCAGTACATCGAAGCGCCGCGCGGTTTCATCGCGAACCAGACGCGCCCCGGGTCCGGCAATGTCCTCCAATTCGGCAGGTTCAATCGCGTCGGTCCCTTTGTGTCCCAGCAGGCGGGGATGGGTACGGGAGGTGACTACCCTGCCCTGCCCACTTCGGACGTGAAAGATACGATCCCCCGCCAGCCCCAGTTCCGTCAACCGGGCGCGCTGGAGGGATTCCCCGGCCATCGACTTCACCGGATACCGCCAGATCTCTTTTAGGTACACAGGCGTCTCTCCTTCTCCTCAATTGGTGCATCGTTAATGCTGGCGATGCGGCGGCGCATCAGTCCCTCGTCGTCGAATTCCCAGAGTTCATTCCCATACGAGCGGTGCCACTGGTTGCATCCGTCTCGCCATTCGTACTCGAACGTGACGGCAATCCGGTTGTCGGTGAAGGCCCAAAGCGTCTTCTGCAACGTGTAATCGAGTTCCTTCGCCCACTTCCGTTGCAGGAAAGCCCGGATCTCGGCGCGTCCGCGCAGGAATTCCGTCCGGTTACGCCATTCGGAATCCGGAGAGTAGGCGAGGGCGACACGCTCAGGGTCGCGGGAGTTCCAGGCGGCCTCGGCCAGGGCGACCTTCTGAGCCGCCGTTTCAGAATTAAACGGCGGCTTGAGCAGGGTTGTCATGGGTTAAACAGCCGCCTTTTCCAGCACCACACTGACCTTCGGGAAGTCGACTTCGGTGCGGGCAACATGGTTGAAGTAGTTGGTAAAGATGTTGATCGCGACGTTGGCGACGATTTCAGCGATATCACCGTCTGAGTAACCGGCTGCCTTCACCTGAGCAATCGCCTGGTCGGAGACCTCACCACGCTGCACAACCAATGCCTGGGCGAACTGCAGACCCGCGGAGCGTTTTGGGTCGGCGGACTGCGCTTCCCGGCTGGCGGCGAGCTCTTCCGGCTTCAGGCCCACCATCTTGCCGATGGCGGTGTGAGCCGAGAGGCAATACTCGCAAGAGTTTGCCTGAGCGACAGTCAGAGCGATCTGCTCCCGAAGTTTCCCGTCGAGATGGCCGGTGGTAAGGGCGGCACCGAAGTTGAGATACGCCTCCAGTGCAGCAGGACCGGCGGCGAGAGTTTTCATGAGGTTGGGAGTCATGCCGACTTTGGCCTGGACTCCGTCCAGCATTTGTTTCGTCTTGCCGGTGGCTTCTGCAGGGTTGATGGCGGTGATTCTTTGCATTTTCGTTTTCTCTTTTCTGTCACGAGGGACGCCTCACTAAAAGGCATGGCGAGTACCAAACGTAAATCATTGAAAACAGGTAGCAACCAGAACCGTGACGGCTAGCGAAATATCACGAATAGCGAAATTTCAGCAATGATTCATGAAGTTTCAGGATAAGATCGGGTATGGACCTGGAGCCGCTTCCCGAAATCATCCTCGCGCTGGCCGAACAGCGCTCACTCGGCGCGGTGCTGAAGGCGATCATCGAGGCAGTCGCCCGGCAACCGGGAGTCGCGCTGGCTCGCTTGTGGCTCCGTGACACGGATGCCGCCTGCCCTTTCTGTGCCAGGGGAGACGGGTCGAATCAGGTGGCACTACACCTCCGGGCTTCTGCCGGAGATTCCATCTCGGACACAGCCCCGTGGACGCGGACTGACGGTACTTTTCACCGCATCCCGATTTCGCCGAGCAACCTCAAGATCTCCCACATCGCAGCCACCGGAGGATCCCTCCTGATTCAGCGCCTCGACCAGGACAGCCGATGGGTGAGGCATCCCGAGTGGGTCGCCGCCGAAGGCCTGGTGAGCTTCACCGGGCACCCCCTCGTATTCCGTGGGGAGGTTCTGGGCGTCCTCGCAGTATTCCGGCGCACTGCAGCCGATGATGACTGTTTTGGATGGCTGAGAACCATGGCAAATGCCGCAGCCATCGCCATCGCCAACGCCCGCGCGTTCGAAGAGAACGAGAAACTGCGTCGTGAGCTGGAACAGGAGCGCGACTACCTGCGGGAGGAGGTGGAGGAGACGGGCTCGTTTGGTGACATCCTGGGGAAGAGTCCGGCGCTGCAAAGGGTCCTCCACCAGGTCCAACTTGTGGCAGCGACAGACGCAAATGTTCTGGTTCTGGGTGAGAGCGGGACAGGCAAAGAGTTGATCGCACGGGCCATTCACAACCGCAGTCCGCGCGCGCGGAAACCGCTGGTGAAGGTTAACTGTGGATCTATTCCCCGCGAGTTGTTTGAGAGCGAGTTTTTCGGACACGTTAGGGGCTCCTTTACCGGCGCCGTGCGGGATCGGCTCGGTCGCTTTCAGCTCGCTGACGGGGGCACGCTGTTTCTGGACGAAGTGGGGGAGATTCCCCTGGAGCTTCAGGCCAAGCTTCTGCGTGTCCTGCAGGAAGGGGAGTTCGAACGTGTCGGCGATGAAGTAACACGCCGGGTGAATGTTCGGGTGGTGGCAGCGACCAATCGAGACCTGAAGAAGGAAATTGCCGAAGGACGGTTCCGCCTGGATCTATACTACCGGCTTGGGGTCTTCCCGATTGACGTTCCTCCACTGCGGGAAAGGCCAGAGGATATCCCCGATTTGGTAGCGCACTTTGTCCGGCAGGCTGCGCTGCGGTTCCATGTCCCCCAACCGGCTGTGCCGAAGCGGGAACTGGAGAGAGCTCAGGCGTATGAGTGGCCAGGGAATGTCCGTGAACTGCAGAACGTGGTTGAGCGGGCCATCATCGTCTCGCACGGTGGCAAGCTTGCGATGGAACTGCCGGACGGGAAACTTATTACATCGCCGCAGCGTGTGATTCCCGAAGGAGAGGTTATTTCCGAAGCCGAGTGGCGGGAGCGGGAGAAGGCCAATGTCCTTTTGGCGCTTCGCCAGACCAACTATCGAATATCCGGCAAGGGAGGCGCTGCAGAGGTATTGGGAGTGAACGCAGCCACCCTCACGTCACGCATCAAAGTGTTGGGAATTAAGCCGCGCGAAGCCAGGCAAAGCGGGCAATGAACAGCGCGGTCAGGATGTAGACCATCCAGTGCACCTCGCGGAAGCGGCCACGGAGGATACGAATCAGCGTCCAGGCGGTGAAGCCGAGGGCCAGACCGTTAGCGATCGAAAATGTGAGCGGAATCCCGAGCAGTGTTAGAAAAGCCGGGATCGCGATCTCCGGGTCTGCCCACGGAATCTCGGAAACGCTCGTCATCATCATACTGCCGACCGCGATGAGGGCTGGCGCAGTAGCGGCACCGGGAATCGCTCCGGCCAGCGGTGCTACAAACAGTGCCACGGCGAATAGGAGGCCGGTGACAATGGCTGTCACACCCGAGCGGCCACCGGCGGCGACTCCGGCGGAACTTTCGATGTAACTGACCACTGTCGAGGTGCCGGATACCGCTCCGGCGAGTGTTGCGATCGCATCGCAATAGAGGATCCGGTTGAGCCGTGGCACCTCCTCGGCGTTTCGAAAGAGTCCGGCTTTGGTGCCGACGGCCAGCAGAGTGCCGACATTATCGAAGAGATCGACGAAGAGGAAGACGAAAACGATTTCGGCCAGGCCGATCGCAGTGGCAGAGCCTATTTGCAACTTCCCGGCAGTGGCGGTAATGGCAGTGAAACTATAGGGCTGCGGATTGAAGTGGAACACGCCAAGGGCGGCCCCGAGCAGCCAGGTGGCAACGACGCCGATCAGAATGGCAGCATTCACCCGGGCACAGAGCAGTGCCGCGATGAGCATCAGGCCAAAGACGGCAAGGAGCGTATTCGGATTGTGCAGGTCGCCCAGTCCGACCAGGGTGGCGGGGTTGGCCGTGACGATTCCGGCACTGCGCAGGCCGATGAACGCGATGAACAAGCCAACGCCGGCGGCGACGGCAGAGTGGAGTTCTTTGGGGATCGCCGCGACGATGAGCTGACGGATACCGAGGGCGGTGAGAGCAACGAAGGCGACGCCCGACAGAAACACGGCTCCCAGGGCCACCTCCCAGGGAATCCCCATACCCTTCACTACGGTATAGGTGAAATAGGCGTTCAACCCCATCCCCGGCGCGAGCGCAATCGGATAGCGGGCGACCAGGCCCATCAGAATACTGCCGATGGCGGCGGCCACACATGTGGCGGCGACCACACCCTCAAAAGGCATGCCGGCATCGTGCAGGATGGAAGGGTTGACGAAGACGATGTACGCCATCGTCATAAAGGTGGTCAGGCCGGCAATTATCTCGGTCCGCCAGGTAGTCCTGAGAGTGGCAAATTCGAAATAGCTTTCCAGCGCTGCCCGCATATTGCCGTTTAGTTTAGCGGGTCAGGTATGCGAGCATTTGGCGGAGGGCTTTGCCTCGATGGCTAACGCCGAACTTCTGTTCGCTGGTCGCCTCGCCGAAGGTGCAGCCGAAGGGCGGGTAGTAGAAGAGAGGGTCATAACCGAAGCCACCGGGGCCTTTGGCTTCGTGGAGTAACTGGCCTTCCACCTCGCCACGAAACGTCTGGATCACTTTGCCCTTGTCAGCCAGCGCGATAACGCAGACAAAGCGCGCCGTGCGGTCAGCGTGCGGTGCCAGGTTCTTCAGGACAAGCTGATTATTCGCCTCATCGGCATCATGGCCCGAAAGCCCGGAGTCTGCATAACGGGCAGAGAGTACTCCTGGCGCACCGCCCAACGCATCCACGGCCAGCCCCGAGTCATCAGCAAACAGCGGACCTTCCGCAAAGCGACTGTAGTACTCCGCTTTCAGGATGGCGTTGGCTTCGAAGGTATCGCCGGTTTCCTCGGGCGCTTCAATGGATTTGATTCCGGGCAGAGGTTCGACATCGATGTTGAGAACTTCGCCTGCGAGGCGAAATTCACGCAGTTTCCCTGGATTCCCGGTCGCGCAGTAGAGCTTCATCACCACTTACCCGAGAACGGCTTTTTGAACTTCCAGGATCTGAGCAATACCTGCCCTTGCCAGCACGCGCATCTGGTCCATCTGCACGTCGTCGAAAGCCTGCTGTTCGGCAGTTGCCTGGAATTCAATAAAGCGGCCGTCGCCCGTCATCACGACGTTGGCATCCACTTCGGCAGAGGAATCCTCTTCGTAGCAGAGATCAAGCAGGGGTTCACCCTTGCGGATACCTACGCTGATGGCGCCCACGGCTCCCAGAAGCGGTGATTTTGACAGGACCTTGTAGGTCATTAGCTGCTTCACCGCCAGGGCAAGCGCGACGTAAGCGCCCGTAATGGAAGCGCAGCGAGTGCCGCCGTCGGCCTGAAGCACGTCGCAATCCAGAATGATGGAGCGTTCTCCCAGCGCCTGCATGTTGACGATGCCCCGAAGTGAACGCCCGATCAGGCGCTGGATCTCATGCGTCCGGCCACCCTGCTTGCCCTTGGTGACTTCGCGGGGCGTGCGGGTGGAGGTAGCGCGGGGCAGCATCGAATATTCGGCGGTGACCCAGCCCTTTCCGGAGTTACGCAGGAAGGGAGGCACCGAGTTTTCAACGGTAGCAGCGCAAAGAACATGCGTGTTTCCCGTCTTGATGAGAACCGAACCCTCGGCAGTCTTGAGGTAGCCGGGAATGATTTCGAGAGGCCGGAGTTCGTCCGGGCGGCGTCCATCGCTACGCATTGCGCATCACCAGAATAAGGACCACGAAAATGAAGATCATCGCGCCGACGACGATGATGAGACACGGGACGCCAGGTTTTACCTGTGGAGGTGCGTCGGATTTCTTTTTGAAGGCCTTATATTTGCCCATTTTGAATGTTTGCGAGAGGTTACTGCCTGGTCCTTTCAGGATCTCACGGGAGTGGCCCTGAGGTTAGTGCTGACCGCGCGAGGGGTAGCGGCGGGGCGGCCCATCACTGCGGCGACCATCGTTGCGCGGGGCTCTGCTGCGGGGGCCATCGTAACGTGGCCCGTCGGTACGCGGACGAAACGTACGTGGCGGTGGGGGTGGTGCCTGCGTCTGTGCCGGGGCTTTGAACTCGCGGGCGGTTTCCGCAAAGAAAGCTTCCACGATTTCCATCGATTCCGGGCTGAGATCCTTTACCAGCACCGGGTGCACGATCCGGCCCTTCTTGCGCAGCGCCTGGCAGGTGGCCAGGAACTGAGCGGTGTGATAGTCGGACTCGTAGCCGGCAACAGCGAAACGAGCCTGTTTTTCACTCAGCAGCACGATCGAGAAGCACTTGCCGTGGCCGATGATCATCTCGTGGAAGCTGTGGTTCATGGCCGGGCCTTCATAAACGTCGGCCACCATGTGGAAGGTGGACTTGAAGATCCGGTTGGCGGCTTCATCGAGAATGGCGCGTAGCTGCTGACCTTCCTCGGAGTAACGGGTATCGCCGAAGAAAGTGAACTCACCGTAATTGATCTTGCGGTGCTCGAAGGCACCCTTGATGGCGGCGGCGAGCGTCTCGGGCGTTTCCAGACCCACCACACCCTTCCAGCGCTTCCCGGCATTGGTGGTCAGAGCTTTCCAGGCTTCCGTATTGCGAATCCCGTCGACCGTTGCAGCTTCCTTATAGATTTCGGACGTGATCGCCTTATAAAGCTCGACCGCAGGCTGCGTTACGAAGTTCATTTCGCGCAGCACACCGAGGCCAAAGACCACGTAGTGGATGAACTGCATGTAGCGCGAAAGAGGAGCCTTCGAGGAGAAAGTAACGATCGCAATCGGGTACTTACCGACACGGAGCTTGCCAATGCCGTCGGCATCGGGATGTGGTTCGCCCTTGTGCTGGATCGCGAGGAAGACACGATCCTGCTTCGGGTCTTCAGACCGATGGTAATGACGAGGCGCGACACGCTCGCCGATAACGATCTTGATGCCGATCGATTCCGACTTGCCAAGGCTCTCTTCCACATCCTGTTTGGTCCACAGGGCTGCGGCAACCCAGGACTTCGGCAGCAGCAGGGTAACCTTGTCGCGTCCGGCCAGGCCGTTGGCATGCAGGAATGCGGCCAGTTTCAGCGCATCCTTCACCTCAGCGTCCGTAAGTTGGGCGCCCTCAATCCAGGGCTTCAGCGGCTGATTGGCGAGCGCCAGCGGATAGAGCGTGCCACGAGTCAGGGGCGCGGAGTGCCGGCCAGCCGTGGTGTTGTCGTTATCGGGCTGCAGGGGGATGCGGCGATAACCGCGGGGTCCGGCAAAGTTATCCAGGATCGACCCCGGCAGGGTCATGTAAATGAAGTTTGCCGTAGAGTCGATGCCGAACTTGTCATAGAGCGAAGCCAGCTTTTCCAGGTTGACGACCGGTTCGTACGAGGTCATCCCCATCGCCATGCCCACAACCAAAGTGGCGGGCAGCAACTCCGCGATCGGCTTCCCGGCGCGCTTCTGCATGTCGTCCACAATGGATTTCAGCTTTTGCGGATCGGTGGAATCAAGCGAGTAAAACCGCGGACCGCCACGGAACAGCCCGGCGGCGTTATACGCCGTCTTATCTTCCATGGACCCGCCCATGCCTGCCCAGATGATGAAGCGAAGCTTCGTTCCGTGGGCATCCTGAATGCGCTGGCGAACTTCTTCCACTTCGGCGGTGATCTGCTCAGCCCACTCGGGGTGCTCGGCGGCCTGCCAGGCGAGATCGAGCACACCAAGGGAATTTTTCGTGACCTGACCTTCGGCGTTGATCTCCATCGAGATCGGGATTAGCGGGTCCTGCGTGGGGGAGAGGACAGCGAGACCTTCGGTGCGAGCCCGAAGGTCGATGGCGCGAACGCGCTCAAGTGTATTCTCCGACTCGAAGCGCGAAAAGGCTGCGTCGGTGTTGGCGCGTGTGGAGTCGTTCAGAATCGTTAGAGACAAGGTATCCTCAAAGTCGTGAAAGCTGCGAACGGAAGTGTTCGATGGGAAACCTTTAGTTTACTCCTCGTGATGGCAGGGCTGCTGGTGGGCTGCGGGGAATCGGGTCCCGGCGAACCGAAGCTGCCGCAATCCGCCACGCCTGGCTGGACGCGGAAGTCGCTGGCCAAAACGCCGGTTCCCCCTGGGGTGGAGAGCAAGACCGCGCCCGAATGCTGGAAAGCCGAGTACACAAGCAAGGGTTCCGCCGAGGTGATTGCCTGTGGCTTCGCCGTGGAGAGCACCGCCTTCGAAGCGATGCAAAAGGGCAAAGCCGAAGCCGATACGGTGAAGTTCCAGGAAGGCAAGTATTACGTGGTGGTGCAGTGGCGCGGAGTTTCGCGCGATGAGATCACCGCGCTGGTCCGCGCCGTGCAACGCGACCTGAAAGTGAAGTAATTACCCGGCCCCCAGCCGCCGTAGAGGGAAGCTCCAGATTTCCCGTCTCCAGCCGGACCAGACGGTTCGAACCAGGCGAGCAACGCGCCCCACAACGGTGGTGGCACTGGCCACCCGTTCCGGAGTTACGAGAGTTTCCGCTACGTGGGCGGTCGCCAGAATTGCAAAAAGAATCGCTAAGCGACGCACTTACGCGGTCTTCCTTTCCTTCAGTTCAGCCAAAAGCCGATCGACCTCGTCTTCCTTTTCGAGCGCCGCGAAACGGCCTTCAATGTCTTCACCGGCTAGTTCCGCAGTCGCCTGTCCAAGGGCTTCCGCCTGCTGTACCTTGCGATTCATCCGATCCCAGGCAGAGGCTGTTGCGTTGCCCTGCAGTCCCAGCTGAGCTTTGGCGTCGTCGCCGGTTACCCGCGCCCTCCGGTGTGTCGCCATCAGAAGTTCCGCTTTCGTGCGGGCCTCACCAAGTTTTCCCTCCAGATTCAGGAAGGCCGTGCGCAGCGTGTCCGACTGTGCTTTTTGATCGGCAATCTGCTGCTGGAAGTTACCCGCCAGTTTCTTTGATTCGAGCGACCGTTCGATGCCGACTCTCGCCAGATCATCCTGTCCCTTTTCGACGGCCAGTTGCGCCTTCCGCATCCAGTCATCGGCCTTGAGGGCGGTTTCGGCCGCCCTCCGTTCCAGCAGGTGCAGGTCGGCGATCGAAATCGCCACCTGCGTCTTCACCTGCATCAACTGATTCTCCATGTCGAGAATCACCTGCTTGAGCATCTTTTCCGGATCTTCGGCGCGATCCACCAGGTCGTTCAGATTGGCCCGCAGCAGAGTGCCAACTCTTTCCATCAGTGCCATGATTTACTCCTTGTCCCCGGATCTACCACCCTGAGATTTATCCGTCATACCGGCCACCTTCTTAAACAGGTCCTCCATCTTCACTCCCGAGAGAGTTTCGAAGAGGGCGGGAACCTGCGCCGCCATTTTGGTAAGATCCCCGGTCACCTTGTTCATGCCGGCAGAGTCTCCGCCCGTAGAGACAATGGTGATCTTGTCGATGTGTTCCAGAGGTGCGGCGAGGGCGCGGACCACTTCAGGCATCGTGGAGATCAGTTTGTCGATGACGGCGGCCTGATTCCACTCCTGATACGCCTCCGCCTTCACGTTCATGGCTTTCGCCTCGGCCTCACCCTTCAGGAAGGTGATGGCAGCTTCCGCTTCACCCTGCGTGCGGATGGCACTCGCGTGACCTTCCGCCTCGGAGATCAGGCGCTGCTTTTCAGCAGAGGCCAGGGTCTCAATGCGGCGCCGCTCAATTTCAGCCTGCTTCAGGACGGTGGCGATCAGTTCGCGCTCGACACGCTGAATTTCGGCGTCCTGCACCTTGATCGACTGCTCCCTTTCAACCTGCTGAATCTTGACCTGCTCAACGATCACCTGTTGCTGCATGATGTTGGTCTGGATTTCGTACGCCTTGTCCGCCTGGGCCTGCTGACGCTTTACGGTTTCCAGGTATTCGGCCTTCTTGATTTCCAGGTCACGCTGGGCCTCGGACTGTTTGGCGAGCGAAAGGGTCTGGGCGAGGACCCGTTCCTGATCAGCGACGGCTGTCGCGACGGCCGCTTCACGCGAGGCCTGGGCTCGGCGGATAGCCGTGTCGCGCTCGGCTTCGGCACCAGCCACGTCGGCATCGCGCTTGATGCGGGCCACGTCCGGACGACCCATGTTGGAGATGTAGTCGTTCTTGTCGCGGACTTCTTTGATTGTGAACGAGATCACTTCAAGGCCCATCTTCGACATGTCGCCCGCGCAGGTGGAACGCATCCGGTCGCCCACCATTTCGGGCTGCTTGACGATCTCTTCCACCGTGAGCTGGCCAATGATGCCGCGCAGGTGGCCTTCCATCACGAGGCGGATGAGAGCCTCGCGAGCCTGGTCGGTCTTGGTGAGGAACTGCTCGGCGGCGGTGGTGATGGAAACAGGGTCGCTCTTGACCTTGATCTGAGCGACGGCTTCCACCGTAACGGCAACACCCTGGCGAGTGTAGAGGTCCTGCGTGGGGGCCACATCGAAGCTCATTAGTTCGAGGGAAAGCTCACGTGCGGTTTCGAGCATGGGGAAGATCACAGTACCCTTGCCCTGAATGACTCGCGTGCCGCGGAAGCCGTAGACAATCAGGGCCTGGTGGGGACCCGCTTTCCGGAACAACCGGGCGAACATGCTGATGAGCATTAGGACCGCCAACGCCATCAGCGCAACAATCACAACTATCTGCATCGGATTCATCGTTAATTTCTCTGGAGATTCTTTCTGGCCTGGACCCTGGGACCGGCTCAACATCAAGCCCGACGAGCTGTTTTAGGCCGTTAGCTCGTCCCATTCACGTACAAACGCAATCCCGTGTTCATAACGGGTGACAACAACTTCACGTCCGGTCTCAATGGGCGCACCGGTTTCGCTGCGAATGGCGGCAGCGGCACGGCGTCCCTGCTGGACAAATATCATTTCTCCCGTTCCGCCCTCGGCTACCGGGCTGGACACGGTCCCGAGGACCCCTTCCATGCGGTAGTCGGCCGGATCGAGAGGCTTATCGGCAGGGGCCAGGACCTTGGCGGCAAACAGGAAGATCAGCAGCGCCCCGGCCAGGCCAACGACAGCCGCGAGCATAAGAACTACGACCAGGCCAACGCCACCCCATTTGATGAGGATGTAGCCAGCGCCGCCAAACCACGTCAGGAAGGCCGCGATGGTGCCGAAGTTGAACTTCCCTGCCCCATGGTGGGCATGCAGATGGCCGTGACCAACGTGCACATCATGATGGAGGTGCAGGTGGCCGGAACCACCCAGAAAGGCCAGCGCGGACAACGCAAAGCCGAAGGCAAAACAGCCAAGAAA
>CANIHR010000171.1 GCA_947467185.1 Bryobacterales bacterium
CCCTGAAGAGCCTGATTGCCACTATCGAACTCCTCGATGAGGGCTCTACCGTTCCCTTTATCGCCCGCTACCGCAAGGAGACTACGGGAAATCTCGATGAAGTCCAGATTCTGGCCATTGAAGAGAAACTGGCGTATTTCCGAGAATTGGTTTCCCGCAAAGAGACCATCCTGAGCTCCATCGAGGAGCAAGGTAAGCTCACCGATGAACTCAAGGCCCGTATTGAAGCCACGCTGGATAAGAGCGAACTCGAAGATCTGTACCTGCCGTACAAGCCGAAACGCCGCACCAAGGCGATGATCGCCCGGGAGAAGGGTCTGGAACCCCTGGCCAACTACCTTTGGACTCAGGAACCCGCTGATCTCCCCCTCTCCACCTTCGCCGCCACTTTTGTGGACGCCGAAAAGGGCGTTGCCGATATCGACGAAGCCCTGGAAGGTGCCCGCCACATCATCGCCGAGACCATCAGCGATGACGCCGACATCCGCAAGATGTTGCGCCGCGCCATGACGGAAGAAGGCGTCATCGTCAGCAAGAAGACAATGGACGGCCAGGACGAGCAGCAGAAGTTCAAGATGTACTACGACTATCGGGAGCCAGTGAAGGCGATTCCGTCTCACCGGATGCTCGCGATCCGCCGTGGCGAGACCGAGGGCGTCCTGTATTTCGTGATCGAACTGGAGCCGGAGCGCCCAGTCTTCCTGATTAAGAGCAAGGTCCACAAGGCCCCGGGCGACTGGACGCCGCAGCTGGATCTGGCCGCTGAAGACGCCTGGAAGCGCCTGCTGAACAACTCGATCACCTCCGAAATTCGTCTGGAGCTGAAACAGCGCGCCGATACCGACGCCATTGCAGTCTTCCGGGAGAATCTCCAGAACCTGTTGCTCTCCCCTCCCGCTGGCCAGTTGGCTGTTCTGGGCCTGGATCCGGGCATTCGTACCGGCTGCAAAATCGCCGTCGTCGATGATACGGGCAAATTTCTCGGTCACGACGTGATTTACCCTTTCCAGCCGAAGAACGACATCTCCGGGTCCGAAAAGACCATGAAGATGCTGATCACGAAGTTTGGCGTTCGGGCTATCGCGATCGGCAACGGTACTGCATCCCGGGAAACGGAGTCATTCGTTCGCGATTTCCTGAAGAAGGAAGGCTTCACCGCTATCTTCTGCGTCACGGTCAACGAATCCGGCGCGTCCATCTACTCCGCTTCCGATATTGCGCGTCAGGAGTTCCCTGATCTGGACCTCACGGTTCGTGGTGCCATCTCCATCGCCCGCCGCCTGCAGGATCCGCTCGCCGAACTCGTCAAGCTCGACCCGAAGTCCATCGGCGTCGGCCAGTATCAGCACGACGTGGACCAGAGCCATCTCCACAAGTCGCTTGAAACCGTCATCGAAAGCTGCGTCAACCGAGTTGGCGTGGATCTCAATACCGCTTCCTGGGCGCTGCTCCGCTACGTGGCGGGCATCAATGAGCGGACCGCGCTGAAGATCGTCGAATTCCGCAACGAGCATGGCCGCTTCCGGTCGCGTGTGCAGCTGACGGCGGTTCCCGGCATCGGGCCCAAAACCTTTGAACAGGCTGCAGGCTTCCTTCGTATCCGCAACGGCGACAATCCCCTCGACATGAGCGCGGTCCACCCGGAATCTTACCCGGTAGTGGAGCAGATCGCGCAGAAGCTGAACGTTCCGGTCAGCCAGTTGATCGAGACGCCTGCTTTATTGGACAAGGTGGACAAAACAGGCCTTGCCGCCGGCGTCTTCACCCTGAACGATATCCTGGAAGAACTGAAGAAGCCGGGCCGCGATCCCCGCGAAAAGTTCGTCGCTCCAGCTTTCAAGGACAACGTCAAGGAACTCTCGGATCTGGTTGAAGGCATGCAGTTAGAGGGCATCGTCACCAACGTCACGAAGTTCGGTGCGTTTGTCGATGTCGGCGTCCATCAGGATGGCCTGGTCCATATCAGCGAACTCTCCAATCGCTACATCAAAGAGCCGAGCGACGTCGTCAAGGTTGGGCAGATCGTACAGGTTCGGGTGATGAGCGCGGACGCAAAAACGAAGCGAATTGCCCTGTCGATGAAGTCGAAGGAAGCCGCGCCCGGTCCGAAGCACGCCAAACCCGCTCCGCCGAAACCGGTGCAACAGGCACCCAGCATGAATGACAAATTGGCCGCGCTGGCAGACCGCTGGAAGCGCCGGTAACCTCTAATTGGTGCGGAGCATCCCGCTGGCATTGCGCTTCGGGACTGCTCCCACCGGTATCTTCGCCACAACCTGCATTGTTTTGTTATCCACAACGACGGTGGCATCGTCACCTGCGCAGGAAACATAGAGATTCTTGCCGTCGGGCGGAATGGTCAGCCACTCGGGATGCGAACCGACCGGCACCACCCGTACCAGCTTCAGGTCCGGCAGCGAGAATGCTGCCACGTAGCCGTACCACTTGCTCGTGGCCCACAGGATCTTGCCGTCATTCGTGATTGCCAGTCCGTGAGACGGCGAACCCTGAATGCCCTGCGTTTCCTTTGGGGTGCCGGTGGGGTCCGGCAGAGGTACGCGCTTCACTTCCCTGTGAGTAACGAAGTCTATAGCGGCGATCCCGTGATAATCCGAAAGCTGGATGATGATCTGTCTGGTGGAGCCGTCAGGGTTGGTGACGAACGCCATGGGCCTTACCCCTGCATCGGTTGGCAGAGTCCACGCAACCGTGTTCGTCACGGTATCGATGATGTTGAGCAGCTTGCCTGGAATCGAACCAGCAGCGGCAAACTTTCCGTCAGGCGTCACGTAGACATTGTGGATGCCACCTTTCAGGGGGATCGATTTGAGATTGATCCCCGCAACGGGGTCAATCACGTCAACAGCGCCTGGTGCCTGTACGATGGCGACATAGACCGTCTTTCCGTCCTTCGAAACCGCCAGGTTGTTGGGACGTCCACTCAGCGGCACCTGCTTAGTCACCTTGAGGCTGGCGGCATCCACGATATCGAGCGTCCGCTTTGACTCATTCGTGACATAAACCCGGGTTCCATCCGGCGAGATCACTACGCCATGTGGAACCTCAATACCCTCAATCACACCGACCACCTTATTGGTGGCGGGATTGATGACATCAATCGAATCGCCGGCAGAATTCGATTGGAGGACCCGAGGCTCCAGGGCACCACGCGTTCCCGACACCCACTGGGACAGAATGCGCCACTCCGGGTCGTCCTTCGACGCCCAGTGCTTACCACCGGCATGAAAGTGATCGCCACCCGCCTTCGCCGCAAGCGGGTGGACAAGCAACTGCTTCCCGAACTGCTTCCACATATCGAAGTTCTTGCGGGACTGCGCCTCCGTCCATGTGGCCGCTCCCGGTGCCAGCGGCTCCATTGGTGGCACGCCGTGCTCATGGCACTCCACGCACCGCGCGTGGCCCGGCCGCTTCTTCAGAAAGATCGGCTGCACCTCATCGCGAAAGACAGTGTAATCCAGTGGCGGAGGAATTACCGCCTGTTGAGCGAGCAGTGGGGAGAGGACAAGGACGAGCGCGAACCGCATGCGTGCCACACTATCACAAAAACAGGGAACGAACCCGGCGAAGAGACAGCAGCGCCCCCAGGCCTGCCAGCCCGAAGGCTGCCGGGTAGAGAAGCCGTGACAAGGTCTCGGCCCCCGCAACGGAATAAACGAACCCAATTGAGCGTTGCGCCTCGTCCCGCATGGGAGTGCCGGTAGACAGACCCTCTGAAGCGAGGCAATTCACCAGGTAAGCGCTCAGTTCCGGTAAGTGGCGATTTTTAAAACGCAGTTCACGCCCATACCCTTTGCCTCGCAACTTCAAGCGAATGCCCCCCAGCCCCTCGCGCATTTGATCCAGCGAAGAAAACTCCTTCTCAATAACTTCGAGGGATACAACGCGACCATCGAGACGGAGTTCCAGGTCGTTAGCCACCCACCGGGCGTACGAGGTCTCTTCTTCTGGTGAAATACGCCCGTCAGAATTCCTGTCAATCAGCGGCAGCACCAACGGCAACACCGCGACACCCGGTGTCAACTGCAACTGGACCTCCACGCCGTCTTTATCCGGAGCCAGCAGCGTCGCCTGCAGATATTCATCCAGGCGATGGGCGTAGCCCATACCCGCCAGCAGCATCGCGAGCAGGGCGCTCACGAGCAACCGCATTATTTAGCCGCCGACTTTTTACCGTAGTCGTTGGTCGGGTCGCGGTAGATCGTATGGATATGCATGGTTGGGTCTCCGCCCAGAGGCTGCGGGGCGTATTCAATGACCAGCGTCGGACCCTGAATCCGGTAATATGCAGGCAAACCCACTGTCGTCGGCCCACTCCAGGCGAACCACGTATCCGCCATCTTCGCCTTAATATCCGCCATCCGGACCGCCGCGGCGGGCTCATTGACGATGCCCGCCCACTCCTCGATCACGCCAAGTAACATCGCCTGTTGCTTCGCGTTCAGCGCCGACGCCTTCAGCCCTTCCGGCTGAATCGTCTTGCCGTCCTGGCCCGGTCCAAGCACCAGGTCGGCAACCTTGTAGTTCAGGATCGCCTGCTTACGCTGCCCTTCATCCAGGGCATTGATCAGCTCAAAGGCCTTGTCGGTTTCATTACCCAGCGGACGAATTGTCTTGCCGTCCACCACGTACTTCGCGGGCTGGGCCGCTGTCAGGCTCGGTGTCAGAATACCTTCCTTGCCGACCATTGTCACGTTGAGCGCCAGGTGGTGACCGCCGAACTGCAGCATCCAGGTTTCTTTCTCCGAGGGCTTGCCGAGGATGGATATGTAAAACAAGTCGTGCCCGAACATCGCCTTGCTGCGTTCGGGACTCGACTGCTTCAGCGATTCGTCGCCTTCCACAATTGCCATCACCTTCTCAAAGCCCTTCTTGCTGAGGGCGGTCGAGAGGAGCGTCATAGCCGCCTTCTTCTGTGCCGGGTTCAGATCCCCCATCTTCAGACCTGCGCGGGGCACCATGCTGGTGGGCAGATTCGACCACTTCACCCGCTGCGCCGCATCATTGAAATCGAACAGAGCCTTTGACTTCTGCCCTTCGTCGAGAGTCGCGATAAAGCCATTCGCACTGGCCACAATGGCCGCGGGCTTTTGCGCGTGCAACAGACCCACCCCAAGCAGGGCGGAAAACAGACGGAGTTTGATCATCCTGATCATCATCCGCTGAATCGAGTTGTAACATCAAGCCCTGGTCATACTGGAAAAATGTTCCGGCTGCTTGTCACGCTCCTCTTCTGCCTGTCGCTGAGTGCCGCTGAGTTCCACACGCCGGCCGGTACCCTGCCAGCTACGCGTACCGACTCAGGTGCGGGCACCGTCCTGCCCGGCGGACGACTGCTGTCTCCGTTCGGCACCGAATACACCACTGGACCGGGTCCGTTCGGCCTCGCTATCAGCCCCGCCGGAACTCGGATTGTCACGGCCGATGGCGGTCCGGACCGCTATTCTCTGTCCTTCCTCGAAAAGAGCGGCGATACGTGGGCGATTCGCCGCAAACAACTCGCAAAGAAAAAGGATGCGGATGACAAGAAAGGCGGTGACGATGACGACTGGACCAGCACTTTCATGGGGCTGGCGTTCGGCGACGAAAATACGCTCTATGCTTCTGAGGGGGAATCTGGCCAGGTCCGGGTCATCGACCCTGCGTCAGGGCGGACTTTACACGTTTTTAAGCTGAATACGGGCGTCTTCAAAGATAGCTATTCAGGCGACCTGGCGCTCGATACCGAGCGCGGAATCCTCTACGTCGTTGACCAGGCGAATTTCCGCGTGGCAATCTTCGACACGAAGGAGCGGAAGGCCATCGGAAGTGTCCGCGTCGGTCGTCTCCCTTTCGCCACAACGCTCTCGCCCGACCGCAGGCGCCTTTACGTCACCAACGTCGGTATGTTTGCCTATAGTGTGGTTCCCGGGGCGAGGTCCGACAAAGCGCGCGAGACCGGCCTCGAATTCCCCCCGTTTGGCTTCCCCTCGAAACAGTCTCAAAATGGAACGAAGGTGAAGAATGCCAGTGGCGAATCGGTGAAGATTCCGGCCCTGGGCGATCCGAATGTCCCGGAGTCCAACAGTTTGGCCGTGGTCGATGTTGCAGAACCAGCGCAGGCAAAGGTTGTGAAGTTCATTCGTACCGGCCTTCCGTTCGGCCGGGAGATCAAGGGTGGCAGCAGTCCGGCTGGTGTGCTGGCCGCAGCCGGGAGGGTCTTCGTCACCAATGGCAACAATGACACGATCTCCGTAATAAACCCGGATACCCTGACTATCGAAAAAGAAATTGCACTGCGGATTGCAGGGCTGGAGAAATTCCGGGGTATCCTGCCGATCGGTATGGGCTTTCATGCGGCGACCAACCGCCTCCTGGTGGCGGAAGCCGGCATCAACGCAATCGGCGTGATTGATCTGGCAAGCGGTACCGTACAGGGACATATCCCCGCCGGGTGGTTCCCGACCCGGGCTGCGGCTGAAGGCGACAACATCTACGTGACGAACGCCAAAGGCCACGGCGTCGGCCCGAACGCCACGCTCGACGCCCCGATGCCGAATAGTTTCCAGGCGGAACGACGGAAGGGTACCCTCTCCCGCTATCAGATGCCTGGTACCGCCGAACTCCCTGGCCTCACCCGGACCGCCCTCTCGAACAATGGGTTCGTTCTTTCAAACTCCGACGCCGGTGCTCTTCCGAAGGGACTGAAACACGTCGTGATCATCGTGAAGGAGAACCGGACCTTCGACGAAGTTTTCGGAGACGTCGCCGGAGCCCCAAAACTGGCCAGATTTGGACAGAAAGTCTCGCCAAATCACCATTCCATGGTGGAACGCTGGGCGATGAGCGACAACTTTTACGCCGATTCCGAGGTTAGTGTCGATGGTCATCACTGGCTCGTCGGGTCCTACCCGAATGAATGGACCGAAAGCACGCTGATGGCTGCCTACGGCGGCATGAAGGAGTTCCGCCTGAACCCGGACGCCCCGGGCCGACTGGAGTTCCCGCAATCCAACTCATCGGTCCACCCAGAGGAATTGCTGGAGGCCGGAACGCTGTGGCACCACCTGGAACGGCATAAGATCAGCTTCCGTAACTTCGGCGAAGGTTTTGAACTGGCGGGTGTGAGTGAAGGGCCCGGGATGCAGCCCACCGGTGGCCGTTACCTGACGAATATGCCGATGCCGGACATCCTCTTTCGCAATACGTCGCGGGACTACCCGAACTTCAACACCAATATCCCGGACCAGTTCCGCGCGAACCAGTTCATCAAAGAGATCGACACCCTGTACAAGAAGCCGGGCAAGGACCTCCCCCAGGTGATCTACATCCACCTGCCGGACGACCACATGGCCAAGCCGCGTCCGGCCGATGGCTACCCGGTGCAGGCATCGTTCGTGGCCGATAACGACTACGCACTGGGCCGCATCATGGAATATCTGTCGAATTCACCGTGGTGGAACGATATGGCTGTCTTCATCACGGAAGACGACTCCCAGGGTGGCGTCGATCATATTGACTCCCACCGGACCGTGATGATGGTGGCCGGACCGTATGTGAAACCGGGCTATGTTGCCCACACCAACGCCAGCTTCCCGGGCATGCTGAAGACGGTAAACCGGATTCTGGGCCTGCCGCCGCTCAATCTGTACGACGCAACCGCGGCGGATTTGAGCGACTGTTTCACCAATACTCCCGACTTCCACCCCTACAAGCTGCTGCCGGTCGACCCGACTATCTTTGACCCGGCGAAGGCCCGGGATCCGCTGGACCCCAAACCTGCGCCGAAGATGGACGATCCCAGGGAACTCAAGCGCCAACACGAAGCGCGGTAGCAAACTTACCAGCGCTGGTGTACGAGTGGCCGGATTCTGGCATCGTAGATTCGGGCCACTGCAGCCATCGTGGCGTCACTCAATGCCGGCAGGCCGGATGCTGCACAGTTGTCCTTCACCTGCGATGGCCGCTTCCCGCCCGGAATCGCGCACGTGACCGCCGGATGCATCAGGATCCAGCGCAGAGCGAACTGCGCCATCGAAATACCTTCCGGAACCAGCGCGCGGATCTCTTCCACAGCGGCGAGGGCGGTCTCAAAATCGACGCCGGAGAACGTTTCGCCCATATCGAACCGCTCGCCATGGCGATTGAACTTCCGGTGGTCGCCTTCTTCGAACTCGGAGGCTGCGTTGATTCTGCCAGTCAGGAGGCCGCTCGCCAGAGGAACACGCGCCAGAATCCCGATCTGTTTGTTTGCGGCTTGCTCAAAGAACAACTGAGACGGGCGCAGGCGGAAGCAGTTGAAGATGATTTGGACCGTCTTCACGCCAGGGAATTCAATTGCCTTCAGTGCTTCTTCCACCTTCTCTACGCTGACACCGTAGTTGCGGATTTTACCGGCTTCCACCAGGCGGTCCAGCGCTTCAAACACTTCAGGCCGGTAATAGACAGCCGTGGGCGGACAATGCAGTTGGACCAGGTCGAGCGCTTCTACGTCCAGGTTGCGGAGGCTATCCTCAATGAAGCCGGTCAGGTTCGCGGCGTTGTAGCCATCGGCGGTATGCGGTGACAGGCGGCGCCCCGCCTTGGTGGCCACCACGATTTCCTCCTTGCGATCCTTCTTCAGCTGCGCGATGAGGCGTTCGCTGTGCCCCATACCGTAAACATCGGCCGTATCAATGAAATTGACGCCCGAATCAATCGCCTGATGGAGTGCGGCCATCGACTCCCTGTCATCCACCGTGCCCCACGCACCGCCAATCGCCCAGGCGCCGAAGCTGATCTCCGACACATTCCAGCCGGTTGTTCCTAATGGTCTGTAGTTCATATAAGCCTTCTGATTGTATCGATTCACGCTTCTGACGACACTCGGTACTGTAAAATGACCGAACAGTCATTTTATGGCACTGGCAGGCAAAACAAAGCAGGACATAGTCTCAGAGTTCCGCAGGGCGGAGATTCTGGCAGTCGCTCGTACGGTCTTCGCGGCGAAGGGCTTTAACGACGCCACGGTGGACGAAATTGCCCAGGCCGCCGGTATCGCCAAAGGCACGGTTTACTCGTACTACACTTCGAAACGGGAGATCTACCTCGCCGCCCTGCTGGAGGGCCATGCGGACCTTCGAGCACGCACCCGAGTGGCGATGGAAGAGGCATCAGGTATCCACGCAAAGCTCCACGCGTTCATCAAACTCCGACTCCAATACGCGGAAGACAACCGGGATTTTATCCGGATCTACCATGCGGAATTCGGCAATCTGACTAACGGAGCAGCCTCAGACGGGCAGGTACAGGAGGTTTACCTGGAACAAGCCCGCTATCTGGAAAGCGTTCTGCGCGATGCAATTGCTGCCGGGGAAATCCGAGCCACCCACCCTGAACCTCTGGCCTTTCTGATTTATGACATGGTACGTTCCGTCCTGACGCAACGCACTCTGGGCTGGTCCAAAAACACCATGGAAGACGACCTCAACCTGCTCTCCAACCTGATCTGGAACGGAGTCGCACCCAGATGAAGAGACTCCTCTTCCCCGCCCTGCTCGCCACGGCGGCCTGGGCGCAAACGGTACCTCCAACAGCCCCCCTGGCACTTTCCCTGAAAGATGCGATCAACCGGGGCATCAAGACCAACCTTCGTGCCCTGCTCTCGACACAGGATGTACGCTCGGCACAGGGTGCTCGCCTCCTTGCCCTCAGCCGCCTCATGCCCAAAGTCTCGGTAACGGCATCGGAGACATCGCAGCAGGTAAACCTGGCGGCCTTTGGGTTTTCGGGGTTTCCGGGTATCCCGTCGACGGTCGGCCCTTTCGGAATCTCTGACCTGCGTGCCAACGTGAGTCAGCCCCTGCTGAACTTCCGTTCGATCTACGCCGAACGTTCGGCGATACAACAGGAGAAGGCAGCCGGGCTGTCCGCCAGTGACGCCCGGGATGCAGTCGCACTGCTGGTAACTAATCTCTACCTCCAGGCGTCTTCAGCCTCCAGTCGCATTGATTCAGGTAAGGCCCGAGTGGCGACAGCACAGGCCACTTATGAGCAGGCACTCGATTTTCAGAAGAACGGCGTCGTCCCCGCCATCGAGGTGATGCGGGCGCAAGTGGAACTGCAGACACAACAACAGCACCTGATCGCCTGCCGAAGTGATGTAGAGAAGCTGAAGTTGCAATTGGCCCAGGCCATCGGCCTGCCGGACGGGCAGACCTTTGAACTCTCCGACAAGCTCCCGTTTGCGCCTTTGACCGGCCTCTCGGCCGATGAGGCCATCTCGAAGGCGTGGCAATCACGTCCGGACTACCAAAGCGCCGCAGCCCGCGTGGACGCCGCCATGCTGACCCGCAAGTCCGTGGAGGCCCTTCGCCTGCCTACGGCAGAATTCAACGGAAATTACGGAACTATTGGCCCTAATCCTGCAAATTTGCATGGGACTTTTGCAGCCGGGGTCAGCGTCAATATTCCGATCTTCCAGGGTGGGCGGGTGAAAGGTGAATTGACCGAGGTGGACGCCGAACTGGAGCGACGCAAGGCGGAACTGGCCGATATGCGCAGTCGCATCACGCTGGAGATTCGCACCGCCTATCTGGATCTGAACTCGGCCAGCGAACAAACTCAGGTGGCGACGAAGACCGTGGAACTCGCGCATCAGGCTCTCACGCAGGCCCAGGACCGTTTTGCGGCCGGCGTGAGCAACAACCTGGAAGTCATCCAGGCGCAGGAAGCGGTCTCCACCGCTGACGAGAACTATATTGCCAACCTCTACCGCTACAATGCGGCGCGGGCGCTGCTGGCCAGATCAATGGGCCACGCCGAAACAAGTATTCCAGCCATTCTTCAGGGAGTCAGTCAGTAATGCGTACGCTGAGAAAAATGTCGGTACAGACCGGAGCGATATCCGGGTCGGCCATAAAGTGGGTTGTGTTGCCCCTGGTGCTGTTGATGGCCGCCGTTGGTGCCCATACTTACTTCAACTACGCGTCGGAGCGCGAATCAACCGACGACGCTCAGATCGACGGCCATATCTATCCGGTCAGTTCCCGGATCGATGGCACTCTGCTCGAGGTGCTGGCAGAGAACAATCAGGTGGTGCAGCCCGGAACGATTCTGGCCAGGATTGATCCCAGTTATTACGATGCAACTCTGGCGAAAGCACGCGGCGAACTGGCTGCGGCTTCCGCGACAGAAATGGAGAGTCGTCAGCATATCCGGGTAGCGCAAACGGGGACGACCGCCGAACTGAGTGGCGCTGAAGCCACGATTGCCGCACAAAATGCAAAGATCGCCACGGCCCAGCGTGAGGTGGAGGCGGCAACCGAACGCCTGGCAACAGCGCGGGTTCGTGTACGGGAGGCCGAGGCGAACGCCCAGCGGGCAGCTGCGGACCTGAACCGCATGAAACCACTGGCGGCAAAACAGGAGATTTCCCGCCTGCAGTTCGATGCCTACAGTGCAACCGAAGCCTCCAATGCCGCAGCGCTGGATGCGGCGAAGAGCCATGTTCGCGAGGCGGAGCAGGCGATCAGGGTGGCAGAAACGAAGCGCGACGAAGAACGTGCTCATCTCCCCGAAATTCGGGCTCGTGTGGAAGGTGCCCGAACAGGCCCCCAGCAGGTGGCGGCATTACAGGCGGGGGCGGCATCCTCGGCTGGCAAAGTCCTCGAAAAACAGGCCGAACTGCGGCAGGCGGAACTGAATCTGGATTACACGATTCTGCGGGCGCCGGTTGGCGGCATGGTGAGTCAGCGGTCCATGGAAAAGGGCCAGACCGTGAATCGAGGTCAGCCTCTGGTTTCCATTGTGCCTCTTGACGACGTCTGGGTGACAG
>CANIHR010000172.1 GCA_947467185.1 Bryobacterales bacterium
AGCCCGGCGCCAGAGCTGTTCCAGATTCGCCTGACGGTAGAACTCGATCAGGAGAGGGGTGAAACCCTCCATTGCCTTGGCGTCCGGTGGAATATCTACATCGCGGGTTTTCCAGGCGAAATCCGGGGCACCGGTCACCGACAGCGCATAAGAGAGGTACTGCGCGTAATTCTGCGCTGTGGTCTTGCGGCGACTGTTGGTCTGGAAGAACTGCTTCAGTTCGGGCAGCACCCGGACGTTCTGCGCCGCGAGGTAATCGCGCAACTGCTGGCGAAGGGGGCTGTTGTCAGGAAGATTGATGCCTTCGTCGTACCCGGCAGCGTTGATAGCCGCCAGGACGAAGAAGATATTTTCGTTCGCCTCAAGCTGCGAGGATTCAGCGGCTGCAAACACGCCGGAACGGAGGCTGAGGAGGAGGACGACGAGGGAGAGGAGACGCTTCAAAACGCTTGGCTCGAATGGCTAGTTTAACATTGTTTTGGACTGAAGATGACTCTTTCGCGTTCCATGCCCGCCCCACAAACTTTGCCCAGGATCATGATGGTTTCCTCGGAGGCGAGCCCCTGGGCCAAGACCGGGGGCCTGGCGGACGTCGTCGAGGCCCTGCCGAAAGCCCTTGTCGCCGCCGGACACGACGTTTGCGTGGTGATTCCACGCTACATGCACGGTTTTGGAGCTCCGGCAGAGCGCATTGTGGACTGGATGCCGATTTCCCTGGGAGGCACCGTCTACGACACCGCGATCTATCGTCTGGTGCAGGACGGCGTGACGATTTTTTACGTTGACCACCCCGGAATCTATGGCCGCGAGGGGCTCTACGGCGACCGGTTCGGCGATTTCGGCGACAATCACATTCGGTTCGCGGTCCTCTGCAAGGCCGCGCTCGAGATTTCCCGGGAGCTGTTCCCCACCGACGTCTACCACTGCCACGACTGGCAGGCGGGACTGCTACCCGTTTATCTGAGGGCATTTGACCAGACCGATCCTCGCTTTATGGCGGCGCGGACGGTGATGACGATCCACAATATGGGCTACCAGGGGATTTTCCCCCGGGAGAAAATGGGGGAGGTTTCGCTCCCTGAGTGGCTTTTCCGCCCGGACCTGATCGAGTTCTGGGGCAGTTTCAGCTTCCTGAAGGCGGGTCTGGTCTACGCCGACGCGATCACCACGGTTAGCCGCCGGTACGCGCAGGAGATCCAGACGCCGGAACACGGTTTTGGCATGGATGGCCTGCTGCGGGCGCGGACCGCGTCACTGACGGGGATCGTGAACGGCGTGGATTACACCCGGTGGAATCCCGAGGCAGACAAGGCGCTCCCGGAACACTTCTCGGCCAACGCGTTGGAAGGGAAGCTGGCCTGCAAGCGCGAACTGCTGCGAGAAATGGGTCTGCCGGACCGGGCGCTGGGGCGTCCGCTACTGGGCATCGTTTCCCGGTTTGCGTATCAAAAAGGCTTCGACCTGATCGCCAATATCGCGCACACGCTGTTCGCCGAGGATGATGTGTTCCTGGTGGTACTGGGTAACGGGGAGCAGAAGTATGAGGATTACTTCCGGCACCTGCGCGACAGTTTCCCGGACAAAGTAGCCCTGCGGGTGGGTTATGACGATCCGCTGGCGCACCGGATTGAGGCGGGGTCGGACATTTTCCTGATGCCGAGCCGTTACGAGCCGTGCGGCCTGAATCAGATTTACAGCCTGCGTTACGGCACGGTGCCGGTGGTCCGGGCGACCGGTGGCCTGGACGATACGATCGACGCCGAGACCGGATTCAAGTTCACTGATTACAATGGAAAAGCACTCCTCGATACCATTCGCCTGGCTTGCCGGGCGTGGGAAGACAAAGAGGCGTGGACCCGCATGATGCGGCGAGGCATGGCAAAAGACTTCTCCTGGGATGCTTCCGCAGCCGAGTACTCCAGGCTTTATCGCAACCTGCATCCTTTTGCGGGCTGAAGAATCTAGTATTGTGAACGCTAACTAAGGATTTAAAAGAGGAACCAACATGGCAGGACCGAACACACTGACATTCACGGACGACAACTGGGAAACCGAAGTCCTGAAATCCGAAACGCCCGTAGTGGTGGATTTCTGGGCTACGTGGTGCGGCCCTTGCCGTCAGATCGCCCCGACAATTGACGCTCTCGCGACCGAAAACCTGGGTAAGGCGAAGATCGGCAAGCTGGACGTGGACAACAACGGCGCGACCGCCGGACGGTATCAGGTCCGCGGCATCCCGACCATCCTGGTGTTTAAGGGTGGACAGGTTGTGGGTCAGCGCGTGGGCGCGACCGGCAAAAGCGATCTGCAGGGCCTGATCGACCAGCACGCCTAAATTGATTTAGTTGAAGGGCCGATGCGGGGAAACCCTGCATCGGCCCTTTTTGCGTTTAGTTGGCGCTCGGTTTCTCGATGTGATCGATGACAAAGGTCTCGATGGGGAGTTTCTGTGCTTCCAGTCGAAGGCCGAGTTGCTGTTGCAGCGCCTGAAAGATGTCGGGCTTATCGTGAACATTCTGCGGGAAGTTCGTGAAGTCGATCCGGAACTGGAAGAAGCCGTTCAGTCCCGTCTTGTCTACTACGGGCAGACCAACGGACGACACAGTCGTGAGCCACCACGCGATCTTCTCTGCCTCCCAGCCCCTGGCACCGATTTTCCCGTCTACGATCCAGATGCCATCTTCAGGCCCCGGATTGTCCATGTTGGCAGCCTTGAGCTTTGCCCCTCCTTTCGCCTGAACAAGTGCGAAGGCTTTTTGCTCCCGCGTTTCTTTGTGCACTTTGAGCTGGAAGCGATCTGCAAGGAGAGACTGCAACATCTGTTTGCATTCACTGAGGCTTATCGCTCTCCCGGCTTTGGCTTCGATGTCATAGGTATCGCCACCGAACGAAGCCCAGGCAGGTGCCTCGAAGGGATTCATGGCGTCCCAGGCCCACTCGATCATCATCTTCGCACCGCTATTTGTCGCCACAAGCCGGCCACCAGCGCACTTATTGAATTGCGGCCCGGTATCGCGAGGGTCCGCCTTGTGCGGCTTCACGGAGGTCACTTCGAACTCAGGACGAGGCAGCGTCTGACCATACGTCATGGCGGAGAAGACAAAGACTGCGCTCACCAGCAGATTCTGAACCATCGAGACAGCTTACACGAATCGCCATGTAATAAACTGGCACCCGTATGAATGCCTGGATCAAAAAGATCCACATCTACGCCGGCCTTTTGAATTTCACAATACTTTGCGTGTTCGGGGCGGCGGGACTTGTGGTGACGGCGGAAGCCCCCGATATTTTTCATGGCGGCTCCGAGCCAGACGTTTCCACTGTGCCGTTCCAGGCACCGGGTTCGGCGTCAGATAAAGAGGTCGGGAACCTGATCGGTGCGCAGTTGCAGCCGAAACATGCGGGGAAAGCCAATGTCCGCCGCAACGGGCAGCACCAACTCGAAGCCGATTTCTACTCGGTAAACGGCCTGGTTCGGGCGACGTATCTGGAATCCGAGGGTCAACTGAAGGTCGAGACGCGGCGCAACAGCATCTGGCGCTTCCTGGATAACGCCCACGCCACCACAATTCAGGAGACGGCGTCGGACTGGGCACCGTGGGCGTGGTCCCGCTACATCGAACTATCTATATGGTCGCTGATGCTGATGGCCCTGACCGGCACCTGGCTGGGGCTGACAACTCGCTGGAATTACTGGTGGACGAAGGCGTCATTTATCGCCGGTACGATTGGGTTTGCGGTGTTCTGGATGGTGGAGAAATAAATGTACCGGCTGATTCGCAATATCCACCTGATTCTGGGCCTCCTGCTGTTCTGGATGGTCATGATGTACGCGGTAAGCGCGGCGCAAATGGCACACCAGATCAAAATTGTGCCCGTCATCACCGAGAGCGACGTGACGGCAACGCCGGGACTCGATGTACGTCCCCTCGCGATGGAGTTGATGGAAAAGAACGGCCTGACGGGCGAGTTGGGGAACGCCACTTCCCTGCCCGGCGGCTATCGCTTCCCGCTGACCCGAGCCGGCGGTGTGACGCAGATCACCTATGACCGGGCAACCGGCAAGGTGCATCTGAAGACATCCGACAACGGCGTCTGGGGCATCCTGAACCGACTGCACCACTTCCATGGCTTGCACAACCAAAGCGGGGCTCGCAACGCCTGGGGCTGGCTGGTGCTGTTTGCGTCCCTCGCAATGTTCGCGCTGGGAGGAACCGGCGTCTACATGTGGTTCAAACTGCACAAGGAACGCGGCATCGGCGTGGTGCTGCTGTCTGCGAACCTTGTGGTGTCGATCATCCTGCTTATCGCTTTGCGGATGTAAAGCGGTAGTCCCAGGCGTTCTGTTCGATCTGGCGGAGCTCCGCGTCACTGAAGCCGAAACGGTCCTTCGCGAGCTCGAATTCGCCACGCAGATCGCAACGGAACAGGCCGGGGTCGTCGGTATTCAGAGTGATGATGACGCCCTGATCGAAGAGTTGCCGCACGGGGTGGACATCGAGTGACGCAACTGCGCCCGTACAAACATTGCTGGTGATGCAGACTTCGAGCGGGATACGCTCGGCGACGAGGCGGCGGACCAGATCGGGATCGTCAATCGACCGGATGCCGTGGCCGATGCGCTCTGCACCGATATCGAGGGCCTGGCGGACGGAATCGGCCGGACCGGTTTCGCCGGCGTGGGCGGTCAGTCGCAACCCGGCGTCCTTTGCCCATTGATAAGCCTCTTTGAAGAGATGGGCGGGGCCACGGAGTTCGTCGCCTCCGATGCCGAATGAAACGGCGCCATCCCCCACATATTCCGCGGCGACTTTCGCCACTTCCATTACATGGTCCGGGCCGAACTGTCGGATGGCGTCCAGATTCCAGGCGATCTCCACCGGCGCGCCCTTTTGCGCCTCCCGGATGGCCTTCCAGATATCGACAAAATCGAAGCCACGCCAGAGCGCGACACCGGTCGCGATGGTGACCTCGGCATAGGTGACGCCCTGGGCTGCCAAATTATCGATCATGCGGCGCGTGATGAGCGCGTAATCGGCGGGACTGTTCAGGCGCTGCGCGACGAACTTGAAGCAGTCGATAAAGCCCATAAAATCGTGAAAGTCCCAGACAGCGGCGACCTGTTCCGCCGTGAGGGAGGGGTCCAGAAGCCGGACGGTTTCGGGATCGACGGTGCCTTCGAGGTGAAGGTGGATTTCAGCAAGAGCCATCAGACCTATAATGAAGGGGCCATGACTGCCGCTGAGATTGAAGCGATTGCGGGCGGGTACCATGGTGACGCTTTCAGCGTCCTGGGCCCGCACATCGTTGATAGCGCCAAAGGCGCGAAAACGTGGGAAATACGCGCCTTTCTCCCACAAGCGAAAGCCGCCAGCGTGGTCCGCGAGGGACTTGCGCCCGTCGCGATGACGCGGCAGCATACCGACGGCTTCTATTCGGCTCCGTTTAAGCAGGAACCGGGCGTCTACCGAATTCAGATTGAGGATTACCAGGGCGGCACGTCCACGCTGGAAGACCCATACCGCTTCGGCCCCATTATTAGTGAATTTGACCTGCATCTTCATGCCGAGGGCAATCTGCACGACACGTGGGATACCCTCGGCGCGCACGTGGCACAGGTGGGCGATATTCCGGGCGTCCGTTTTGCCGTTTGGGCGCCGACCGCAGCGTATGTGTCGGTGGTGGGCGATTTCAACGAATGGGACACGCGGCGGCACCCGATGCGGCTGCGCAATTCGGGAATCTGGGAGATTTTCCTGCCCGATGCCCGTGCGGGGCATGCCTATAAGTACCTGGTCCGTTCGAAGGTGGGCGGCGCGCAGCAGTTAAAGGCGGACCCGTTCGGTTTTGGCAGCGAAGTTCCGCCGAAATCGGCTTCCGTCATCCGCAACGAGGGCACATACACCTGGAACGATGCTGCGTGGCTGGAACAGCGGGCCGAAACGAACATTCTGAAGGCCCCGATGTCGATCTACGAGCTGCATTTGGGTTCGTGGAAGCGGTACGCCGACGGCACGCCGCTCAGCTACCGGGAATTGGCGGTGGAACTGGTCGATTACGTGAAGCGCATGGGCTACACGCATATCGAACTGCTGCCGGTGGTGGAACATCCATTTACGGGCTCGTGGGGCTACCAGGTCATCGGGTATTTTGCCCCGACTTCGCGCTTCGGCGATCCCGACGATTTCCGCTACTTCGTGGACGCCTGCCATCTGGCGGGCATCGGCGTGATTGTGGACTGGGTTCCGGCACACTTCCCTCGGGACGCGCACGGACTGGCGAAGTTCGACGGCACGGCGCTCTACGAACATGCCGATCCGCGGCAGGGCGAGCACACCGAGTGGGGTACGCTGATCTTCAACTTCGGGCGCAATGAAATCCGGCAGTTTCTGATCGCTTCGGCCATTTTCTGGCTGCGCGAGTATCACATTGATGGCCTGCGCGTGGATGCGGTGGCGTCGATGCTGTATCTGGATTACTGCCGCGAGCCAGGTGGCTGGATTCCGAACCGTTTTGGCGGGCGCGAAAACCTGGAGGCCATCGAATTTCTGAAGCGCTTTAACGAACTGGCGCACCAGGTCCCCGGCGCATTCACGATCGCGGAAGAATCGACGTCGTTCCCGGGCGTAACAAGGCCCGTTTACGCGGGCGGCCTCGGCTTCACCATGAAGTGGAACATGGGCTGGATGCACGATATGTTCCGGTACTTTGCGGCCGATCCGGTCTATCGAAAGCACCTGCATAACCACATCACATTCAGTCTGCTCTACGCGTTCACCGAGAATTTCGTACTGCCGATCTCGCACGATGAGGTGGTTTACGGGAAACGGTCGCTGCTGAACAAGATGCCCGGCGACCAGTGGCAGCGGTTCGCGAATGTGCGCGCCTTCCTGGGCTACATGTTCACGCATCCGGGCAAGAAACTGCTGTTCATGGGCTGCGATATCGCGGACTGGAACGAGTGGAATCACGATTCCGCCGTGCCCTGGCAGATTCAGGAGTTCGCAGACCATGCCGGTGTCCAGCGCCTGGTGCAGGAACTGAACCGGCTGCATCGCGATGAAAAAGCCTTGCATGAGGTGGATTTCTCCTACTCGGGCTTCGAGTGGATCGATTTCCGCGATGTGGAGAGTTCGGTCATCTCGTTCCTTCGGCGCGGCGAAAAGCCGGAAGACTGCATGATCGTGGTCTGTAACTTTACGCCGGTGATGCGACCAGGCTACCTGGTGGGAGTGCCGGAAGGCGGCTTCTATGAGGAGATGCTGAACACGGATGCCGTGGAGTTTGGCGGGTCGGGCAAGGGCAATCTGGGCGGGGTCATATCGACGAATGAGTCGCGGCATGGACGTCCCGCGAGCATCATGATTACGTTGCCGCCGCTGGCTGTCGTGGCATTCAAGCGCCGCCCGGCATAACGCTATTCTGGTACCCATGCGGTACGACGCGATCATTGTTGGTGGCGGGCACAACGGGCTGGTTTGCGCCGCGTATCTGGCGCGTGCCGGACGGCGGGTGCTGGTGCTGGAGCGGCGCGAAATGCTGGGCGGGTGCGCAGTAACTGAAGAGGTCTGGCCCGGGTATAAGGTTTCTACCGGCGCGTATCTCGTCAGTCTGATGCAGGAGCGCATCGTCCGGGAATTGGAACTGGAGAAGCACGGGTATCAGGTGCTCCCCAAAGACCCAGCTTTCTTTTCTGTTTACCCCGACGGGCGGCATCTGTTTTTCTGGCAGGACGAGCGGAAGACGCTGGCGGAGATCGCGAAGTTCAGCAAGCGCGATGCCGAGCAGTTCCCGAAGTACGAGGCCTGGCTGGAGGGCCTGGCGCGGATTGTCGAATCGCTGCTGCTGGTGACTCCTCCCGCGCTGCCGCCGAAGAAACCATCGGATTTCATCGATTACCTGAAGCTGCTGGCAAAATTCCGGGGGCTGGGGCCGCGGGAGATCACGGGACTGGTGAAAATCTTCACGCAGTCAGCGGCGGACCTTCTGGACGAGTGGTTTGAATCACCCGAGATTAAGGTGACGCTCGCGACCGACGGCGTGATTGGCGCGAATGGCGGGCCACGTTCGCAGGGTACGGCTTACATCCTGATGCACCACTGCATGGGCGGCGTAAACGGCAAACGTGGGTTGTGGGGCTTTGTGCGCGGCGGCATGGGTGCTGTTTCCGAAGCGATTGCGTCTGCGGCACGGGCGGCGGGAGCGGAAATTAAGACCAGCGCGGCGGTGGCGAAGCTGCTGGTCCGCGACGGGAAGACTTACGGCGTGGCGATGGCAAACGGCGATGAGTTCCATGCGCCCATCGTTGCTTCGAATCTGGACCCAAAGCAAACGTTCCTGAATCTGGCCGATTCGCGCGATCTGGAACCGGAATTCCTCCAATCGATCCGCCACTTCCGCGTGGAAGGCACGTCGCTGAAGATGAATCTGGCGCTGGATGGTCTGCCGGATTTCACGGCGCTGCCCGGTACACCCGGTCCGCAACATGGCGCGACCATGCATATCTGCCCCTCCATTGACTACGTGGAACGGGCCTGGGACGACGCGAAGTATGGGCGGCCGTCGCAGAATCCCCTGCTGGAAATGACCTGCGCGAGCATGTACGATGATGCGCTCGCACCAAAGGGAAAGCACCTGATGGGCATCTTCCTGCAGTACGCGCCCTACACGCTGCGGGATGCAACCTGGGATGACCTGCGCGAACCGTACGGCGACCGGGTGCTGGAAGTGATCTCCGAATACGCGCCGAACATGCGGGATATCGTGCTGGAGCGGCAGGTCCTGAGTCCGTTAGATCTGGAGCGGCGTTTCGGCATCTCCGGAGGCAATATCTTCCATGGCGAAATGGGCCTGGACCAGATGTTCGTGCTGCGTCCCGTCGCCGGCTGGGCCAGGTACAAGACTCCGATCAATGGCCTGTGGCTGTGCGGTTCCGGGGCGCACCCGGGTGGCGGCGTGATGGGTGCGCCTGGTTTCAATGCCGCGCGGGAAATCCTGAAGTAGCGGCAGAGCGGCCCCGTCACTGAAGGAAGGGCGAAAATATGAGAGTTCGACGAATAGCTTCTATCTTTTTCGCATCATTGGCCGCGTATGCGCTCAGCTTCGCATTCGACCTATTATTCGGAGCATTGCTGGGGTCGTATCCGAATACGGCATTTCTACCGTCTGTCACATGGACCTTGCTTGGGGGTATTGGAATCTGGACCGCGTCGGCATTGTGGAAAAGCAAATGGCTCGCGGTACCCTATGCAATTTTCGGTTTGCTTGCGGGTCTCAGCAGCATTATTGCCTCACCTCTACTCAACCTGTTAGTTGCGAGCGTCATGCTGCTTGCTGCCTATTTTCTTTGGCGTCCGAACCCGGATACCAGTTCAGTCACGTCGCGACCCATTACTGACCAGTCGTCAACCTTGCTTGGCTTCCCAACGGAAGACTACGCACTTGATGGCCCAGTGCCCCATGGTGATGGACTTGCAGAGTTTTCGGCGCTGGAATATGCGCTGATCGAGCGCCAATTCAAGAATCAACTCAACTACAATGCCCCAGCGGTTCGATTCCTCGATATGACTTGGAGTGTAATGCTAGGCACTGTCGAGGGCCGAATCTACAAGATCGCCGCATCCCAGGAATCACTTACCCAGGAGGGGGCGGAGAGTCTAATGGCCATCGCACGAGGTCATTGCTATGACCGCTTCGGAATACCCGATGCCAGTGCTCCGAACCTGACCGTATGGAAGATGACGGGGGGCAACGTCGTAGTTCAGGCGCTTGGACTCGCCGGCCACTGGACCGTGAATCTGTTCGTCACATCGTCCGCCTCTAGAGTTTTCGAGCAACTCTAAAAGCTAGAGATTCGACGAACTCAAAACCCTACCGGTTCGCCACTGGCCATATCGTGCCGTCCGGCCGTTTGTAAAGGTCCCCAGCGGTGCATCCGTTACGTAGGGCTGCGTCGTCATTATCAAAAATGGGGAGCGGTAATTCCGCAAGGCGAATTTCACTCGGAATCAAATTTTCAAGCCTTCCTGTGTCATTGATACGGCAAGGAGAGGGACTCTGTTCGTTTACCATGGCTAATCACAGTGTCCCAAACGGAGGCTCGTGCGATTTGAACGTGCCCTAGCTAGCTAGCAACTGCGATTACCAGGTAACCGGAACACCCGGCGTCAACTCCAGGATTTTCGTACCCCGAGCCAGCGTTTGCAGCACTGACGGGCGGCCCACCAGCGGCGGGAAGGTCCCAAAGTGCATCGGAATCACGGTTTCCGCCTGCAGCAACCGGCAGGCGACGGCGGCTTCGCGCGGCCCCATCGTATAAAGATCGCCAATCGGCAGGAAGGCCAGACTCGGTTTATAGAGTTCGGCAATCAGAGCCATATCACTGAAAACATTGGTATCACCCGCGAAATAAATGGTCCGGCCATCGGGCAGCGTGATCACGTAACCCGCCGCTTCACCGCCATAAACGATGCTGCCGTCGTCCTCGCTGATGCCGCAACTGTGGACCGCGTGGGTCATCGTCACCGTGACGGAACCCACCTGCTGGGAGCCGCCTTTATTCATCCCGGAGCAGGTTTCCACGCCCTTCCGACCCAGCCAGTGAGCCGTCTCATAGATGGCCACCACTTTTGAACCGAACTTTTGGGCCAGTGGAATCGCATCATATATATGGTCAAAGTGCCCGTGGGAAATCAGGATCGTGTCGCAGCGCGTGACCTCGAAACCGGCCGGATACGCCGGATTGCCTGCGCCTCCATGGCCAAACCAGGGATCACAAACGATCGTCTCGCCTCCCGGAAGAACCAACTGGAAAGTGCCGTGTCCGAGCCACGTAATCTCTATCGCCATCGCCAGGATTATTGCACAGGCTTCCACACATACATCCCATCGCCCAGGGCAAGCTAAACTTGAAAGAGTCCCCCCCTACTTATGGTTGACGCCTTACTTGCCAAAATATTTGGCACCCGGAACGAGCGCGAGGTCAAATCACTGCGACCCCGCATTGCGCGTATTAATGCCCTCGAACCCGCTCTCCAGCAACTCTCCGACGCTGAGCTTGCCGCAAAGACAGTGGAATTCAAAGAACGTCTCGCCCGTGGCGCGACGCTCGACGACATTCTGGAGGAAGCGTTCGCGGTAGTCCGCGAAACAGGCCGCCGCGTGCTCAACATGCGGCACTTCGATGTCCAGTTGATCGGTGGCATGGTCCTGCACAAGGGCAATATCGCTGAAATGAAGACCGGTGAAGGTAAAACCCTCGTCGGAACGGCCCCCGTGTATCTGAATGCGCTCGAAGGCAAGGGCGTCCACGTCATCACCGTGAACGACTACCTCGCGAAACGCGACTCGGAGTGGATGGGACAGATTTACAAGTTCCTCGGCATGACGGTTGGCGTGATCGTTCACGATCTGGACGACCAGGAACGCCAGGACGCCTACAACTGCGACATCACCTACGGGACGAATAACGAATTCGGCTTCGATTACCTTCGCGACAACATGAAGTTCAACATCGCGAACTGCGTGCAGCGGGAACACCACTTCGCCATCGTGGACGAAGTCGATTCCATCCTGATCGACGAAGCCCGGACGCCGCTGATCATCTCCGGCCCCAGCGAAGAATCGACCGATAAGTACTACAAAGCCAACAAGGTTATCCCGCACCTGGTGCGCGGCGAAGTCATCGAAGGCAAG
>CANIHR010000173.1 GCA_947467185.1 Bryobacterales bacterium
AGGGGATGAAAATTCAGGGCCTGCTGATGAATTCCCGCGTCGTGCAGGGGATCTTCGACGATGCGAACCCGGAGACGCGGAAGCGCTGGGCGTACCCGGATACGGGCGTTTGGGATGCGGACCGAAATACGAAAGAGTTTCTGGCGGCGATGCCGGAGTGGAAGAAGAACGGACTGCTGGGGTTCACGATCAACTTCCAGGGCGGGAGTCCGGAGGGCTATTCGAAAGCGCAGCCGTGGATAACGGGCGGGTTCAATGCCGATGGGTCACTGAAGCCGGATTATGTGGCGCGGATGAAGAAGATCCTGGACCGTGCCGATGAGTTGGGCATGGTGGCAATTGTCGGTTACTTCTACTTCGGGCAGGACGAGAAGCTGAAGGACGAGACAGCGGTGAAGGCGGCGGTCTCGAATGCCACGAACTGGCTGCTGAATGAGGGTTATACGAACGTGATCGTGGAGGTCGCGAACGAGACGAATATTAAGGCGTACGACCACGAGATTATTAAGGCCGAGCGGATTCATGAACTGATTGCGCAGGTGAAGGGAATCACGCGGGGGGCGCGTCGGCTACTGGCGGGAACGAGCTATGGTGGCGGGACTCCGGCGGCGGCGAATGTGGTCAAGGTTTCGGATTTCCTGCTGCTGCACGGAAATGGCGCGGATGATCCGTCGCGGATTTTGAAGATGATTCAGACGTCGCGGGCGGCGGAGGGGTATCGGCCGATGCCGGTGCTGATCAATGAAGATGACCACTTCCGGTTCAACGAGCCGGAGAACCATTTGCATACGGCGCTGACGCAGTATGTGTCGTGGGGGTATTTTGATCCGGGCGCGAATAACTACAAGGACGGGTACCAGTGCCCCCCTGTGCAGTGGGGCATCAATACAGAACGGAAGAAGGAGTTCTTTGGGAAGTTAAAAGAGATTACGGGCGGGGCTTAGAGATCGTGGACCAGACGAGAAGACGAAGTCTCGCGCGCGCCTTGGTGCTTTGGGGTGGGTGGGCGCTATTTCTGTGGCAACTTCGGCATCCCTTTGTTCGCTTTGCCGGACCCTTCATTAATGATCTGCTCGGCCTCGTACTCGGGCTTAGTCTCCCCTGGTGCGCGACCATTGAAACCTTTCGGATCGGTCGATGGTGGAGTAAGGCCATAGTTGTTGCGAGTGCACTCCCTTTGATGATTTACGCTTTCGTATTTCTCCTCGGATCGGCGATTAGCGTTCTCGCGTATCAGAATGGCCACGATTTAAGCTTTGAGCACTTCGGCGAAACCCCTTGGCGGGGATCGTACGTTCGTTTCTATCGAACTAACGGCGGAGCAACAACGGATTATGGCGTCGTCATACGCCACGAAACGACCTTATTGCCCGGTATTCTGATTGTCCGAAATGTAGACTCGTGGTACCACTGCTTTTCACTGAACGGAACAGCTTCGAAAGACGGAATCGTGATCATGGATGATGGAGCCGAATGCCGTGCTTTCACTGGGCCGCAGCATGAGCACAGACTCAAACCATTCCTGTATTTTTAGGATTCTAGCGGTAAAACGGACTCCAGGTTAGCCAAGTGGGGCCGTATTTAAGCTCCGGGACTCCGACTTCGAGAGCACCAAGATCCGGGGCTTTGCCTGCGAAGTTGTCGTTGATGGTCGGGATGCGGACTCCGGCGTCGACGGCTTTGCCTCCGGGCTTGAGCTTGAAGTTCAGGTCGGCGGAGTGGTAGACCGCGTGGCGGTTGGCGGGGTTGGGCGGGGAGAGCTTTTCGAAGATGTCGAAGTCGACTTCAATCCCGTGCGTCTCCTGGCCGGTCGCCGCTTTAAAGTCCGCTAATGAGGCGAACGTCTTCCATTCGGTCGGTTTCGGTTCGTAGGCCGTCGCTCCCTTTGCCGGGGCCAGCCACTGGTATTGGGCGGTGATACCTTTGTTGGGGCGGAAGCCGTTGTAGTCGGTGCTGAAGTCTCCTGTGGCGTTGGCCCAGGCCATGATGCCGCGCTCCGGGGTGTCTCGTCCGAGGAAGAGATTGTTGCGGAAGTGGGCATTGGAGTAGGGGTCCTTCACAATCTGCTCTCCGATGAAGGTGTTGTGCCAGACGTAGAGGCCGGCGGGCTTGGCGGAGAACTTGAGCGCAACACCCGTTGGCACGTTGTACAGCAGGTTCCGATAGAAGTAGATCGGTCCGCCGAAGACGGGCTGGGAACTGTAGCCGCCCTGTGCCGCGTTGACGCCCCGATTATTAAAGACGCGGACGTTGTGGGCGCTGCCGTCGGTTTCGACAAAATCGTCGTTCGACATGTGGAAATCGTTGTTGTAGATGTCGATGGATGAGGCCTGGAGTTCGGGATCCTTCTCGGGCGTGCCGTAGGTGGAAATACCAAGTGCGTCGTGGAAGTAAGCAATGGCATTGCGGGCGATGACATGGCCGGGGCCATAGAGTTTCACGGCGTAATAGCTGGTGAGCAGGTGCGAACCATAGGCTCCGGCGCTGGCCCAGAGGGGGCCGGTCCAGCCGACGAGGCGGAAGCGGTCGTCACGGCCGAGGAAGAGGTTGTCGGCAATGTAGAAATCGCTGGAGCCGGCCCATTCGGTCCAGACTCCGAAGCCAATGTTTTCGAAGCGGCAGTTCTTGACCGTGAGGCCGACGGCTCCAATGACTTCCTTCTGGCCCGCGAAGATACCGACGTCGGTGTTGCGGATGGTGATGCCGTCGAAGATGTGGTAGCGGGAGGCGACCACGTCGAACATGCTGTGGTTGCCATCGCCATCGAAGACGACCTCGCCATCGCCGGCGGCTTTGATGGTGATGGGCTTTTCTTTGGTGCCCTTGAGGGTGAGGGACATGGAGCCATCAAACGGGGTCATCATGGGGTCGACGTAGTTCAGGCGTTCGGGCTTGTAGAGGCCGGCGTGGAGGAGGATGGTGTCGCCAGGCTGGGCGCGGCGTTCCCAGACGACGGACCAGTCGCCCAGGCCAGCGCCGTAATAGGCTTCGAGAAGGCTGGCGAAGCTGGGCTCGATTTTGTCGCCCTTGTAGTCCGGGGGGTAGACGTGGAGCTGGCGGCCACCGGCGTAGGGCTGGGGTTCGGTGCGGGTGGTGACTTTGACGGTTTGGGTAGCGGCTGTGCCTTTGAGACCATCGGGATCGGCCATCTGGAAACGGCATTCGTATTCGGTACCGGGCTGGAGGTTCAGGATGCTGCCGGCGAAGCCCTGGGGGACGGTGTAGTCGAGGTGTTCGCGGGTACGGAAGATGCGTTCGCCGCCGATGCGCATGAGGGGGAGGGCTTCGTGCCAGCCGGTTTCGCCGGACTTGCGGTATTGCACGGTGACAGTGGCGTTGCGGTTTGCGTCGCCCTCGATGGCCCATTCGAAGCCAAGGTTGAGGAGCGTAGGGTGCTCGACGGTGAACTTTCCGGCGGTGGTGGCGTTCTGGCCGAAGGCTGCGGCGGCGAAGACGAGGGACAAGAGAAGGTGCTTCATAGCATCCAATAATTTATCCGATGTGCGGACCCGAACGGCCAGTGCGCTAAATTGGCGTGTAACCCTCATGAAGCTCCCCATCCTGACAATTGCCGCGATTCTCGCGCTTCAGGCCGCGCCCAACGACCTTCCCCGATTGGAGAAAGAGGCGAGAAAGGTCACGATCATCCGCGATGACTGGGGGATCGCGCACGTGTATGGAAAGACCGACGCGGAGGTGGTGTTTGGGGCGATTTATGCGCAGGCGGAGGACGACTTCAATCGTGTGGAGACGAACTATCTGAACGCTCTGGGGCGACTGGCGGAGACGGAAGGGGCCGGGAAAGTGATTCAGGATCTGCGGATGCGGTTGTTTATCGATCCGGCGGAGCTGAAGAAGGAATACGCGGGGAGTCCGTTGTGGCTCAGGAAGCTGATGGACGGCTGGGCGGACGGGCTGAACTATTACCTGGCGAAGCATCCGGAAGTGAAGCCTCGGGTACTGCGGCACTTTGAACCGTGGATGGCGCTGAGCTTTACCGAGGGTTCGATTGGCGGCGATATTGAGCGGGTGAATCTGACACAACTGCAGGCGTTTTATGACAAGATGCGGGCGTTTGCGGTGGTGCCGGATTCACGGGAAGACGCCGGGCACCCGAAGGAACCGACGGGGTCCAACGGGATGGCGGTGGCCCCTTCGAATACGACGGGGAAGCATTCGCTGCTGCTGATTAACCCGCATACGAGCTTCCACTTCCGGTCGGAACTGCAGATGGTGAGTGAAGAGGGTTTGAATGCCTACGGGGCGTCAACCTGGGGACAGTTTTTCATTTACCAGGGCTTTAATGACAAGGCCGGGTGGATGCACACGTCGAGCGGCGTGGATGTGATTGACGAGTATCTGGAGACGGTGGAGAATCGCGGCGGGAAGTACTTCTATAAGTTCGGGAATGACTGGCGTCCGATGACTGCGGTGGAGATTTTGATTCCGTATAAGTCGGCCGGTGGGACGAGTACGCGGCGGTTTACGATCTACAAGACGCAGCATGGTCCGGTGGTGCGGGAGGCTGACGGGAAGTGGGTCTCAGTGAAGCTGATGCAGGAACCGGTGAAGGCGCTGACACAGTCGTACACGCGGACGAAGGCGCGGAGTTACAACGCTTACAAGCAGACGATGGAGCTGAAGACGAACTCATCGAATAACACGATTTTTGCCGATGCTGACGGGGATATCGCTTACTTCCACGGGAATTATGTGCCAAAGCGGGACACCGCGTTTGACTGGAAGAAGCCGGTAGACGGGAGTAATCCGGCGACGGAGTACAAGGGGCTGCATGAACTGGATGAGTTGCCGCATTTACTGAATCCGGCGAGCGGGTGGCTGTACAACTCGAATAACTGGCCGTGGACGGCGGCGGGGCCGAGCAGTCCGAAGAAGGATGATTTTCCGGCGTATGTAGAGAATGGCGGGGAGACGGCGCGTGGGCGGCATGGCGTGATGGTGCTGGAAAAGAAGAAAGACTTCACGCTGCAGGGTTTGCTGGCGGCCGCTTATGACAGTTACCTGCCGTGGTTTGAGAAGCCATTACCGGCGCTGGTGAAGGCATGGGATGCACTGCCGGCCGGGGCTTTGAAGGACAAGACGGCGGCACAAATTGGCGTTTTGCGGGCGTGGGATATGCGGTGGGGCGCGACTTCGGTGGCGACTTCCGTGGGCGTATTCTGGGGTGAGGAATTGCGGCGGATGGCGGGTCGGGGTGGCGTGGATGAGGCTTCGGGCGAGGTGATGCTGCAGGCTCTGGTGACGGCGTCCGAGAAGCTGACGGCAGACTTTGGGAAGTGGAATACGCCGTGGGGCGAGATCAACCGGTTCCAGCGGCTGACGGCGGACATTCAGCATCCGTTTGACGATGCGGGGCCAAGCATTCCGGTGGGCTTTACGTCGCAGGACTGGGGCTCGCTGGCTTCATTCGGGTGGACGACTTATCCCAATACAAAGAAGCGGTATGGGATCACCGGGAACAGTTTTGTAGCGGTGGTGGAGTTTGGGGAAAAGGTGCGGGCTTTGGCTGTGTCGGCCGGTGGCGAGAGCGGCGATGTGAAGTCGAAGCACTTTAAGGATCAGGCGCAGCGGTACAGCACAGGGGATCTGCGCGAAGTGTATTTCTATAAGTCGCAATTGCAGGGACATACGGAGCGCGAATATCATCCGGGCCAGTAAGTTGGTTTGTCCGGTTCGCGAATGCGGACTGGGGTTTACGCGTGAAGAGCGGCGGGTAGTTTGTCCGAAGGGGCATTCCTTTGACCTGGCGCGGTCCGGGTATCTCAATTTGCTGCAGCCGCAGGACAAAAAGTCGAAGCAGCCGGGGGATACTCCGGCGGCGGTGGCTGGTCGGCGGCGATTGCATGATTTGGGAGTGACGGCACCTTTGTTTGAGGCGATTGCCGGGATAGCGAACGTTGGCGCGTCGGATTCGGTGCTGGATGCGGGGTGCGGGGATGGGTACTATCTCGGCAGTCTGCAGAAGCGGAGCGGGTGCGAGGCGCACGGCGTGGACATCTCGATTCCGGCGGTGGATGCGGCGGCGAAACGGTATCCGGATGTGGAGTGGATTGTGGCGAATGCGGACCGGGCGGTGCCTTATGCCGCAGGGGCGTTCTCGCTGGTGATGTCGATTACCGCGCGGATGAACGCTCCGGAGTTTCGGCGAGTGCTGGCCGAGGGTGGACGGCTATTGGTGGCGATTCCGGCGCCGGATGATTTGGTGGAGTTGCGGGGCGTGGGGCGGGAACGGGTGGAGCGAACGATTGAGACGTTCGCGGGCTTGTTCCGGTTGGTGGGACAGAGTCGGGTGACCACCACCGCAGCGTTGGATGAAGCGGCGGTAGAGGATATCCGGCACGCGATATATCGGCCTTTGCAGGCGACGGTGGCACAGGCGATGCGGGTTACATTTAGTCTGGACCTGCTGCTGTTTGACGTGGCCTGAAATGCGGTGTTGGGCGGCTTTGGCGATGGTGAGTTTGCTTGGTTGCGGGTCGCGGCCACCAAATGCCGCATCGGTGCTCCTTTTCAACGGGAAAGGCACTTCGCCCAACGATGTTCTGGCGGTGGAGGCGGTGCTGGCACGGGGCAAGATCGACTACGTGACTGCTGACTCCGCGCAAATGAATGCCGCAACACAGGCGCAGTTGCGGCGGTATCGACTGTTGATTGTGCCGGGCGGGAATTTCAATCAGATGGGTGAGGGGTTGAGCGTCGAGGCTGCTTCGAATGTTCGGGCTGCGGTGACCGGGGGCTTGAACTACCTGGGGATATGTGCGGGCGCCTTTCTGGCGGGGAACTCCGGGCCGAACCCGTTTCGATTGCTGCCGGGGGTTCGATTTGGGTTCTACAGCGTCGAGAATCAGGGAGTTCGCAAGGCTCCGGTCTGGATCGACGGAGCGGATGGCAGCCATCTGGAACAGTATTGGGAGGACGGGCCGCAGCTTACTGGGTGGGGCGCAGTGGTGGGCAAGTATCCGGACGGAACTCCGGCGGTGGTGCAGGGCGAGGTGGGTCGGGGCTGGATCGTCCTGAGCGGAATTCATCCGGAGGCCCCGGCGACGTGGCGCGGCGGGATGAAGGCGGAGGAGGACAACAGGTACGCCGAAACGCTGGTGCGCGCGGCTTTGACGAGACAGGCGCTGCCGCACTACTGACCGGTCAGCGCTTGCCTTTGAACGTTGCGAGGACGGTGCGGGCTCGCTTCTTCATCATGGCTTCAAAGGAGGCTCGGGGGACGTCGGCGAGTTTGCGAATTTCGCCTCCCCTGGCGGCTCTTTGAAGGGCGTTGGGCATTTTGGCTATCGCTCGGTCGAAGGCTCCCTGGGAGACGGACATCATGCCTGCGATCGCCCGGTAGTAGCCATTCTGGTTGTCCAGTTTCTGGCATCCGGAGACCAGCGCGGCGAGAACTTCGTGGCTGTCGTCGAGTTTCGCTACCAGCGCGCCCCAGTCGTCCAGGAACGGGCAGAGGGGGAGCAACAGCTTTGCGGACTGGCGGAGGGTTTTGACGCCTCTCAGAGGGTAGTGGCGGTGACCTTCGGCGGAGATACCCGTATCCTGGTACATCTTCACAGCCCGGTCGAATTTGCCGTGGGTCTGCAGGTATTCCATCACAGGCAGCGTGGCCGGAATCTTTTTCCAGAAGCCAAGGCCCTGGGTAAGATCGCCGCGGTTGTGGGCGAGAGTCATGGCGACGCGGAGGAGGTCGAGTTCGGCATCCTTTTCGGCTGCAACCTGGTCGAAAACACACTCTTCCCGTTCGATTTCAGCTTCGATGGCGGCCTGCGCCTGTTCGGCGGCTTCGGTGTCGCCCAGTTCCAGGAAACGACCGAGGGCTCCGGCGATGACGGACCAATGCTCTCCGTTGTGGCCGGAAACGCCGCGAACACCTTTTAGCGACACGCCTTCTTCGGTCCACTTTTGCGCCTGGAAAGCCAGTTTCAACATGGGGCGGAGGACTTGCGGGTCCTTCGTTGCGCCCCAGAGGACGCCGCGGATTTTGGCATCGACGTCGGTGGGGACGAAGGTTCCGACGGTGGCCTGATGGCAGGAGAGGCAGAGGGCGAAGTAGTCCTGGAGCTGCTCTTCGGGCGTGAGATTTTCGTCGAGGAGATTGCGCCAGCTGCCGAGTATGCGGATGAAACCGTCCGCGGTGCCGCCCAGGTCGATGAGGCGGCCGGATTCTGGCCTGGGAAACGCGAGGAAGGGCGCGGTGTTGCGGACCTGGGTGATGAGGGTATCGGGCGCGATCCATCTGGACCAGGCGGGGTAGATACGGACGGGGAGTTCGGGGGCGTCGGGCGTCAAAAATGCTCCAAAAGCTGGTGGACAAGGGCGACGGGGAGACCAACAACGTTGGTGTACGAACCGTCGATTCGGGGGATAAAGCGGGATGCGAGGCCCTGGATGCCGTAGGCTCCGGCCTTGTCCATGGGTTCGCCCGAGGCGACATACCACGCGATTTGCTCGGCGGTCATGGGGGAGAACCAGACGGCGGTGGTCGCGGCTTCGACGAGGACGGTGTCGCCGCGCTTCAGGCAAACTCCGGTGATAACTTCGTGTTCGCGTCCGGCGAGGGCGGTGAGCATGCGGGTCGCGTCGGCGGCGTCTTCAGGCTTGGCGAGGATTTCACCGTCGATCACGACAGTGGTATCGGCCCCGAGGACGATTTCATCGGGTGAGGCGGGGACGGCGGCGGCTTTTTCGCGGGCGAGACGGGTGACGTAGGCGAGGGGCGATTCGTCGGGCAGAACGGATTCGTCAATATCGGCGACGCGGATCTGAAAGGGGATGCCTGCGGACGAGAGAAGCTCGGCTCGACGTGGAGACCGAGAGGCTAAAACCAACATTTTTAGTGCTTTCCGTACCGGGTTTCGCCAGCGGGAATGGCGAAGGGGAGGACGTTCTGTTTTGGCGGCAGAGGGCAGGTTGCGTAGGCGGTGAAGACGCAGGGCGGATTCTCGGCCTTGTTGAAGTCGATGTCGAGAACGCCGTCTTTCGCGAACGGGGTGTAGAGGAAGCGGCCAGCCCCGTACGTGGTGGAGGTGCTGGTCAGATCCTTGAAGATGAAGAAGAGGTGGTCGTCTTCGATGAAGGGGTCGAGGCGAAAGGTCTTGCCGTTGGTGGTGAATTCGACGTAACCGGGAGCGACTTCATCAGTGACCTGGCCGAGGACGTTGGGGATCTTGATGGTACGGGGCGGATTGTAAGCGGTCCACTTGCCCTTGAAGTGCCACTCAGGCTTTGGTTCGTACCACTTAAGACCGGTGAAGTGGACACGCGTTTCAGCGTTCGGATCCTTCATGCGAATGCCGATTTTGGGGCCGCGCACGATAAGGAAGAGATCAACAGAGCCGAAGGAGAGGGGTTTGGACTTTTCGTCGATTGTGGTGGCAGCAGGTCCGGAGGTGGGTTTCCAGTCGGCCACTTTGCCACGGAGGTTGAGGACGCCGGCGTGGGCAGGCGCGCCTTTGGGCAGCACGATGTCCGAGAGTGGGTCGGAGCCGACCTTGTTCTCGCCTTCATGGAGCCAGAAAAGACCTGCGACGGAGAGCCAGTTGTCGGGGGCCTTGAGCTTTTCTTCCCGGACTTTGCGCCATTGGGCGATGTCCTGGACGTAGGTGGGGTCTGCAGTGGCGGCGAGCGCGAGGCTCGCCGCCAGCAGGAGGGAAAACCTTCTCATTACTATTTGATAGCAGAGAAGTCGAGGGCGTTCATATAAACGCTATCGACATGATCGACTATCTTGCCATCAACCTGGGATTCAGCGGCCACTTTCTTCCATTCCGGGTCGGCCTGGAACTCGGCCCAGTTCTTCTTGCCTTCGGCAACCGAGGGGTGCTCCAGGATGTAGATGAGGGCGTTGTCCTTGTTGTCGATGGGCTCCCAGTAGCCGATGCTCTTCATGTGGTGGCGATTGAAGATGGTTACGGTGTGATCGCGGAAGCGGGCCTTCAGGTTCTCGAGCTTGCCGGGAGGGGCATAGTATTTGCGGTATTCGAAGACATGGGCGGGGGCCTGAGCCTGGGCTTTGGAGGGGGTCTGGATGACCATGCCAACGCCGAGCATGGCGAGCGCGCCGAGGGCGAAAGAAGTGAGATGGATGACTTTCTTCATGATGAATACGATATCGCGGATCACTCGCTGATGGGTTTTCGGGCGATCCAGGCCGCCTCGAAGGCGAGCCGGGGAAAGAGCCTGACGAGGGGCGCGGTGCGGGCTCCGGGTTCGGAGAGCGGGATGGTTTCGGCGGATTCGAAGAGGGTCTTGAGGAATTCGCGGAATTCTTCAGGGTGGAACCAACCTTCGCGGAATGGGAATTCGGCGTTATACATCCAGTCGCCGCGAACTTCGTGCCAGCGTTTCCAGAGGGCGCTCGGGATGAAGGTCCGGGGGTGGAGTCCGATGGAGCTCTTGCTGACGATGACGAGGGTGCCGTTGGGGCGGAGGACCCGGGCGAATTCGCGGATGGCGGCGGGGATTTCGACGATATGTTCCAGCACTTCGATGCAGTAGACGGCGTCGAAGCTCGCGTCGGCGTAGGGGAGATTGACCAGGGAGCCAAGGGCGAGAGGCACTCCAGGAACATTGCGCCGGGCGTCACGGACGAAGACCTCGGTCAGGTCGATGCCGAAGACGGCAGCCCCGCTGGGGAGGAGGGCTTTCAGATACCGTCCCCGTGCGCAGCCGGCGTCGAGGATCTTCATGCCGGGGCCGGGATTGAGGGCTTCGACAACGACGCGGAGGTGGTGGTGGTCGGAGTTAATTTCCGAAGGAAACCAGCCGTTGTCGGCGATTTTGGTGAAGCGGGCAGCCATGCCCTGTTCGAGCTTGCTCATGATTTCGTGGCGAGGTGGGCCAGGAGTTTTTCGGTGGCTACCGTAATTTCATCTACAGCAGCGTTGAAGGCGGCCTGGTTGGCTTTGGAGGGGGCTCGGTAGCCACTGACCTTACGGACGAACTGGAGGGCTGCGGCGGCGGTTTCACCCGGTTCGAGAGCGGGTTCCGGGCGGCGAAGAAGTTTAATGCTGCGGCACATGATGAAAACGCTATTATGCTACGGGAGCGCTATGGAGATTTCCGAGGAGTTGCTGCACCGGCCGGTTTCTCCGTCGGGGGCGGGGATTGTTTTGACGCATGGTGCCGGGGCGAATTGCCGGTCGGCGCTGCTGGTGGCGGTGGCGGAGATGGTGGCGGCTCGGGGGGTGACGGTGCTGCGGTACGACCTGCCATTCCGGCAGAAGCGCCCATTTGGGCCTCCGCATCCGAGCGGGGCGTCGGGGGATCAGGCGGGGCTTCGGGAGGCAGTGGAAGCCTTGCGCCGGGTGGTGGCGGGGCCGATTTATCTGGGTGGGCATTCTTACGGCGGGCGTCAGGCGACGATGCTGGCAGCTGCGGAACCGGGGCTGGTGGCGGGGTTATTGCTCCTGTCGTATCCGCTGCATCCGCCGGGGAAGCCGGAGAGTCTGCGAACCGCGCATTTCGCGGCGCTGACAACCCGAGCGGCGTTTGTGCACGGGGATAAAGATGAGTTTGGGTCGCCGGACGAGATGCGGGCCGCGCTGGGGCTGATTTGCGGCGAGACGCACCTGCAGATTGTGCCGGGCGGCGGACATGATTTGAAGAAGGGGAAGATTGAGGTCTTCCCTTCCCTGGAGTGGTTGCTGGGGGCGTGAGCTACTTCGACT
>CANIHR010000174.1 GCA_947467185.1 Bryobacterales bacterium
CACCTGGACCGCGCCGTGTGGAGCGGCAAAGAAGATACCATGGACTACCTGATGTACCGTTTCCGGTACACATTCAATTAAGACTTACGGCAGCAGGACCTGGCGATTCAGCCAGAGGATGTTGTCCCAGCTGAGCGACTTTTCGGTGCCGTCGAACAGCTTCGAGTAGCTGCCACCGCCGATTTTCAGGGTGAATTCCTTCACGCGGTCAGGCGGGTTCGTGGTGGTGTTCTTCAGGATGTCGAGAACCTGTTCCTGTCGGGAGATCTGGAAGAATTCCGGGTTCTTCGCCGAATAGAACTTCGTATCGGCGGCTTTGCCCTTGTTACCGACGCCGCGCTCAAATTTGATGTGCATTTCGAGGCGTTCACCGGTAGCGGCTACGAAGACCCAGTCCTGCGACTCAAGCGACGGGCCGGACCCGCTGGAGAGCGTGCGGGTCACATTGTGGGTGGTAGCGAGGAGGTAATTACCGAAGGGCCCGGGGGCATCAGAGGGGTCGGCCGTGAGGCCTCCGATGACCAATTGGGCGTTGGCACCCGAGGCGTCCTTTACGGGCGAAACCAGGTATGCGAGGGTGTTGGCACCTTTGCCGACGGGCTTGCCATCGGGCGCATTGATGCTGAGACGGTCAATAAAAACCAGGCGGACGTTGCAGTCTTTGGCCGGTCCCTGGGCGGCGACATTGAGGGTGAAGCCTTTGGGAATGAGAGCCTGCAGCGCGGCGTCAGGAACATGGAGATCCAGCTGGAAGCGGGCTTCCGAAGCGAATTCCACGGGTGTTTCCGCGAAGGCAGCGAGGCCTCCGGAGAGCAGGATGGCGAATAAAGTTCGGCGTAGCATTCGTTAGAGTCCCAGATTCTGCCGTGCATAGCGGATGCAGGCGAGGTTGTAGTTTTCTTCCAGCTTCAGGCGGGCCGGAAGGTCGAGGCCGGCGATGGTGGGCAGGGCCTTCTTTGAGCCGTTCTTCTGCATCATCTCCATGAACTTCGCCACCTGCTGGGGCGGCGTTTCCTTGAAGGTCACCCAGTATTGGTCAGTGTAGATGGGAACCTTTAGGGGTTCGCGGGTGATCATTTCCAGGTCGAAGAGCATGTTGGGGTCCTTCTGCCGAAGAATGTCGACCATCTTTTTCAGATCGAGAAATCCTTCGCCGAAGGGGACTTCGGAAAGGAGGAAACCATGCTCATAGGGCAGGATTCCCATGTCCTTGATGTGTGCGCCGAAGACCCAGGGTTTCAGGGTTTCGAGCGTGTACATGGGGTCTTCGAGGAAGGAGACATTGTTGCCGAAGTCGAGGTGAACGCCAACAAAGTCATTGCCGAGACGCTTCATCCAGGAGGCCTGTTCGGCAGCGCTCCAGCCCTTGTGGTTTTCGAGCGCGAGGCGAAGCTGGTGTTTGGCGACGACAGGCGCGGCCAGGGCGACCATGCGCTGATTGTTGTCGAAGCTGGCGCGGTAATCGGCCAGAGTCTTCATGTCTTCGTAGCGACGGCCAGTGAGGGCCGCGTGGAGGCTCCAGGCGCCAATCTCTTTGGCCGTTTTCACGCCGGCTTCAAAGCGCGGGACGTCCGCCTCGTTACGAGGCAGCGGCACGTTGAAGCTGATGTGCATGTTGTACTGCTGGACTTTCTCTTTGAGCTTGCCAATTGCGGCGGGGTCAGACGGCACATTGGCCATCTCCGCGCCACCCAGGCCGAGGCTGTGGCAGTATTCGAAGAATTCGTCGGTGAAGGGCGGCGCGACGTAGTTGGGGTCGCGCGGGTTGGGACCAGCGGGACGCCCGGCGCGCATGGAGGCGTTGTGTGCGCCGAAAGAAGTGGGCGCGCCGCCCATGCCGAGTTTCCCTTTCGGATTGGGAATCGGCTCGGCGGCGGCGTTACCGGCCACCTGCGACAGAAGGGCGGCGGAACTGGCCGCGGTCAGAATATCTCTTCGGGTCATTCGGGAACAATTCTATACCCTGAAGAGGGGTCGGAACCAGTCCAAAAGATCAGGCGACGGCGGCGGCGCGCGCCTTCTGGCGCAGGCCGATGGCGGTACGAAGATCCTGTTCCAGGTCCTGAGCCTTCTCGGGATTCTGCTTGAGGAAAATACGGGCATTATCCCGACCCTGCCCGATGCGCTCGCCTTTGTAGCTGAACCAGGAGCCGGATTTTTCCACCATGTTGCGGGCAACGCCGATATCAATCAGGTCGCCCTCGCGCGAAGCACCTTCGCCGTAAAGGATGTCGAACTCAGCTTCGCGGAAGGGAGACGCGACCTTGTTCTTCACCACCTTCACTTTGGTGCGATTGCCGATGACGTTGTCTCCGTCCTTGATGGCCCCGGTGCGGCGGACTTCGACACGGACAGAGGCGTAGAACTTCAGGGCGCGACCACCGGTGGTGGTTTCGGGGTTACCAAACATGACGCCGATCTTCTCCCGAACCTGATTGATGAAGATCATGCACGTGTTGGTGCGGGATACGGCGCCGGTGAGTTTGCGCAGTGCCTGCGACATGAGACGCGCATGCAGGCCAACGTGGCTATCGCCCATTTCCCCCTCGAGTTCAGCCTTGGGAACGAGCGCTGCCACCGAATCCAGCACGACGACATCAATGGCGCCGGACTGGATGAGGGCGGCCGTGATTTCGAGGGCCTGTTCGCCGGAATCGGGCTGAGAGACAAGGAGATTGTCAATATCGACACCGAGTTTGCGAGCGTAGGTGGGGTCAAGTGCATGCTCGGCGTCGATGAACGCGGCCGCGCCGCCGGCTTTCTGCGCCTGCGCAATAACCTGGAGCGCAATAGTAGTTTTGCCTGAGGATTCCGGACCGTAGACTTCGGCGACACGCCCCCGGGGGAAACCGCCCACGCCGAGAGCGGCGTCGATGGAAAGACATCCGGAGGAGATCGCTTCGATGGGAACTGCGTTGTCGGAGCCGAGCCGCAGGACCGTCCCCCTGCCGAATTGCTTATCCATCGCCAAAAGGGCGACATCGATTGCTCTGCGTCGTTCGAGTTCCGTCATGTGGGGAATGCCTCTCTTGATTAAAAGTGTCGCGAGGAGGAAAAATTCTCACAAGAATCGCGCTAAACTGTGCGGAGAAACATTTCAACCGTTCAGGAGATATACATATGAAGAAAGTTCTCGCCCTTCTGGCCATTGCCGGCGCCGCCGGTTTTGTCGCCGCCCAGCCGCCGCCCCCGGGGCCGCCATCCGTCGCCACCACGTTGAAGGCCGGTTATGAGCGGATCAAGACCAACTTCGTGAAGGCTGCGGAAAAGATGCCGGAAGACCAATACAACTTCAAACCGGCCGATGGGATTGAGACGTTCGGTCAGCGTGTGGCACACATTGCGAACCAGATGGGGACCTGCTCGGCGATCAATGGCGCTCGCAAGCCCAGCAGCGCCGCGGGTAAGACCTCAAAAGCCGACCTGGTGGCCGCGCTCAAAGAATCCTTCGATGAATGCGACAAGGCTTTTGCCGTGCTGACGGACGCGAACGCAACTGAAGCGATCGCCGCCGGCCGTGGCCAGCAGCCCCGTGTGAACGTACTTTACGGCATTGTGGTGCACGCGAACGAAGTGTACGGCGCCATGGGCGTTTACATGCGCGTGAAGGGTTTGGTCCCGCCTTCCAGCGAAGGCCGCTAAGACTTTCAGTTCGGTACGACCAATTAACGGGGGGCTTCGGCTCCCCGTTTTTTATTTTCAGGCGGCTGGCACGAGGTGGGCTAAGGCGTCGGCCAGGGTGGTCGCAAAGTGGTCCTCACCTTCCTTCCAGAGGGGAGAGGTGCGGAAGAGATTGAGAGCCCTTTGCGCATCTCCCGCAAAACCCCAAATCCCGATGAGGATCGGCGTATCTGGCCAAGCGGTCCGTAACTGGCGGCTCAGGACACGTGCATGGGCGAAGGCCATCGGAGGGACAGTGGAGATGCAAAATGTGTCGCCTGCCGTCGGCGGGACGAGGTCGAGAAGTGTCCTGGGATTCACGCCGAGGGGAATGGAGAGGGTGGGACGGCCCGTTTCGCTCAGGAGCTGAGTCAGCATGGCTGCAGCGATTTCATCAGCCTCATCGTTGGCTGCGAAGCAGTAAACACGCCCCTTTGGCTGCAACTCCGGGCGGATTGGAGGCGGGCCTGCTTCGCCCAGTTCGGCCACCATATCGCGGATGCTGAGCAGTAGGAACTCCTCACGCGCCGGATCCAGGGTACCCTGATGCCGATCCTGTTCGGCGAGGGTAAGCGCGGGGAGAATGAGGTCGTCGTAGAGCTGAATCGGGGAGTGAACGTGGCGATAAGTGGCAACGAGCGCACGGGCTTCGAAGTCGTCGAGCGCGAGCAGACGCTGGTAGAGCTGGGCTTCGAACGCAAGTACGGGCTGGTCGCCCAACAGGATGTGGAGGAACCCCAACTGCGGGACGTGACGGCCAAGGACAACGACACAGACGGTAAGAGGTGTGGAGAGGATGAGGCCGGCTGGTCCCCAGAGCGTCGCCCAGAAGATAGTGGTGATGAGCAAGGCCAGGGATGAGATGCCGGTGTGGGCGCCATAAAGGAGAGGTTCCAGGAAATTCGCCGTGACCAGTTCCAGGACAAAGAAGAGCAGGAAGACGAGGATCGGCTGCCAAAGGCTGTCGAAGACTGCAAGCGCCAGAAGCAGAGGCAGCAGGGTTCCAACCGCTGAACCCAGATAGGGAATGATACGAAGGATCCCGACCAGCGCGCCCCAGAGCGCTGCGTAGGGGAGACCAATTGCGTAGAGACCCAGCCCGCAGACGATGCCGAAGCCGGCGTTCACAAGGAACTGGAGCAGAAGATAGCGACCCACTCGGTGAGTGGCGTCATTGAGCGCTTGAGTCGTGGCGTTGAGGCGAGTCGGGCCGACGAGCCGGAATAGGCGATTGCGGAGGTCGATCTGCTCCACCAGAAGAAAAATAGTGAAAACCAGTACGATGGCCAGCGTGGACAGGGGCGAGAAGAAGGGCTGGACCAGGTTGCGGACCGAATCGAGGGGGCTCGGGGCTCGGTCGACATTGCGCACATTTACCGGAGTGTCACGGAGCGGAGTCCGTGTGGCGAGGGGCTCGGGTTCGGTCGCGAGTTCCTTACGGAGTTGATCGACGCTTTGGGCGGCACGGCCAAGCGCACCGTGAGAGGGTGCCTGCCAGATCTGTACCTTGTGGTGGATGGAGGCCTGGTAGCGGGGCAGATCGTTGAGAACACCGACGAGCTGGTTGAAGATGACGTAGCCAGTTCCCGCGAAAAGGATGATGGTCAGGAGTAACATGCCCAGGGCGGCGGGGAGGCGGCGGATGCGCCAGCGCTGTAGAAGGTCCACGGCAGGCGAGAGCATCAGCGCCAGCACAATGGCGAAGACCAGGGGGATCAGAGTTTCACGAGCGAGGTAGAGAGCGGCGATGCCGCCGACGACCAAAGCGGCGGTGCGGGGGCCTTCCCAGCCTGTGGTTTGTGGTGAACGGGTCACGTCAGGCGTGACTCCTGGGCCGGCGAAGGGCTATGCCGGGAGCAGTCGTATTGGGCCCAGGCGCGAGCATATTCCGCTCCGAAGTAAAGGACAGAGGCCGAGAACCAGGCCCACACGAGGAGGGCAATGACGGATTGTCCTGCGCCGAAGACGGCGCCAACCATAAACCCACGGATATAAGTGGCAAGCAACTCCTTCCCTAACGCAAAGAGGGCGGTGGTGCAGAGTGCTCCGGCCAGAGCATGGCGCCACAGGATGCTCGCCTCCGGGACATAGCGGTGGATCAACAAAAAGAGGAGGAACAGCACCACAAGGGAAAACAGAAAGTTGCCCGCGAGGATGACAAAAGCCGGTGCCGGAATGACCTCAGTTACTACGCGCCCGGCGGCAGAGATCAGCAGGCCCAGAATCGAGACGCCCAGGACCGCGAACAAGAGCACCACGACGAGAAGGAGTTCGCGACTGCGGTTACGGAGGAACTCGAACCAACTGACGGAAATCGTGGGGACGCCCCAAATCAGGTTCAGCGAGGAGCGAAGTTCTCCGGCGACGCCGGCGCCACCGACGAGAAGGACACCTACCCCGAACAGTGAGGTCAGCAGGGAGGTTCGAGGCGGGCCCGTTGCCTGCAGGGTCTTGCTGAGAGTGAGGGCCACTGAGTTCCCGAACATCTCACGGGCACGGAAGGTGAGGATCTGGTGGGCAGATTTTGAGCCGATGAACCAGGCGACAAGCGACACAGCGAGGGAGATAAGAGGGACGAGCGACAGGAGCGAATAGAACGCGAGGGAGGCGCTAAGCGCGGAGGCCCGGTTGTTGGTCCAGCCCGACCAGGCGCGTTTCAGAAGCTTAAACCAGAGCACGGGCCGGATCAGTGCAGGTTTCGGGCCAGTGCCTTATACTGGGGTGCCTATGAGTTCCTCCCGGCCCTTTGTCCGAGTAGAAGCGATTGATTTATTGCGGGGTCTGGTGATGGTAGTAATGGCGCTCGATCATGTGCGCGATAACATGATGCCGCTGGGGGATCCGGTGGATCTGGCGACAACCTGGCCGGCTTTGTTCTTCACCCGGATTGTGACGCATTACTGTGCACCAACTTTTTACTTTCTCGCCGGGGTGGCCGCATACTATTCGAGCCTGAAGCGGACTCCTGCCGAGGTTTCCCGCTTCCTGTTGAGCCGTGGCTTGTGGCTGGTGTTCCTGGAGTTAAGTGTGGTGCGGTTCGGCTGGTACTTCACCTGGAACTTCACCTACTTTGAGGGCCTGACGATCTGGGCTTTAGGGTGGTCGATGGTGGCGCTGGCCGGGTTGATCCGATTGCCAAAGTGGGCACTGGTCGCGGTCGGTCTCACTGTGGTGGTCGGACACAATGCGCTGGATGGTGTGAAGGCAGAAGCCTTTGGTCCGGCCGGATTCCTGTGGACGGTGCTCCATGCTCCGGGAGCGATCAACGTTGGCAGCACCACGCTCTGGATTGCCTATCCATTGATTCCGTGGATTGGCGTGATGGCGCTGGGATATGCGTTCGGCGCAGACGGAATTAGAAAGGCGCTGAGGATCGGTCCGGCGATGATTGCCGGCTTTGTGATTCTGCGGTTTTCCAATTTGTACGGCGACCCGCACGCCTGGGTGGTGCAGAAGAACGCGATCTACACGGTGATGGCGTTTCTGAATTGCGAGAAGTACCCGCCTTCGCTGCTGTATCTGTTGATGACGCTCGGGCCCTCGATCACGATCATTGGCTTGGTGGAGTGGTGGCGTCGTGAGGGGACCCGGACTCTGCCCGCGTTTACCCGGCCCATTGTGTTATTCGGGCGTGTACCGATGTTCTACTACCTGCTGCACATCAACCTGGCGCATCTGGCAGGTGTTGCGGTAGCCCTGTACCGCTTTGGTGATGCACACACGCTCTTCGAAATGGGGACGGCGTTTGGGAACCAGAAGCTGCCATCGAATTCGCCCCTATGGGCGATCTACGTGGTCTGGATTCTGATGGTCGCGATGCTGTACCCGGCGTGCCGGTGGTTTGCCGGAGTGAAAGCAAGAGGTGGGGGGAAGGTCTGGCTGAGTTACCTGTAAGTCGGTGGTGCCCGGCGTGCACTTGTCCTGCCTGAAGGATTGGTGAAGCGCAATGAAAAAGACACTGATGGCCGCGATGTTGTTTGTGGGGGCCTCGAGTTTGTTCGGGCAGTTTTCGATCGGGATTCGGATTGGGCCGCCACCGAGACCTCGGGTGGTTCGGATGCAGCCGCGGAGTCCGGGAGTGGGCTATGCGTGGGTGGATGGGTATTGGTACCCGGCGGGTAACCGCTACAGCTGGCACAACGGTTACTGGACACGTCCTCCGTACCAGGGCGCGAACTGGCAGAATCCGCGCTATTCGGAAGGCCAGTATTTCGGCGGGTACTGGCAAGGCGGTGACCGTCAGGTCGGGCATGACCACCAGTGGGACCGCAACAAGCGCGAACGCGACTACAACCGGAACGAAGGCCGGGGGCGGGGACGCGGCCGGGACTAAACGGTCCCCCGGTGGTCAGGTGACCGCATTCGGTCGGGAGGGGCCTACCAGGGCCTTTTCCCGACCCAGTTACCCGGCGGGTCATAGTCACAAACCCAGATTTCGGTTACATTGTTTCGCGATGAACTGCGGGCGACGGCACAGCCAACCTGTTTCGTATCCAGCCAGACGAGTTGGGTAAAGTGGCCGCACATTCCCCGACATTTGTTGGTCTCGTAGTTGTAGTCGCGAGCTTCGTCGGCCCAGGAAGAAACGACATCATTCGGCGAGGCAGTTCCACCGGTTATCTCGTAGAGGTTTTGCCCGTAGGGTGAGTGCGGCGTGTGGGAAAAGTCGTGGCGGGCGATCAGAGTATCGGCCCAGGTTTGTGCGTGTGCCGCCAGAACGCTGGACCAGGTGAGTGGTGGGATGCCAATTTGCGCCCGGACTGCGTTATGGGCGGCGAGCATATCGCGAGCGAGACTGCGCGGAGTCTGGCTAAAAGCCGTGACGGCAAGAATGAGCGGGAGCCAGGAAATTCGTCTCATGCCCGATAGACGTGGCGCTCGGGATTTCAGCTACGGCGAGCTTTTTCGAAGAGGTAGTGCGAGACGAACCACTCCGTGCCTTCGTGGTATCCGAATAGTTCCGCACAGGCGATGAAGAACACACGCCAGCGAACCAGCCAGCGGAGAGCGTCTGCCTCGCCATAAACCTGCGCAAACAGGCGAAGAATCTCCTCCCGGTTTGCATCAGTCCGGATCAGCCAGTCCTCGCTGGTCTGCTGGTAGTGGGTACCATTCATGTTCCACTGGCTGACGGTCCACATATCTTCCTGAAAGACGGGTAGCAGGTTGGAGGCGGGCATGATGCCGCCCGTGAAGAAGTGCTCGGCCATCCAGTCGCCGGAGCCCTGAACCTCAAAGGGGTACGAAACTTCGTTGTGGACAAAGATGTGGACGAAGAGCAGACCATCGGCCTTGAGCCACGTGGAAATGCGCCGCAGGAGTTCCTGGTAGTTGCGCATGTGTTCGAACATCTCAATGGAGACGACGCGGTCAAAATGATCGGTCAGACCGGGCGAGAAGTCATTCATGTCGGCAGTCACGATGTGCAGATTGCCGAGACCGCGCTGACGGGCCTGATCCATGATGTATTCGCGTTGTGAAGCCGAGTTCGAGACACCGGTGATGGTGGAGTTGGGGTACCTCTCCGCCATGTAGAGCGACAGGGAACCCCACCCGCAGCCCAGTTCGAGAACCTTCTGGCCGTCCTCAAGACGAGCGCGGGAAGCAGACAGGTCCAGCATTGCTTTTTCGGCCTCGCCGAGGGTCTCGTCGCCCTTCGGGAAGTAACAGGAGCTGTACTTCAGATGCGGGCCGAGGACAAGCTTGAAAAACTGCGCCGGAACCTCGTAATGTTGCCGATTGGCATCTGCAGTATGGAGCGCAATCGGGCTTTGTTTGAGTTGCGCAACGAAGTCGGACTGGCGCTTCTGAACCTGCGAGGGGCCGCCCTGGTATTCCTGTTTGAGGCGGGCATCGAGCAGATGGCGAACGGCGCGGCGGATGATCGTGTCCGGCACAATATCGCGTTCGAGAATGGGTTCGTACCAGTTCATGCGTTGGAGACCTTAAGCTTTTGGGAACCAGGGGATAAAGGCGCTGGTGGTGCGCTGGTATTCGCGGTATTGGTCGCCGCGGCTGCGAAGAGCCTGGGCTTCCGTTGCCGGGATGCCGGTGACGCGCATCAGGAAGTACAGGATCAGCACGGGTGAGATCAGACCGATGTAACCATATGGTGAGGTTACGGCGAACAGCGCGAAGGCAACCCAAATCAGCCACTCAAAGAAGTAATTCGGATGGCGGGAGTAGCGCCAAAGGCCATCCTGACAGGTCCTGCCTTTAGTGCCGGGGCGGGCTTTGAAGGCCGCCAGTTGGCGGTCAGCCAGAGTTTCACCAAAGACGGCGGCGAGCCACAAAACAGCCGCTGCGATTTCTACGGAGGAGAGTTCGGGGGCGGGGTTCCGCGCCGCCAAAAGAAACGGAGCCGAGAGCGCCACGTCAAGGAGTCCCTGAAAAAGATAGAAGGCAAGAAATTTGGCGCCGAGGTTCGTCTTCCATTCGCGCCGGAGTTCCTGATAGCGCCCCTCTTCGGGGTGCCCGACGATGCGATCGAACAGCAGGTGGAAGGCGAGCCGCAGACCCCATACGACGGACATGCCTCCGATCAGTGCGGCACGAAGGGGTAGCCCTCCGGCGAAAATGGCATAGAAACCGCCGAGTAGCGCAAGGCCCGCGGCCCAGCCGAAATCAACGATGGCGGCGTTGCGCATCGGGAAGTGGATTAGCCAGAGGATAAACATCAACGCTGCCGTGCCGGCGGTGCCCCAGAGGAGGAGTGCGGGGATAGTCATGAGGTGGATCCCTCCGTGGCGGGTGTCAGCTTCAGGCGGCGCAGGGGAAAGAGCAGAATTGCGTAGATCGCAACGGCAACGACGGGGCTGACCAGCAGCCAGGCGCCGATCCCGCTCAGGGTGGCGGGCCAGAAGATCCCAATCGCCCCCCACGGGTCGGATGCGACAAGTTTCAGAAGCTGGGTGAGTGGGGGTAGCGCCGGCAGGCTAAAGAACCGCGTGCCGACGCTCATGAATGGGATTAGTAAAGCCAATTGCAGTGGATACAGCACGTAGTTCACCAACTGCATCAGAGGCAGGTTCAGGCGCAGCCAGGTGGCAGCGCCTGCGCACAGCAGCGTGGTGGAGCCGATGACGGGGAAGACCGCGAGGACAGAGGCAAGGGCCACAGCCTGGGCGATCTTCTCGGGAGTGATGCCCTGGCGGAGCAGCGCCAGGGTGGCGTCGAGAGCCTTCCGTATGGGAGCGATCATGCAGGTCGCCGATGGAGAACGTCAGAAGCGGGCTGTTCGGGGCGAAGCTGATTCAGCGCGATGAACAGGTAAGCGGCGGTGGCGATATTCCCAAGCAAGTACACCAGGATTAGCCAAAGGATCCGCATCGGCCAGGAACGCTCGCGGAAAGCGATCCAGACCCAGAACAGGGTGAAGCCGGAGTAGGCGTCCCAGAAAGTCGCCATGGCCCACGGGTTCGCCGCGTAGACTGGCCAGGCAGCCCACAGGCTCTCGGCCATGCTGGTGAGAATCGTGACCGTCAGCATGAAGAGGCAGATGACCGCAGCCAGCAGCTTCAGTGTCATCTTCATCGCAGGGCCTCCGCGCAGAGGTGTTCGAAAGTTTCCATATCAGCTGTCAATACGACAGATGCAGGGATAACGGATTTCGATTGATCGGGTAAAGGACCACCCAGCCACAGGGAGATTTGGGGGGGCAACAGTTCCGCCAGTTCACACACGGCCGCAGCCGTCAGTTTGCGACCGCTGTTGCCGATAACGACGGCAACAGGGTTGGTGGCTCTGGCAGCCCGGGCGATTTCATCAGCCGGGAGGTTGGCGCCCAGAAGCAGGGGCGACCAGCCGAGAGTAGTCCCGATCATGGAGGCCGCGAGAATGCCGAAGTCGTGG
>CANIHR010000175.1 GCA_947467185.1 Bryobacterales bacterium
AGCTTTACCCTCACAGACAGCTATCTGATCACGTCAGTGACCGCGTTTTTTGTACCGGCTTTTTCATATGCACCGGCGCCTACGGTTGAGCTGGGGCTGTTGAATCTGGGCGACAACAGTATCGTTTCGTCGGTCTCTGACGGGGGCTGTAACGGATTTTGCCAGACCTCGGCGCTGAACGTTGTGCTGGGCCCGGGTAATTACCAGATTTACGCGTCAAGCAACTATTACTGGGGCTTTAACGGGATGTCGGACTACGTCGGCATTGGCAGCGTCAGTGGGGAACTTGCCGGTGCGCCGGAACCAGGTACGTGGAGCATGATTGGCCTGGGTGTTCTTGGACTGGGGTATCGCGCACGGTTCCGCCGCAAGCCTTAGTTATTAGTCGGTTGTTTTGAGAAGCCCCTGGCCCTGACGGGCGCAGGGGCTTTTTCTATTTGGTGGGGAATTGCGGGTTGTCATTGCGGGAGGAGGTGAAGAGAGGGGTGAGCTTCGCGACGACGTCGGGGTGTTGGGCGGCGACGTTGCGGGACTCGGTGAGGTCGGTTTTGAGGTCGAAGAGTTCGATTTCCCGCTTGGGGAGCTGGCGGACGAGTTTCCATTCGCCCTGGCGGACAGCCTGCTGAAAGCCTCCTTCATGGAATTCCCAGTAGAGGTAGTCGTGGGGGCGTTGTTTGCCTCCCGTGAGGGTGGGCAGGAACGACAGGCCGTCGAGTTTGGGAGGAGTGGCTGCTCCCGTTAGTTCGGTAAGGGTGGGGAGGACGTCCCAGAAAGCCCAGGCGTGGTCGCTGGTCTGGCCGGGCTGGATGCGGCCTTTCCAGGAGGCCATGGCGGGGACGCGGATGCCACCTTCGTAGAGGTCGCGCTTGATGCCGCGGACGGCTCCGGAGGAGTGGAAGTAGTTGGGGTCGTGGTTGCCCTCTTTGTGGGGGCCGTTGTCGCTGGTGAAGATAACGAGGGTGTTTTCGCGGAGGCCGTTTGCGTCGAGAGCGGCGAGGAGTTTGCCGATCTGGTCGTCCATGCGGGTGATGGCGGCGGCGAAGTTCTTTTCGACGTCGGGCCACGGTTCTTTGGCGTATTTGCCCTGGTCGGGGGCGTCCATGCCGTTCTTTGTGTAGGTGCCCCGTTCGTTATCTGCGTGGGGGATGGTGTAGGTGAGGTAGAGGAAGAAGGGGTTGGCTCTTTCGGCGGCGATGAACTTCAGGGCTCGGTCGGTGAAGAGGTCGTTGGAGAAGGTCTTCTGGCGGTCGAACCAGTTTTCGGGGAGAAAGAATTCGCTTTTGTTTTCCCAGAGGTGTTCGGGGTAGGAATTGTGGGCGTGCTGCTGATTGAGGTAGCCGAAGAACTGGTCGAAGCCTTTGTCATTGGGGTGGGAATCGACGTCGAAGCCGCCGAGGCCCCATTTGCCGAAGAGGGCGGTTTTGTAGCCGCGTGATTTGAGGAGCGCGGGGAGGGTGGCTTCGTTTTTGCCGAGGCCGAGTTCGGGCTTTTTGTTGCCGCGGACGCTGGCGTGGCCGGTGTGTTTGCCGGTCATGAGGCAGCAGCGGGAGGGGGCGCAGACGGTGCTGCCGGCGTAGGCCTGGGTGAAGCGGATGCCGTCGGCGGCGAGGCGGTCGATGTTGGGCGTGGCGATGCGGGTTTGACCGTAGCAGCCGAGGTCGCCGTAACCGAGGTCATCGGCCAGGATGAAGACGACGTTGGGTTTGGCGGGGCGGGTTTGGGCTTTGGCCAGAGCTGCTGCGGCGGTGGTCCCGAGGAAGGCGCGGCGGGAGAGCATTATTTCTTCGGCCCCTTGAGTTTGTAGGTGTAGGTGGCGAAGTCGAAATCGTAGGCGGTGACTTCGGGGACAGGGGGCGCGCTGGTCTTTGGCATATAGCGGGCCAGGTTCTCTTTGACGGCGGTGAGTTTGGGATTGGCGGCGAGATTGGTGAACTCGTTTACATCCTTGTGGCGGTCGTAGAGTTCCTCTTTGCCGTCGTTATAGCGGATATAGCGCCACTTTTCGCTGATGACGGCATGGTTGCCCTGAAGGTAGGTGGAGAGGGTGGCTTCGCGGCGGACTTTGGGGTCACGGAGGAGCGGAACGAGGCTGGTGCCCTCGTTTTTCGCGTTCTTCGGGAGGCCGCAGAGTTCGACGAGCGTGGGGTAGAGATCGAGAAGGTTGACGGGGCTGGTGCGGGTGGTGCCAGGTGCCTTCATGCCGGGACCGGCGATGATCATGGGCACATGGGTGGAGCGCTGCCAGAGGGTGGATTTGTGGACGTGCTGCTTTTCGCCCAGGTGCCAGCCGTTGTCGGACCAGAACACGATGATGGTGTTCTTTGCGTAGGGACTGGCGTCGAGAGCATCGAGAACACGACCGATCAGGGCGTCGGCGAAGGAGATGGCGGCGAGGTAGGCCTGGACGAACTCCTTCCACTTCCCTTCCTTCTGGATGCGCTCGATTTCTTCGCGTCGGAAGGCGGCGAATTCTTTACCAATGGGTGGGACGTCGTCGAGGTCATCCGGACGAACTTCGGGGAGGCGGGTCTTGTCGCCTGCGTAGAGGTCCCAGAAGCGCTGGGGGGAGTACATCGGGATGTGGGGGTGCCAGAGGCCGGTGGCGAGGAAGAAGGGCTTCTCGTGTTTGCGCTGGAGGAAGGCTTCGGCGAACTGGACGGCTTTCTGGTCACCGTACTGGTCTTCGGGTTGCTCGAGGACGCCCCATTCGAATTCGCCAGGGAAGTTCTTGAGGCCGTTGAAGGGGTGGCCTTTGGGGGCCGGGATGCGCTGATTCCAGGGATACCAGTCGGCGCGGCGGTACCAGGGGTCGTCGAACTTCTGGAGCTGGAATTCATCCCACTGGTCGGGGGGATTGAAGCCGGCGACGTGGTGGAGGATTTTGCCGGCACCTGCGACGTGGTAGCCGTTGCGTTTGAAGTAAGCGGGGATAGTGTCGACGCCGGGGAGGGTGGGGCGCCAGTACTGGTCGTTGTTGTAGACGCCGGTGGTGGAGGGGCGGAGGCCGGTAAAGAGAGCCGTGCGGGAGGGGTTGCAAAGGGGCGCGGCGCAGTGGGTATCGGAGAAGAGGACGCCGCGTTTGGCGAGGCGGTCGATGTTGGGGGTGGAGACGCCGGGGTAGCCTTTGAGGCAGCCGACCCAGTCGTTCATGTCGTCAACGGAGAGGAAGAGGACGTTGGGCGGGGTGGCAGGGGCGGCAGCGGCGGTCGCGGCAGCGGCGGCGGCGGAGGCTAAGAATTCGCGGCGATTCATTTCGAGGTGATTGTAACGTAAGCGGTTTAGATATGCTGAGAACCATGTCCGTATTCGTCCGCGCTGTGATTGTTGGTTGCCTCCCGCTGGTGGCGTTCGCTGCCGACCCGGTGAGTTATGTGCGCCAGATCCGGCCGATGCTGGATGCGCGGTGTTTGTCGTGCCACAGCGATGATGAACGGAATGGCGGGCTCTCGATGGAGGGCTACGACCATGTGATGGACGCGGTGGCGGCGGGGAAGCCGGAGGATAGTCGGCTCTTCAAGGTGATATCGGGCGAGAGTCCGCGGATGCCGAAGGGGAGTCCGAAACTGAGCGAGGAACAGGTGACGAATGTGCGCCTGTGGATCGAGCAGGGGGCGAAGAACGATACTGGCGCGGGGGTGGCTCCGGCGGCTAAGGTGGCATGGTGGTCATCGAAACCGTTGGCGAAGCCATCGATGAGCGGGATTGATGCGTTTGTTCGGGCGAAACTGACGGAGAAGAAGCTGACGCCGTCGCGTCAGGCGGATAAGCGGACGCTGATCCGGCGCGCGACGTATGACCTGACTGGTTTGCCACCAACTCCGGCGGAGATGGACGCGTTTCTGGCCGATGCGTCGCTAAATGCTTACGAGAAGCTGGTGGACCGGTTGCTGGCGTCCCCCCGATATGGGGAACGGTGGGCGCGGCACTGGCTGGATGTGGTGCATTACGGGGATTCGCATGGGTATGACAAGGACAAACCCCGGGCGAATGCATGGCCGTATCGGGATTATGTGGTCCGGGCGTTTAATCAGGACAAGCCGTATGCGCGATTTGTGGAAGAGCAGTTAGCGGGGGACGTGCTGTTTCCGGATGATCCCGATGGCGTGATCGCGACGGGGTTTATTGCGGCGGGGCCGTGGGATTTTGTGGGGCAACAGGAGTTGCGGGAAGGCACCACGGATAAGAACATTACGCGGCTGCTGGACCGGGATGACATGGTGGCGCAGACAATGTCCACGTTTGTCAGCCAGACGGTGCATTGCGCGCGGTGCCACAACCATAAGTTCGATCCGATTAAGCAGGAAGATTATTACTCGGTGCAGGCGGTTTTTGCAGGCGTGGATCGGGCGGATCGTCCGGTGGATCGGGACGCGAAGGTAGCCGCGGCCCGCGGGGCTCTGCTGGCGAAGAAGCGGGCGGTGATGCTGAAACTGCAGCCGCTGCTGGATTCGGTGGAAGATGCGACGTCGCCCGAGATTGAGCGGCTGACGTTCCGGATTACGGATGCGAAGATGCTGTCGACGCATATCGGGGAGCCGAAGAACGAGAAAGAAGCGGCGGAGAAGAAGCGGCTGCTGGCTCAGGCGGCGGCGGAGACGGAGATCCGCAAGAAGCTGATTGATGCGATTGTGGGCGCGGCGAAGTATGCGGAGATTGACCGGCTGAATGCCGAGGCGAAGGCTCTGGATACGGAGATGGCAGCGTTGCCGAAGCCGGAGTATGTGTATGCGGCGGCGAGTTTCTTTAATCGGGCAGGGACGTTTCGTCCGGCTCTGGAGCCTCGGATCGTGAATGTACTGAATCGGGGGAATGTGACGTCACCGATGCAGGAGGCGATGCCGGGGGCGATCGGAGTTCGGTTCCCGGTGGCGGATGCGACGGATGAAGGCGCGCGGCGGGTAGCCTTGGCCCACTGGATCACCGCGAAAGATAACGCGCTGACGTGGCGATCGATTGTGAACCGGGTTTGGCATTACCACTTTGGGGCGGGGATTGTGGATAGCCCCAGCGATTTCGGACGGATGGGGTCGGAGCCGACACACCCGGAGATGCTGGACTGGCTGGCTGTATGGTTCCGCGATGAAGCGGGCGGGTCAGTGAAGAAGCTGCAGAAGCTGATTGTTATGAGTGAGACGTACCAGCAGACGTCGGTGAACCGGGCGGATGGCGCGAGTGTGGATGCGGAGAATCGGTATCTGTGGCGGATGAATCGCGGGAAGCTGGATGCGGAGTCGCTGCGGGATTCGATGCTGCAGGTGGCGGGGAAACTGGATCTGACAATGGGCGGACCGGCGGCGCGGCAGTTCTGGTTCAAGGACGACCATTCGCCGATTTACGATTACACGAAGTTTGATCCGGATAGTCCGGAGGCTTACCGGCGGAGCATCTACCGGTTTATTGTGCGGAGCGTGCCGGACCCGTTTATGGATCGGCTGGATTGCCCCGATCCCTCGGCTTTGACGCCGAAGCGGAACAATACGCTGACGGCGATTCAGGCTTTGGCGCTGCTGAATAATCCGTTTGTGATTCGGATGGCGGAGCATTTCGCGGAGCGGCTGACGGGGACGCCGGAGGCCCAAATTCGGGAGGCGTACCGGCTGGCATTTGGGCGGGTGGCGACGGCGGACGAGGTTTCGCGGCTGACGGCGTTTGCGGCCAAGAATGGCATGGCGAATACGTGCCGGTTGTTGTTCAACAGCAATGAATTCGTGTTTGTGGACTGAGGACGAGCGATGAACCGGCGGCAATTTCTTTGGAGTTCGGGCGGGCTGGGCGGCATTGCGCTGTCGCATCTGATGGCGCAGGAGACGGGCAAGCTGCATCATGCGCCGAAGGCGAAGCGCGTGGTTCAACTGTTCATGTCAGGCGCGGCGAGCCAGTGCGATTTGTTTGATTACAAGCCGCTGCTGGATAAGAAAGCCGGGGAGCCATGGGACCCGGGCGAGAAAGTGGAGCTGTTCCAGAGCAAGCCCGGCGTGGTGATGAATGCACCGTGGGGCTGGCAGCAGTTTGGGCAATCGGGCAAGCATGTGAGCAAGCTGCTGCCGCATTTGGGGTCGTGCGTGGATGACATGGCGTTTGTGCATTCGATGCTGGCGAAATCGAATGTACACGGCCCCGCGACGTTCATGCAGAACACGGGGTTTGTGTTGCCGGGGTTCCCGAGTATGGGGGCGTGGATTTCGTATGCGCTGGGCAGCGCGAATGAGAATCTGCCGACGCTGGTGGTGTTGCCGGATCCGCGCGGGTATCCACCAAACGGGCCGGGCAACTGGTCAGCCGGGTTCCTGCCGGCGGCGCATCAGGCGACGATGATTCGGGCGGGGACGCCGAATCCGATCTATGATTTGTTTCCGCCGGAGAAGGCGAAATTCATAACCAAAGAGAGCGAGAAGGACAGTCTGCGGGCGCTGGAGGCGATGAACCGGGAGCATCTGGCGACGCATGAGGGGGACTCGCGGCTGGAGGCTCGGATTGCTTCGTATGAGATGGCGGCACGGCTGCAGTTGAGTGCTCCGGAGGTGCTGGATATTTCGGGGGAGTCAGAAGCGACGAAGAAGCTGTACGGGCTGGATAATCCGCTGACCGAGGACATGGGCCGGCGGTGTTTGACGGCGCGGCGACTGCTGGAGCGCGGGGTTCGGTTTGTGCAGGTCTGGAGCGGGGCGGATAACGGGTTCCCGCGCCGGAACTGGGACAGCCACGAGAACCTGGAAAAGGACCACGGGGAACTGGGGACCGGGCTGGATAAACCGGCGGCGGCTCTGATTAAGGATCTGAAGTCGCGAGGGCTGCTGGAGGACACGATCGTCTACTGGACGACGGAGTTCGGAAGGATGCCGTGCAGCCAGGGGAGCAAAGGACGGGACCATAATCCGTTTGGGTTCACGTCATGGCTGGCCGGGGGCGGCGTGAAGGGTGGCACCAGTTATGGCACGACGGACGAGTGGAGCTACAAGGCCGTTGAGAATCCGGTGTACTGCTACGAGGTGCATGCCACGCTGCTGCATCTGCTGGGCATTGACCATACGCGGCTGACGTACCGGAATAATGGCATCGACCGGCGGCTGACGGATGTGCATGGCCGGGTGATTCGCGAATTGTTGGCGTAAGTTTACTCGTCTTCGGCTGACAGCTTTGCCGATTCGATGATGCTCTGGGCAATTTCGAATTGGTGGTCGGGGACGCGGACCTGGAATTCGGTAGGAAGAACGGGGTCGCCGACGATGAGGGAGTCGATGCCCGCGGACTGGAGAACGCCGTGGATCATTTGCGATTCGTATTCGGCGTCGTGATTGGAGGACTGGAAGACGGTCCTCAGTTTTTCGTCAAAGCCTAATTCAGCGGTTGCGAATTCAGAGGTATCCATACCTTCACCATATACCCATTCGCAATCAGGCGTAAGATGGAATTATGGAAGACAAAGGAAGCAACCTCGCATGGTTCCTCGCTGGCCTGGCAGCAGGCGCAGCGGTTGGAATTTTGTATGCCCCTCAATCGGGTAAAGTGACTCGTCGCCAGATTGGCCGGACGGCGCTGGACAGCCGTGAAGCCATGGAAGAACGGGGCAAAGAGCTGATGGACAAGGGCAAGGACCTGTATGATCGCGGCAAGAAGATCGCCGACGACGCAGCCGATTTGTTCGAACGCGGCCGGAAGCTGGTTCAGGGTTAGTTGTTCGGGACCGAATCCGTTTGAGTCAACCAGTAACCGCAATTGAAATTGGTGAGTACCGGATCAGCATGGTCCGGGCCGGAGCGTTTTGGTGGGACGGCGGCAATTTTTTTGGCGTCGTCCCGAAGACGCTTTGGGGGAAGTTCCAGAAGACGGACGAACTGAACCGGATCGAAGTCGGTTTCAACTGCTTTGTGGTGGAGAATGGCGACCACCGGGTGCTGATCGAAACGGGACTGGGCGTGCGGCATGACGAGCGGGCGAAAGAGCGGATGTCGTTGCCGAATCCGCCGCTGATCCGCGAGGTCGTGTCGGCGCACGGGTTTGAGCCGGAGACCATCGACACGGTGATTAATACGCACCTGCACTGGGATCATGTGGGCGGGAATACTGTGGACGAGGGCTGGCGTGTGGTGGCTTCAATGCCGAATGCGCGGTATCTGGCGCAGCGGGGCGAACTGGAGCACGGGCGCGAGCAGCATCCAAGAGACGGGATCAGTTATCGTCCGGTCAATTACGATCCTCTGCTGGAGACGGGGCAGATGCATCTGCTGGATGGCGATGCGGAAGTGCTACCTGGGCTACGGCTGGAGGTGGTTCCGGGGCACAACCGGCACATGATGACGGTGACGGTCCGAAGTGGCGGGAAGACGTGGTGCCATCTGGCTGATCTGGTGCAGTTTGCATCCAGCGTGACGCCGACGTGGGTTTCCGGCTTCGATTTATTCCCTCTCGAGGCCATCGACAACAAGGCTCGAATTCTGACGCAGGCGGCACGGGAGGGCTGGTGGCTGAGCTTTGGCCATGACCCGGTGGTGAGCTTCGCGCAGGTGGAAACGAAGGACGGCAAATGGCGGACAATCAACAACCTCACCTGATCGGCTTCCGAAACGAGGCTTACGCGGATTTCACGCTGCCGGAAAACCGGGCGGCAATGGAAGAAGCGCTGGCTTTGGTGCGTTCGAAGATGGGGCGCGAATGGAAGCTGGTGATCGGGGGGAAGTGCGTGGAGACGGGCTCGACGTTTGCGAGCACGAATCCGGCGCGGACCGAAGAGGTGTTGGGGATTCACCATAAGGCGACGCCGTTGCTGGCGGCGCGCGCGGTGGATGCGGCGTATGAGGCATTCCCGAAGTGGCGGCGGACTCCGGCGATTGTGCGGATTGCGGCGGCGGCTCGGGCGGCGGAGATTCTGCGGGCACGGCGCATGGAGTTCAATGCCTGGCTGGTATTTGAGGCGGGCAAGTCGTGGGCGGAAGCCGAGGCGGAGTCGGGCGAGGCAATTGACTTCTGCGATTACTATGCCCGGGATATGGCTCGGCTGGACGGGGCGCATGCGGTACTGCAGTTGCCGGGTGAGCATGGGGAGTTGCGGTATCAGGCACTGGGCGTCGGTGTGATTATTCCGCCATGGAATTTCCCGCTGGCGATTCTGGCGGGGATGACGGTGGCGGCGCTGGTGACCGGAAATACGGTCGTCGTGAAGCCATCGAGCGAGACTCCGACGGTGGCGGCATTGTTCATGGAAGTGCTGCTGGAGGCGGGTTTCCCGGCGGAGACGTTTAGCTTCGTGACTGGCAGTGGCGGGCTGATTGGCGACGCTCTGGTGGGGCATCCGAAGACGCGGTTTGTCAGCTTTACCGGGTCCCGGGATGTGGGTTTGCACATCAATGAGCTGGCGGCGAAGACGCAGCCGGATCAGATCTGGATTAAGCGGGTGGTGGCGGAGATGGGCGGGAAAGACGCCATCATTGTGGATTCCGATTGCGACCTGGACGCGGCGGTGGAGGGCGTGGCTCTCTCGGCCTTTGGGTATTCGGGACAGAAGTGCTCGGCCTGCTCGCGGGCGATTGTGCATGCGGATGTCTACGATGCGTTTCTGGAGAAGCTGCAGCCTCGGGTGGAGCGGATGACGGTGGGCGACCCGGCGGACGTGAAGCGTTACATGGGTCCGGTGATTTCGGCGGCGGCGAAGCAGACAATTCTGGGGTACATCGAGACGGGTAAGCAGGAAGGTCGTTTGCTGACTGGTGGCGAGGCGATCGCGGGCGACGGGCATTTTATTCAGCCGACAGTGATCGCGGATATCGAGGCGAAGGACCGGATCTTCCAGGAGGAGATCTTTGGGCCGGTGCTGGCGGTGGCCCGGGCACGCGATTTCGAACATGCTCTGGAGATGGCGAACGACACGCAGTATGGGCTGACGGGCGCGATTTACTCGAAGGACCCGGAGCATGTGGCGCGGGCCCGGGAAGAGTTTTTTGTGGGGAATATGTACATTAACCGCAAGTGTACGGGGGCGATGGTGGGGTGTCATCCGTTTGGCGGATTTAACATGTCGGGGACGGATTCGAAGGCGGGTGGACCGGACTATCTGATGCTGTTTCTGCAGGCTAAGTCGATTGCTGAGAGGGTTTGATAAGATAGGAACACCCCGATTCGAAGGGGACAAAGAAACAACAACGACAGAGTCAAACCTGATCGACACGGCGTGAACTTCGCGTTCACTCCAATAAAGCGGGATCTTCGGATCCCGCTTTTTATTTGGTTACAAAGCTTGACATGTTCATGATGTTGCCTCTAAACTTCATCTAATCGTCCCGCTGGATGGCCTTGCTGCCCTCCTCCGATTCCCTCCCAGTTGAGCAATCCTGAAAGACCTTTCAAGGAGTGCTATGTTTTCCAACTTCGAAAAGCAGACTGAGTCCCTGATCAATCGTGGTTTTTCCCGGCGTCAGGTGGGAAAGATTTTCTCCGCCATTTCGGCAGGCGCGGCGGCGCTGCCCTTCACTGAATTCGCTCAGGCCCAGGAGGCGGAGCGTCGCGCTGGTGGCGCCAGAGGCATGATGGACCCGAGCATTGTGCGGATCAGTTCGAACGAGAATCCGCTGGGGCCGTGCAAAGAGGGCATCGAGGCGATTACCAAGATTGCGCCCATGGGCGGCAGGTATTCGCCGACGGGCGAGCAGCAGGAGTTCATCAAGACAGTCGCCGAGATGGAAGGCGTGAAACAGGATTGCGTGGCGGCATACGCGGGGTCGAGCGATCCGCTGTTCCGGTCCTCGTGCGCGTTTACGTCGCCGACGCGGAGCTGGACGATGGGCGACCCGGGCTACGGAAGCGGCGCGGCTTCATTCATAGGCGCGAAGACGGTGAAAGTGCCGCTCGCGAAGGATTACTCGCATGACGTGGAAGCCATGTTCAAGGCCGATCCGAACGCGGGCGCTTACTACGTGTGCAATCCGAATAACCCGTCGGGCACGCTGACTTCGCGAGAGAAGATTGAGTTCCTGCTGAAGAACAAGAAGAGCGATGCGGTGGTGATCGTGGATGAAGCGTATATCCACTTCTCAGAGAATGCGAAACCGGCGAGCGATCTGGTGGCAGCGGGCAAGGATGTGATTGTGCTGCGGACGTTCTCCAAGGTTTACGGCATGGCGGGCATTCGCGCGGGCTTCGCGCTGGGCAGGCCAGACCTGCTGGCGAAACTGCGGCCCTTCGGTGGCGGCATGCTGCCGATCACAGGTCTGGCGTGTGCGACGGCGAGTATGAAAGCCAAGGGTCTGGTCGCGGAACGGCGCGCGATCAACAAAGAGATCCGAGAGAAGACCTTCAACTTTCTGGAGAAGAAGAAAATCAAGTTCGTGCCGAGCGAAGCGAACTTCTTCATGATGGAAACGGGTAAGCCGGGTGCGGAAACAACCAAGGCTTATGCGGCGAAGAAGATCATGATTGGTCGTGTGTGGCCGGCATGGCCGACACATGTTCGCGTGACGGTCGGCACACAGGCGGAGATGGATAAGTTCATGGCCGCCACCA
>CANIHR010000176.1 GCA_947467185.1 Bryobacterales bacterium
CCTGATCGGGAACTATCCGAATGACGGGATTTACAAAGGGCAGCTGGTATTCGCTGGTTTCGGGATTACGGCACCGGAATTGAAGTACGACGACTATGCCGGGCTGGATGCGAAGGGCAAGATCGTTGTTATCTTCAATCATGAGCCGCAGGAAGAAGACGCGAATTCGGTGTTCAATGGCAAGGGCAATACGAGGTATGCGAATGCCCGGGCCAAGATGGTGAACGCGCAGCGGCATGGCGCGGTCGCGGTGCTGGTGGTGCCGGATCCGAACCACATTGCGGGTCGGGAGCGCGGCACGCTGGATGGCGGTAACGCAGCCAGCCTGGCGCTGCGCACGCCTCGTCCGATTCAGAACATTGACGGGGAAACGTCGATTCCGGTGTTCACGCTGACGGCGAAGGTGTCGGATGAATTGTTCACTCTCACCGGGCGCAAAGCGGCGGAGTTGCAAACGGCAATTGACGCGTCCCTGAAGCCCGCCGCAGCGTCATTCAAAGCTGCCGACGTGGAACTGCATGTGGCGACAGCGCAGCGCAAGCGCGGCATCTCGTACAACGTGGCGGGGCTGATTGAAGGCAGTGATCCGACCCTGAAGGCCGAGACGATTTTGTATAGTGCGCATTACGATCACGATGGTGTTCGCGTGGATGGCGAGATCTATCGCGGGGCGGATGACAACGGGTCAGGGACGGTGGGCGTGGTGTCGCTGGCGCGGGCGTTTGCGAAGAATCCGGTGAAGCCGAAGCGGTCGATTGCGCTGGTGGTATTTGCGGCGGAGGAGCGCGGGTTGCTGGGGGCTTACTACTGGGCCGACCATCCTCTGCGGCCTCTGGCGACGACGCGCGCGCAGATCAATTTCGACATGATCGGGCGCGATGAGAAGGACAGCAATCAGACGAAGGGTCTGATCGACATCGCCGCCGACACGTCGAACGAAGTGAATATTATTGGCACGCGCTACAGTCCGGATTACCGGAACGCGGTGGTGCGCGCGAATGAACTGGTGGGCATTCATCTGAACTACAAGTGGGATGACGATACGGTGCTGAATGTGCTCTTCCGCAGCGACCAGTACCCGCTGCTGATGCACGACATTCCGGCCATTTGGTGGTTCACCGGGTTCCATCCCGACTACCACCAGATCACCGATACGGCGGAGAAGATCAACTACGCCAAGATGGAGAAGATTCTGCGGCTGGCGTATGCAACAGGTTTCGATTTCGGCGACACCGCTACGCCCCCGAAGTTTTTCCCCGCAGGCGCGGCGCGGTAAGTGATAATCTGCCCCTAACGAGGTCCTCACAAATGGAACGTAGAAAAGCATCGGAATACCCGCAGGAATTACTGAACCTGTTTGATAAGTATGTCCACGGCGACATTGACCGCCGGGCGTTTCTGGATGGCGCGAAGAAGTTCGCGACGGCGTCGATGTCGGCGACTGCGATCTGGGAGAGTCTGCGCCCCAATTACGCGTGGGCCGAGCAGGTGCCGAAGGGTGATAACCGTATCCGCACGGAGTATGTGCCGGTGGATTCGCCGCAGGGCAATGGCACGATTCGCGGGTATCTGGCGCGGCCGGCGAAGATGACCGGGAAGCTGCCGGTTGTGCTGGTGGTGCATGAGAATCGCGGCCTGAATCCTTACATCGAAGATGTGGCCCGGCGTGTGGCGCTGGAGAATTACATCGCGTTCGCGCCGGATGGTCTGACGTCAGTTGGCTACTATCCTGGCGACGATGAAAAGGGTGGCGCAGCGTTCCAGAAAGTGGATCGCACGAAGATGCTGGAAGACTTCATTGCGGCGGCGAAGTGGCTGAAGGCGCACCCGGAATCGACGGGCAAGATCGGTGTGGTCGGCTTCTGTTTCGGCGGCGGGATTGCGAATACTCTGGCCGTGAAAATGGGCGCGGATCTGAATGCCGCGGTGCCGTTCTATGGTGGTCCGCCACCGGCTGCGGAAGTGCCGAAGATCAAGGCGGCCGTGCTGGTGCATCACGGGTCACTCGATACGCGTCTGGCTGGAACGTGGCCCGCGTATGAAGAGGCGCTGAAGGCGGCGGGCGTGAAGTACGAAGGGTATGTCTACGAAGGGGCCAACCATGGCTTCCACAACGACACGACTCCTCGTTACGACGAAGCGAATGCGAAGCTGGCGTGGACCCGGACGCTGGCTTGCTTCAACAAGAACCTTCGGTAAACAATGGACCGCCGTACTTTCCTGCAGACCCTTGCCGCCGCTCCGGCCGTTGCCGCAGCGGCGGAGGGGTCTCCCAACGTTGTTCTCATTTACGCCGATGACCTTGGGTTCGGTGATCTCCACGTTTACGGTTCCACGCTTTCCACTCCGAACATCGATAAGCTGGCTGCGGAAGGCACGCGGTTCACGAACTGGACTTCGGCGAATCCGGTTTGTTCGCCATCGCGTGCGTCGTTGCTTACGGGTCGGTATCCGACGCGGGTAGGTGTTCCGCGCGTGTTTTTCCCTCAGGACAAGGAAGGCCTCAACCTGGACGAGCAGACGCTGGCGGATCTGCTGAAAACGAAGGGGTACAAGACGCAGTGTGTTGGCAAGTGGCACCTGGGTGTGACGCCGCAGTATCTGCCGACAAAGCGCGGGTTTGATCACTACTTCGGGATTCCTTACAGCAACGACATGACACCGCGGTTGCTGATGCGCGATACAACGGTGGTCGCGCAGGAAGCGGACCTGACGTCACTGACGCGCCTCTACACGGAAGAGGCGACGAAGTTCATCCGGGAGTCGAAGGGTTCGCCATTCTTCCTCTACTTCCCGCATACGTTCCCGCACATTCCGCTGGGGGCTTCGGATAAGTTCCGGGGTAAGTCGCCGCGCGGGATTTACGGCGATGTTCTGGCGGAACTCGACTGGAGTGTGGGCGAGGTAATGAAAGCGCTGCAGGAGACGGGCGCGGCGAAAAATACCCTGGTGATTTTCTCGAGCGACAACGGCCCCTGGTATCAGGGGAGTTCGGGTAAGTTACGAGGGCGCAAGGGCGAGACGTGGGAGGGCGGCGTGCGTGAGCCGTTCATCGTGTCGATGCCGGGGCGGATTCCGAAGGGCAAGGTGTCGGCGGCAGTCGCGTCGATGCTGGATGTGACGCCGACGGTGGCTGCGCTGTGTGGCGCCACGTCGCCGAACAAGCCGGTGGATGGCAAGAATGTTTGGAAGTTGTGGACCGGAGAAGTGGCGCAGATTGAGCGGGAGCCGCTGCTGTACTTCGACGATGTCCACCTGCAGTGTTCGCGGTGGGGCAAGTGGAAGCTGCATGTCTCGCGATACAACCGGAAGGCCTACAGCGCTGCACCGGCGACCGGGTTACGCAATCTGCTGCTGCCGAATCCGGAACTGTACGACCTGGATACGGACCCTGATGAAAGTTATGACGTCGCCGATCTGCATCCGGATGTGGTGCGCGACATGATGGCGAAGATCGAAGCGCAGATGAAGACTTTCCCGGACGCGATCGCGGGCGACTGGGCGGTGACGAAGACGAAGAAGGTTAGTCCGACTCCGGCGGGTTCGTTGCCTCGCTCTATCGATTAACGGGCTTGGTGGCTCGGATGAAGCCGCTGATGAACTTGCCGTCGATGTCCTGTGAAAGTGTTTCCGTGTCGAGCCCCTGCCCAGTGAGGAAAGCGCGTGCATCGTCCACGCCGTATACTCTGGTGGGTTCAATGCTGACGTCGTGGAAACCGGCGCTGGTGAGCTTCGCGGTGTAGTCGGAATCGCTGAGCGCACCCGCTACACAGCCGACCCAGAGCTCCATGCTTTTGCGAATGGCCGGTGGAACATCGCCGCGCACGACAACATCTGAAACGGCGAAACGACCGCCCGGCTTCAGGACGCGGAAGGCCTCGCGGAGGACCTTGTCTTTGTCGCCGGAGAGGTTGATGACGCAGTTCGAGATGATGACATCGACAGCGTTATCGGGCAGCGGGATATTCTCGATTTCGCCGCGCAGAAACTCAACGTTGGTCAGGCCGCTCTTGCGTTTGTTCTCCTCGGCAAGGGTCAGCATTTCACTGGTCATATCGAGGCCGTACGCTTTGCCGGTGGGGCCTACACGTTTTGCCGAGAGCAGGACGTCGATACCGCCGCCGGAGCCGAGGTCGAGCACTGTTTCACCGGGCTTCAGTTCGGCGAGAGCAGTCGGGTTGCCGCAGCCGAGCGAGGCAAGCACGGCGGTGTCCGGGAGTTCGCCTTCCTGCGCGGCGTCATAGAGGTTTGAGGTGATGGGGTCGCACGAACCCTCAAAAGCCGCACCGCCACAGCAGGATGCTCCTCCGCCGGATACGACGCGCAGGGCGGCCGCTCCGTACTTCTCTTTTACGATCTCTTTGATTTCCGACATACTATTTTCCGATCTGCACAAAAGTGGCGGGTTCGACCGCCCGGTTGCGCGTACAGCACTCGTCGTAAAGAAAACTCAACAGATCCTGCAGGCCCTCCGCGTTGGCGGAATACCAGAGGTATGTTCCTTCGCGCCGGACCTTCACCAGGCCTTCATTTTTCAGCTTGTCCAGGTGGTGGGAGAGCGTGGAGCCGGGGATATCCAGCTCGCCGCCGATGTCACCCGCGACCATACCCTGCGGATGCGAGGACAGCAGCAATTGCACGATGCGGAGGCGCGGTTCGGTTCCCATGGCCGAGAACATATCGGCAAACCGGGCGATCTGTTCGGGACGATGTTTCTTCGCCATATCTATAATTCGATAATAATAGAAATATCAAATCTGTCAAGGCCCCTGGCAAAGATTCGGTATCATGGCGTGGTGCGAAATCCGGTCCCGCGCCCTCTCTATCTTTTGCTGTTTGCGTTTATCGCGATCAGCCTGACTTACCAGATGGTGGGTGGCGTTTCGCTCGTCACCGGCTTTTTTGACCTGCGGCAGCAGGTACAGGAGCCGTTTCAGACGGACTTCTACCGGCCTGTAATCACCACTGTCAGTGACGCGGCAAAAGAGGCGGGTCTGGAAAAGGGCGACACGCTGGAGGTGATCGAGGGGCAGCCGTTCGGGGGGCGGGCACAGTTGCAGGCGGTCCGCTGGTACGCGCGTCCGGGTGTGCCGATGAAGCTGGAAGTCCGCAAGGCAAACGGCGAGCAGCGCAGTCTGGCGATTCCCCTGAAGGGCTACGCGGAGCAGCCCTCGCTGGCGGAGACCGCTTTCGTTATGCTGTTGCAGATCGTGATCCCCCTGCTTTGCCTTGGGCTGGCTTACTGGGTGGTGCTGGCGCGTCCGACAGATCTGAATGCCTGGCTGATTCTGGTGATGCTGACTTACCCGGAATCCTTCATTTCGGTCTCAACGTACAACTGGTGGCCGGAGTGGCTGATGCTGCGCCTGGGCTGGCATCTGGTGGTGCAACTGATGGCTCCGGCGGCGCTGTTGTGGCTGGGGCTGAACTTCCCGCAGCGAGGGCGCATTGATCGGCGTTTGCCGTGGTTGAAGTGGCTGGTGTTGTGCCAAATGACCGTGGTGATGTTGTGTAGTCTGTTCACGGATTACCTGGTTTGGTACACGCCTGGCTCGCGCGAACTGGCGCAGCAGATCGACCATCTTGTGACGCCGCTGGTGAACCCCATCGTGGTGATCAGCGTGGTGATTTATTGCGCGGCGCTACTGGATCAGTTACTGGCGGAGAAGAGCTCCGATTCGCGCCGTCGGCTGAATATACTTCTGGTTGGCTCGGTGGCCGGTCTGGGCGGCACGGTTTTCATCTGGAGTGTGATGCCACGCTTCGGTATCAACCCAGGGAGCACGCAGTGGCTGGGCTACACGAGCGCCGTAATTCTGCTGTTCTTCCCGTTCACGCTGGCTTACGTAGTGGTGGTGCAGCGGGCGCTTGATATCAGCATCCTGTTGCGTATGGGGACGCGGTACGTGCTGGCGCGTGGTTCGGTCACGCTGATTCAGATCACGGTGCTGCTTTTCGTAACATTTCGCATCATCATTCCCGTCTTTGAACGCCAGGGCGACAAGCGACTGTACGTTGCGATTCCGGCGCTGCTGATCGGCGCGGCGATTCGGATTTACTACGTGAAACGTCGCCTTTTGATCGCCTGCGCGACTACATCGATCGGCGTTATTTTCGCGAGGCCTATAACGCAGAGATTGTACTGAGTTCGCTGGTGGATGAGATCCGTGTGATCAATGAGCCGGGGCCGCTGCTCACTGCCGTCTCGGGGCGTGTTGCCGAGACGCTGCATATTCCACGTATGGCTATCCTGATCCGGCATGGTGATGCATTCCGGGTGGAACAGATTGCGGGTGGACCCACCGCGGGGGATGGTCTGGCGCTGACGTCCGGGTCGTCCGCCGTGCGCCGCCTGACGACCACGAATACGCCCGCGCTGTTGTATCGGGATCGTCCGGACGCCTGGTTTGTGGAAGCGACTGATGAAGAGCGAAAAGCGCTGGATGAACTCCGGGCGGAGGTCCTTTTGCCTCTGACCGGGCGCAACAAGCTCATGGGCGTGATGGTGCTGGGGCCGAAGCTTTCTGAAGAGCCGTACTCACCGAGCGATCTGCGGTTACTGGCGTCGATTGGCGCACAGACCGGGCTGGGGCTGGAGGTGAACGATCTTGCGCAGTCGCTGGCGCAGGAAGGGGCAAAGCGGCAGAGGATTCAGCGCGAGGTTGAGATTGCGCGGGAGGTGCAGGAACGGCTATTTCCGCAGCAGATTCCGGCGTTGCCGGGGATCGACCTGGCCGGGCATTGCCGGCCCGCTCTGGAGGTTGGTGGCGACTACTACGACATGCTCGAGCTGGAAGATGGCCGCCTGGCGCTGGCCATTGGCGATGTCTCCGGGAAGGGGATTGGCGCGGCGCTGCTGATGGCCAGTCTGCGTGCTTCGCTGCGGGGTATGACGGACGGGAGTTCGCACGATCTGGCGCGGATGGTGCGCAAGCTGAACCGGCTGGTGTACGAGGCGTCCACGTCGAACCGCTACGCGACGTTCTTCTTTGCAATCTATGATCCGGGGACGCGCGAGCTGAGTTATGTGAATGGTGGGCACAACGCGCCGATGGTTCTTCGGGAGCGCGAAGCACTGCGTCTGGAGGCGACCGGACCGGTGGTCGGGCTGTTGAAGGATATGCCGTTTGAGCAGGCGACAGTGACGCTGCAGCCGAGTGACGTGTTTATTGGCTACACCGATGGCATTAGTGAAGCCATGACGCCGGACGATGAAGAATGGGGTGAGGAACGGATGCTGGAAGCGGCACAAATTGTCCGCCTCCAGCCTGTCCACAGGATTTTAGAACATCTGTTCGAACAAGCTGACTTGTTCGCAGCGGGTGCTCCTCAACACGACGACATGACCCTGCTGGTGATGAAGCTGACCACCTGATCAGAGTGTGTAGGGCTTGCGGTATTCGCGCGTGAGCAGGGCGTTGGCTGCCTTGTCGGCACCGAAGGTCTTGCCGTCGAACTGCAGTCGCCGACCCACCCTGTAGCTGATATTGGCGAGGTGCGCGAGGTTGGCAGACGCCACACCCTCGGCGATTTCGGCATTCAGATCTTCGCGCCGCCGCGACTTCACGGCCTTCACGAAGTTGTCGAAGTGGGGTGCCGTGTCGTAAGCGTCTTTCGCGTCCACGGTCACTTCCTGGGTCTTCTGCTTCTCTTCGCCTTTGTAGATGCGGAAGCCCGACCAGTCGACCGCCATGTAGCCTTCGGTCCCATAGATGATGTCACCAATGAAGACATTTTCCTCGGGCGGAGTTGGCAGACCGCGCACGTCGAAAATCAGCTGCTGTTTGCCGTAGTCGAACGTGGCGAGCTGGGTGTTGGGCGTTTCCTGGTCGTCATCATAGGCGAACTTGCCGCCGGTGGCGACGACTGCTTTGGGCGCGGTCTGGCCAAGCGCCCAGCGGGCGAAATCGAGTTCGTGTACGCCCTGGTTGCCGATGTCACCGTTGCCGGTATCCCAGAACCAGTGCCAGTTGTACTTGAAGCGGTTCATGGTGAACGGGCGCATCGGCGCCGGGCCGAGGAACTGGTCCCAGTTAATGCCGGCGGGAACTGGTTCCACGGGCGCTTTGCCGATGGACTTGCGCCGTTTGAAGCACATGCCTTTTGCCGTGTAGATCTCGCCGATGACGCCGGACTTCAGCAGTTCAATCGACTGTTTACGCCATGCCATGCTGCGGCTCTGGGAACCGACCTGCACCATGCGGTTGTAGCGGCGCGCAGCCTCCACCATCTTGCCACCTTCATAGACGTTGTGGCAGGCGGGTTTCTCGACGTAGACGTCCTTGCCGGCCTGGCAGGCCCAAACGGTGCCGAGCGCATGCCAGTGGTTCGGCGTGGCCATGGTGACAGCGTCGATGTCTTTGTCCTCAAAGACGCGGCGCATGTCGGCGTAGGCTTTTGGCCTGCGGCCCGAGTTCTTTTCGACGAGCGCCTGGGCGCGCTCCGCAGCCGCCTGGTTGACGTCACAGACTGCCGCAATATTCGCCCCCGGCACGCGGGCCAGGAAGTTGATATGGTCGACGCCGCGGCCACCGAGGCCGATCACCGTCAGATTCGCCGCTTCATTCGCGCCGAAGGCGTTACGCGACAGCGCCGCCGTTGCCGCGCCCATCAAAAAATGCCGTCGTTTCATCATCGATCCAGTATCCCCGTTCATACGCGTGCCAATTCTCCAGAGTACGCCTGTATCCTGCGTATCGCATCTGCGATCTGGTCCATAGCGGACCGCTCGCTCAGCATCAGGTTCTGCGTGAACCAGACCGCTTCGGTGCAGAGCCTGTCGTTGGCCGGGCAATGGTTCTGGTCGGCCCAGAGTTTCAGGCGTCTTTCGCCAAAGATGCGGAGGTAGCCGCGGGAGGCGAGGGCGTTCTTCAGAAAGTCCTGCGTGTTGAGAGGTGTGTAGCCGGTAGAGGCCGGGATGCCCTCCGCCGCCAGTGCTTTCAGGAAGCCGGCGCGGGGCAGGCCGGAGAACGCGGCCGCGTCATACCGGAACATGAACAGGTGGAAGGCGTTGTTGGTGCAGCCAGCGTACTGGCCGGCCGGGCTGAGGCCGGGGATCTGACGCAGCAGGGACGCGAGGTACGTGCCGTTCTCCATACGAAGTTTCGCCTGTTGTTCGAGGCGAGTCATCTGGGCCAGCAGCAGGGCTGCCTGAAACTCGGTGAGTCGCAGATTTGAGCCTTCAGACGCGTACATGAAGGAACCGAGGCTCTTTGTCCCTGAGCCGCTGTTGTGGAATGCGTAGGCTCTCTCGCGTACGTCCTCGTTCTGGAAAGCCACTGCACCGCCTTCGCCCGAGTTCAGGTTCTTTGATGCCTGAAAGCTGAAGCAGCCGGCGTCACCGAGTGTGCCCACTTTGCGGCCACGCCACTCGGCCAGGTGAGACTGGCAGGCATCTTCGACCACCACCACGCCGCGCTTCTTCGCGATGGCCAGGATGGCGTCCATGTCGCAGACGTTGCCACCCAGGTGCACGGGCACCAGGGCTTTTGTGTCACGTGTGATGGCGGCTTCCAGTTTACGGGCGTCGAGCTGGAAGGTCTCAGGGTCGCTATCGACGAAGACGGGGAGCGCATGCTGCCGCAGGACCGCATTCACGGTAGCGATGAAAGTGTAAGGCGGGACGACGACCTCGTCGCCGGGCTCCACGCCCAGCGCGTGTAGAGCGACAGTGAGCGCGGAGGTTCCGTTGCAGACGGCGAGGACTTCCTTCGCGCCGGTCAGTTTGGCGTATGCTTCTTCGAAACGCTTGACGTACTGTCCGCCGCTGCGACCCCACTTGCCGCTGCGGAGCACGTCCTGCAGGGCGGTCTCCTCTGTGGCATCGAAACGGGGCCACGCGGGGAAGGGGGCAGTGCGGATTTTGGGGCCTCCCAGCATCGCCGGCTTTTCGGTGGCTCCCAGGGCGGAGACGGCGCTGAGGGCGATGCCTGCGGCGGCGGGGAGTTGTCGTCGAGTGAGCCTCGTGGTCATTCTGGTGGCCTCTGGATGATTGTACGGGTATCTGCCAGGCGATAGTAGTCTTGATGCGAATTCTGCGTGCAATTGTTGTCCTTCTGGGCTGTGTGGCGGCCCTGCCGGCGGCTTCCGGGCTGCCGAGGGATGTCACGATCTACCGAGACACCTACGGCGTGCCTCACATCTATGGCAAGACGGATGCGGATGTGGCTTTCGGACTGATGTACGCGCAGGCCGAGGACAACTTCTGGCAACTGGAAGCGGATCTGATTCGGATTGTGGGCAGGGCGGCGGAAGTGGATGGCGCGGCGGGTCTGGCGGGGGATCTGGTAGTCCGCGCCTGGCAGGCAGTGGAGCACGCGCAGGAGCAATACCGCAATGCGGACCCGAAGCTCCGGGCGTTGTGCGATGGGTTTGCCGCGGGTCTGAACCACTATCTGAAAACGCACCCAAATGTGAAACCTCGTCTGCTGACGCATTTCGAACCGTGGTTTATTCTGGCGACGGAGCATCGTGGTCCGGCGGGGCGGGGCATTACGCGGGCGGAGCGGGAACGGGCGTTCCCCATCCTGAAGCAGTTTCCGGCGGATGACGCTTCGCTGACTGCGGAACTTCGTCTGCCGGGCGACGTGCCGCCGCAGGAGTTGGGGGAGGGCTCGAATATGTGGGCGATTTCGGGGCGACGGACGACCACGGGCAAGCCGATGCTTCTGATCAATCCGCACGTGGGTTTCTTTGGTGGCGGGCAGCGGTATGAAGCGCATCTGAGCAGCCACGAAGGTCTGGAAGTCTCGGGCTTTGCGATTCTGGGGACGCCGTACATTCGGTCGGGGCACAACCGGTATCTTGCCTGGAGCCACACGAATAACTACGCGTTCACGTCGGATGTCTACCGGGAAGCATTTGATGACCCGGCGCAGCCCCTGGCGTATCGGTATGCGGGTGGGCACAAGACGGCGGAGCAGTGGACGAGTGCTGTGCGGATTCGAACGCCAGCGGGTGTCCAGAGCTTCGATGTGCGCTTCCGGAAGACACACCACGGGCCCGTGCTCGGGCTGCGGGGGGACGTGGCGCTGGCGGTGCGGGCAGTGGAGTCCGAAGGTGGGTCGATGGAGCAGCGCTGGGCCATGGCGCGGGCCAGGAATCTGCAGGAGTTTCAGGCGGCCCTCGCGCGTGTCGCACTGACGGGGTCGAATACGATCTACGCGGACAGCGTCGGCAACATCTTCTACGTGCATGGCAACGGCCTGCCACGGCGAAATCCGAGGCTCGACTGGTCGGGGGCGATGGACGGTTCGGTGGCTGAGACGGAGTGGCAGGGACGGCATAAGCTTGAGGATTTGCCTCAGGTGCTGAATCCGGCGAGTGGCTGGTTGCAGAACTGTAACTCGACCCCTTTCCTGACGACCGAGGGGCCGGAGAATCCGAAGCGCGAGGCATTTCCGGCGTACATGGCTCCGGAGCCGGACACGCCGAGGTCGCGACGGTCGAGGGATATCCTGGCGGGGGACCA
>CANIHR010000177.1 GCA_947467185.1 Bryobacterales bacterium
AGAGTTCCTTCAACGATGCTTTCGCCCATCTGGGGCATTACGACGTCAGTCATTTACTGTTCTCCGTAAAACTCAAAAACTCTCATGAAGTGGCGCGCCAGCGCAGCCTTCACTTCATCCATCCCGACCCGGACCCCGAGCCGTTCCATCGATGTCACCGGCCGGATTCTCCCATCTGGAAGAGACAACCCACACGGCACAATGTACCCGAAATAACGCAGATCGGTCGCCACGTTCAGCGCCCAGCCATGCGTCGAAACCCATCGGCTCAGGTGGACTCCGATAGCCGCGATTTTCGCCGCGCTCTCGCCCTCGCCGGTCCAGACTCCCGCCAGGCCCGGAATGCGCCTCGCCGAAATCCCAAACTCTTTCAGAGTATCAATGATGACCTGCTCGATTCCGCGTACATAAGCGCCCACATCGCGCTTCCAGTTCCGCAGATCCATCACCGGATACCCCACAATCTGCCCCGGCCCGTGATACGTGACGTCGCCGCCCCGGTCCGTTTCGTGCAGCTCAATGCCCTGTTCGTCCAACTCATCAAGCGTACGCAGCACGTTATCTTCATGTCCGTTGCGGCCAATCGTGATCACATGCGGGTGCTCCACAAACAGCAGATGATCCTGACCCCGGCCCTGCTTCAATTCCTCGGCGATCTCATGCTGAACCTGAAGCGCCCCGGCATAGCCGAGGCGCCCCAAATCCCGAATGACGACAGACCGCATTACTTAAGCGTTGATCGCGAGGCCGTAAACCGCGTTGAACGCTTCGCCGACAGCTTCGTAAATCGTCGGGTGCGCGTGGATCGTGTTCGCGATGGTATCCACCGTCGCTTCCGCTTCCATCGCCGCCACCACTTCGCCGATCAGCTCGTAAGCCTGCGGTCCAATGATGTGTGCGCCCAGAATTTCGCCGTACTTCGCGTCGGAAACAATCTTCACGAAACCATCGTGAGAGCCGAGGATGGTGGCCTTGCTGTTGCCCGCGAACGGGAACTTGCCAATCTTCACGTCGTACCCGGCGGCCTTCGCCTGCGCTTCCGTCAGACCCACGCTGCCGATGCCCGGTTCCGTGTACGTCGCGCCCGGAATCCGGTTGCGGCGGATCGGCGTCACAGCCTTGCCCGCGATTTTGCCCACCGCGACCATGCCCTGCGCGGCGGCCACGTGCGCCAACTGCGGAGTGCCGGCGACCACGTCACCAATCGCGTAAACGCCCGGTTCCGCGGTCTGCTGGAATTCGTTGACCTTGATGAAGCCACGGTCCACTTCCACTTTGGTGTTTTCGAGGCCGATGGAGCCAGTGTTCGGCGCGCGGCCCACCGCCACCAGCAGCTTTTCAGCCGTCACGGTCTCGGTCTTGCCATTCGCCAGGTCCACCTTCATCGAAATGCCGTCGGCGGTGCGCTGAATATCGCTGCACTTCGCGCCGGTTTCGATGCGGATCTTGCTCTTCTTAAACACGCGTTCCAGCTCTTTGGAGACTTCTTCGTCTTCCACCGGAACGATGCGGGGCATCATTTCGAACACCGAAACTTCCGAGCCGAAGCGCTTGAACATGCTGGCGAACTCGACACCCACCGCGCCCGCGCCGATCACGGCGAGAGACTTCGGAATCGTTGTCAGGTTCAGGATTTCGATGTTGGTGAGAATCTTCTCGGGGTCCGGCTGCAGACCAGGAATCATCCGCGCCACCGAACCGGTCGCGATCAGGATATTCTTCGTCTCCAGAACCTGCTTGCCCTTGTCGGAGGTGACTTCCACCTTGCCGCCGCCCAGGATCTTGCCGAAGCCTTTAATCAGTTCGACCTTGTTCTTCTTCATCAGGAATTCCACGCCTTTGGCGTGCTTCGAGACGATTCCGTTCTTGCGGTCGACGGCTTTCGGGTAATTCAGGGTGGGCGAGGTCAGGTCAATGCCTTCCTCGGAGGCGTGCTGGGCGAAGGACCATAATTCGGCCGTATGCAGCAGCGCCTTAGTGGGAATACAACCCACGTGAAGACAAGTGCCGCCCAGTTTGGCGTCCTTTTCAATGATCGCCGTTTTCAGGCCATACTGTCCGGCTCGAATCGCGGCAGAGTACCCGCCGGGGCCGCTTCCAATCACAATCAGGTCGTAACTCACGTAACTCCATTCTACATGGCGCGTCTTTAATACCATACATTTATGGCTGTGCGCGTCTTGTTGTGTTGCTTGCTGTTTGCCGGGTGGGGGGAAGCCCAGCAGCAGTTCCCCATCGATTCGATTCAGGTCGAGGGCACAAGGTTTCTAACTCCTGCGGGAGTTATCGCCGCGTCCGGTCTCCAGCTTGGTCAAAAAGGGGACACTCCCACCTTTGATGCCGCCCGCGACCGATTGTTGGCAACTGGATACTTCGAAACCTTGGGCTATCGCTTCAAGGCTTCGGATAAGAACGGCTACGATCTGACCTTCGATGCCCGCGAAATGCAGCCCCTCTACAACCTCCGGGCCGAATCGTTGCCCGCGACGGCGGCGGAAATTGCCGCCTGGCTGAAGGCCAAAGATCCCCTGTTTAGCGGTCGGATCCCCGGTACCCAGCAGGCGCTGGACCACACGGCGCGCCTGATCGAGGCCTACTTTGTCTCGAAAAACACGCCCCAGCAGGTGACCGGCAAGGTTGTCCTGCTGGGACCGCAGAAGTACGAGGCGCAGTTCTTCCCGGCCGCCGGTCTGCCAAATGTGGCGCTGGTCAGCTTTGAAGGGAACAAGGCAGTGCGTTCCACGGAACTGCAGAACGCCATCGCCAGCGTCGCCTTCGGCCAGCCGTACACCGAAATGAACTTTCGGCTGCTGCTGGAAAGCCAGCTGGGGCCGGTTTATGAGAAGTCCGGGTATCTGAAGGTCAAGTTCTCGAACTTCCGCACCAGCCCGTCTTCCACTGTCAAAGGTGTGGATGTGAAGGTGACGGTGGATGAAGGTGAGCAGTACAAGCTGGGTGATGTGACCGTCATCGGGGCCATGGCCGACCAGAGCAAGCACATCCTGCGGGTAGCCAAAATCCCGCCGATGGCCATCGTGAATTTTGATGAAATCCGATCCGCCATCGTGCGCATCAAAGAGGCGTTACGTCACGAAGGCTACCTCGATATCGAGTGCTCTATGGATCGGGAAATTCTGGACGATAAGAAGGTCGTGAACCTGCTGCTCATCCCGCAGCCGGGGCCGATCTACACGTTCGGAACGTTGACAGTAAAGGGCTTAGGTCTCGATTCCGTGGCTGCCGTTGAAAAAGCATGGGTGATTAAGAAGGGTGAACCCTACCCCGGCGATTACCCCACCTACTTCCTCCGCCGCGTGAAGGAAGATGGCTGGTTCGACAATCTGGGCGACACCCGTGCGGAACCGGACATCAACCCGGAAACGCACGTAGTGAACGTGACGCTCTACTTCCGGTACGATCCGGATGCGGTCCGCAAGAAGAAGCCGCTGCAGCCGGGCGAATTACCTCAACAGGGACCACCGCAATAATGTTGACAGCGATCACACGAGGAGTCAGCCCCCGGCTGGCCGAATGCGAACTGACCTGGCTGGACCGCGAGCCGATCAATCTCCAACTCGCGATCGCACAACACCAGGCCTATGAAAAGGCGCTCGAACGCGCCGGAGCACGGGTAATCTCGCTTCCGGCACTGGCCAACCACCCCGACTGCGTCTTCGTGGAAGACCCGGCGCTGGTGCTGGACGAAGTCGCCGTTATCACCAGCATGGGCGCGGAAAGCCGCCGGGGCGAACGTGAAAGCCTGGCCGAAGAGCTGGCCCAATTCCGTCCGGTCCTTCGCATGGAACTGCCCGGAACACTGGAGGGCGGAGATGTGATGCGGATAGGGCGGCATCTTTTCGCCGGTCTCTCACATCGAACCGACCAGGCGGGTATCGAGCAGCTGGCCCGGCTCCTCGCGCCTTACGGGTACGACGTGATCGCCGTCCCGCTGCGGAACTGCCTGCATCTGAAATCGGGCTGCACGTACCTGGGCGATGACACGGTCCTGATCAACCCCGACTGGGTCGAACCGTCGCAACTGGGTGAGTATCGGTTTCTCGAAGTCGCACCGGGGGAACCCGCTGCCGCAAATGCACTGCGGGTGAAGGATACGGTTCTGATCCCGTCCGCCTGGTCGAAAACGGCGCAGCAACTCCGCGATGCTGGTTTCGCGGTTCAGGAACTCGACCTGTCCGAACTGCTGAAGGCCGAATCCGGCGTCACCTGTTCCAGCCTGCTGTTCGAAGCGTGAGATATCGCACGAACCGTGTGCTAGCTTCGAAGTACTGCTTTGCTTCCCGGAGGAACACCTGTTAGTCCCCATTCGTAAAACGATCACCTTGTTGTGCCTTTGTGCAACTACCTCATTTGCCGCCACGGTCGCATCGCCATTTGATACGGCCTACACGCTGATCGACTTGGGTTCTGTGAGCGGAGTCACTCCTGCCTATGGTGGTCTGACGTTCCTGAATAACTCGACCATTCTGCTGGGCTCATCCGCCAATTCGTCACAAGGTGCAATCCAGGCTATTCAGGTAAACCGGGACGGCAACGGTCACATCACGGATTTTGGCGCAGTGACCCAGTACGCCACCGCCCCGAACATGGACGGAGGCCTCGCATTTGGCCCCGGCGGCGTCCTGTTTGCCACCGGTTACGGCACCAATACCCTGATGCAGTACCTTCCAGGGAGCACGTCGCCCGACAAGACCATCACGCTGGATTCCGCCACCAACAGCGTCGGCACCGTGCAGTTTATTGGCACGGGGAATCCCAACGCCGGAAGCCTGATTATTGGCTCGTATGCCAACAATAAGTGGTTCATCCCCACCCTCACTCCGGACGGTAACGGCACTTGGGATGTGACGGCGCTGACTGAAGTCGAGGCCAGTTCCGGTGGCGTGGAGGGCATCGTTTACGTGCCAACCGGCAGCGCGGGTTTTACCGGCGCAAAGGGTCTTGTAACGCATTACGACGCCGGGGTGATCCGGGCCTACGACCTGAACTCATTCGGCGCTCCCGTCTCAGGTACGGGACAGGATTTCGTTACCGGACTGACCGGGGCGGAAGGCGCGACGATTGATCCTGTTACCGGTGACTTTCTGTTTTCGACCTTCGGTGGCGGGAATCACATTATTCAGGTCCAGGGTTTTGTTCCCCCGGCGTCTGAAACTCCGGAGCCGGCCACATTTGGTGTCCTGGGGCTGTCCCTGGTCGCTCTGGGTTATCGGTTCCGAACCCGGCGTTCCTGAACTAGAACTGCATGGAGCGAACGACTCCGACCGAGCCCTGCCGAATGGCCGGAATTTGGGCGTATTCCACCACCGCCCGGAACGGGGGGAAGGTTCCGCACTTCATCGTCACCTCTCCTGGTCCTTGGTGGATGATTTCGACGGCGGCCGTCGCGGGCAAATCCAGAACCAGTGGCTGACCTCCGGCGGTTGTGAACTGGAGCTTTTGCCCCTGGGGCCCACAGTCGATCGCTACTGCCTGCCCCTCCACACGCACGATCGATTCCCCGGGGCGGGGGGCAAAGGTGCTCTTTGCGCGTGCTTCCAGCAGGGTCTGCAGCGATTTCAGCGCGTTCAGTTCGTCCGGCTTCTTCGAGTACTTTTCCGCCGTGGCCAGATGGGTTCGGGCCGTCTCCAGTTCTCCGGTCTGCAGGTAGGCGTTGGCCAGCGTGTAGTAGACTGCCGGGGCCTTGTCGGAAGTAATGGTCTGAAGGCTCAGCAGGGCCTCTTTCGCCCCTTCGAACTGCCGGGCGAGCGAACGCATGAGGCCCAGCTGGATCAGGGCATCGGTGAAGCCCGGTGCGCCGGCAACGGCCCGTTCCAGTGATGCCAGAATCGTTGCAAGAGGTTCGCCGGCCGCCATCTGCAACAGGGCCAGCGTGTAGCAAAGCTGCGGATCCGCGGCACCGAGCGCGAACGCTTTTGCCAGGTGGCTTTTGGCCCCGGCATTGTCGCGGACCGTCCAGAATAGATAGCCCATAGACTGCTGCAGGTCTTTCCGCTCCGGTTGGACCTTCTCCAGACGCTCGTACTCGATCCGCGCCAGATCGGGGCGGCCTGCGGCAACCTGCACGTCTGCCAGCACGAGCCGCGCGTCGAAATCGTCGAGCGCGGTTACCTGCGGGTTGGACTCGGCCGTTCCCAGGTTGGTGTGGAAGATGGTGCCCACCAGCTTCCGGCGGTCGAAGTAGGCGCGGGCATCGGCGAAGACTTCGGCCGCGTTCTTGCCAAAAGCGCTTTGTGCTGCGGCCGGGGCGCTGCTTCCGTTGTGCAGGGCCATCAGGAATTTGCCGAAGTTGTCGCGGTACTCGGGCGACAGGAAGAACATGTGGGCCAGCGCCCAGCTCTCACCATAAAAGAGGCCCGTTCGATCGCCTTCGTTATAGATAGGCGAGCCGGGCCCCACGCTGGTGAGCGTGGGGAAATCGAACCAGGAACCCTTTGCGGCGTCGAGAGCCTTCATGCGACCGGGGATCAGGTCTCCCACGGCCATGCCATCACGAACGCGGCGCATCGAAGAATACACATCGGCCCAGCCCTCGCTGAGCCAGAGCGGGACTCGGAGACCGCTGTGGCGGATCACGAAATGGACATACTCATGGACGGCCGTGGAATAACTTTCCGGGCTGGCATCCCGCATCACGATGTAGTCGCGGCCAGGCCCACTGACAAAGTAGGCGGACGATAAAGGGTTGGCCGTGTAGGCGCGGTACTGTTCAGCGTTGGAGAACGCGATGATACGGAGCGGGAAATCGCCGGGGGGCTTTACGGGCGAGGCCTGGGCGAAGAATGCGCGGATCTGCTCAAAATGGAGCGCGGCGTCGCGCCCGGGCTTTTCGCCGGCGGAGGTGTAAAGCTCGAAGTTGGGCGTTACGACGCGCGTCCACTGCACAGCAGCCGGCAGGCCAGTGGAAAAACAGGCCGCCAGCAGGGCAGCGGAGAACGCGGAGCGGAGCATGGTCAGCGTTTGTTGCGCGAGTCCAGAATTCCGGCGGCAACCCGCATCGGCAGCGAGAACATTTCCATGGCAACCCAGGCACTGACCGCAACTATGCTGATGGTCATGCTGATGCCCGCGACCAGCAGGCTGTGGTTCGGTGTCTGGCGTACGGTGGGCGCTGCTGCGGCGGGGCGTTCCCTTTCGATTTCGATGGGTTCCTGTGGAATCGCGACGCGGGTGCGTGGACGGATGGCAAGCTTCGTGGAGCGGGCTGGCGGCGGAGGGGCTTGCTCTGCAATCACCATCGGGGTGGTCTCGGTGATCACCTCTTCAACAGGTTCGAGGGTGATGCCGGGCGAAATATCCACCCAGCCACTGGCGCGGGCTTCGGTCGCGTAGACAGGAGCGCTGAAACTGGGGCGGGACTTGCCCTTCTTCATTGGTTTCGGTTCGTTCACTTCGGACACGGGGCTCTCCTCTGCTTCGTTAGGCGCGCTGAATATGCCTGATGAGGCTAGTGTAGTCTGCGGCAGCCCGACTGCGGGGCGCGTACTCCCAGATCGTCTGGTGGCTGGCGGTCGCATAGCTCAGGTCGATGCACTGGCGGATACCGGGGCGGAAGACGAAAGGGGCGGTGGTGGGGTCGCTTTCCAGCGCTTCGAGGGTGGCTTTGGTGGCGTAAGTGCCGCTGTGGACAAAGGTGGGGACGACGGCCAGGATCTTGAGGGGGCGGTCCGGCCAGAGTTCGCCGAGTTGGCTGACGCCGGCGAGGGTCTGCCGTGCGCCGATGACGGCCATCATGTCCATACCGACGGGAATGACAAGTTCTTCGGAGGCCAGCAACGCATTGTAGGTGAGCAGGTTCATGGCTGGCGACGTGTCCATGACGATGGCGCTGTAGCCGGTGACGTTGCGCAGGCGGCGGTGGAGGATGGTTTCACGCTGCGTTTCTCCGGCGATGCGGCGTTCGAGTGCGAAGGCGGCGGGCGTGGAGGCGATGACGTCGAGGTTGGGGCGGACGTTCGGGAGCAGGGCCTGCTCAAACGTGGCTTCGCCGCCCATGAATTCTTCGAAAGTGCGGGTGGGGCGGATGCCGAGCGTGTGGCTGACGTTGCCCTGGGGGTCGCCGTCGATGAGGAGGACTTTGCCTTTGGAAGCAAGACCCGCGGCGATGTGGATGGCGGAGGTGGTCTTGCCTACGCCGCCCTTCATGTTGATTACGGCAAGCCTGCGCATTTAGTACGTCAGTTTAGCAGTAGTTGAGGTGAGGGTGATATTTCGGGCGCCGGCTGGCTGCAGGTTGATTGTCTCCGCCTTCGCGGCGAGGTTTTCGAGCACGTTGGGTTCTTCGAGCGTATAGCGGTCGGCGGTGGGGACGGCGACCAGTCGGTACTCACCCGAGGGGAGGTCGGGGAAGGTGAAATGGCCCTGGGCGTCGGCTTCGGTTTGCAGGATGATCCAGTTGCGGCGGGGGCCTGAGGGGAGAGGGTAGGCGATCAGGCGGACGTGGGCGTCGGGCAGGGGTTTGTCGCGGTCGTTGACCGTTCCGGTGATTGTGGTGGGTTTGTTGGAAAGCGTGATGGTGAGGGTTTGCGTGGGGTTGGCCGCATCGACTGTGATGGTGGTGCTGTGAATGTTGGTGTTGTTGTACCGGATGTCCTGAATGCAGTAGCCGGGTGGCAGGCCCGTCAGGGTAACGGCGTGGTCGCCGGGTGCGAGGTTCGCGAGCTGGAAGGATCCGTCGGGCCGAATGTTCGTTGGTTGGGATTCGTCCCGCTGGGCCTCTCCCGAAATGACCAGGAGGGATAGTTTTTCGGGGAGCTTTTCGGCTTCGATTTTACCGGAGACATCGGGGCCTTTTGTCAGGTGCGCGGTGATGCGGATGTTCTCGGAGCCGATGAGGATCGGGACCTGGGCGCGACGACGGTCGGCCGGAGTGTCACCCGTGGTGGCGAGGTTGAGAGTGTACTGACCGGGGGCGAAGCCGCGCAGGACAAAGGTCTGACCGCATTTCAGGCCTTTGATGGTCGTGCTCCAGAAAGTGTCATCGGCCAGGGGGGCGAGGAGGTCATCATGGCCTGTGCAACTCTCGCGGGGAATGGTGAGCTGGACTCGGTAGCCGGGCTGTTTGCGGATTGCGAAAGTGCCGATGTTGTTACTGCCATTCGAAGCGACCGTGACGGGGAGTGCATCCCTGACTTTGGTTCCGCCGGGCCACCAGGTGGGTAGGTAGTCAGTATCAATCTGGTCGGGATCCGTGGTCAGGTGGGTGTTGCGGGGCAATATTTGTGGGCTCTGAATCAGGTAGCGGGCGTTGGGGGCGAGATTCGGGAACGAGAACTCTCCGTCCTTTCGAGTGATGGCCACACCGCCGGGCATGACGTGGAGTTCGCCGTTGACGTACCAGAGCTGGAGCGCGCTGAGAGGTCGTTTTTCGAGAGGCTCTTTGGTGTCGCCGTCGATCAGGTGTCCGGTGATCGAGGCCGGGCGGGCGAGGAAGAGTTCCAGTGCGGGTGGTTTGACCTCTGAGGGCAGGGTGAAGCCGATGGAAGACGACGCCTGTTGCATGGTGGGTCCCGAAGTTCCGTAGCCCTGCTTCGTGGCTGCGATGCGGTAGCGGCCGGCTTCGGGAACGGTGAACCGGAAATTTCCATTGGCGTCGGTTTGGGTCTCTTCGAGGGCTTCACCCACGTAGAATGTCAGGCGAGCTCCCGGTTTCGTGGGGTAAGCCCAGATGCGGACATCGGCATCCGGGACGGGGATGCGGAGTCCGGGTTCGATGACGCGGCCTGAGATTTCCAATGGTGTTTGCGCCCGCACCTCACAGGTGCAGAGAAGAAGCAGCCACAGCATCCAGGGGCGGGGCATTGAGGTCTATTATCGCCTAAAATTTCCGCCATCTGCATAATGGGTGAGAATGCAGGATTTTGTGCAGGGTGCATCGGAGGCGACGCGGCGGGAATATGCTGCCCGGATGAATCGGGTGGTGGATCACGTGGAAGCGCATCTGGCCGAACTCTTAGATCTGGAACGCCTGGCGGGTGTGGCTTGCTTCAGCCCGTTTCATTTTCATCGCCTCTTCCATGCGTGGATGGGGGAGACGCTCCAGGAGTTTGTGCATCGGCTTCGACTGGAGCGCGCGGCGCAGGCGCTGGTCTTTGACCAAACCGTAAGCATTTCGGAGGTGGCGGCGTCAGTCGGATTTTCCAGTTCCGGGTCGCTCGCACGGGCGTTTCGGGCCCTGTTTGGTATGACCGCGAGCGAATGGCGAAATCGCAGGAATTGTGAAGTGAACCGCAAGAATTGTGAAGCGGAGGCCAGGCCGGTTTTGGAAATCTCAAAGCTCCAGGAGATTTCTATGAGCACGACAAAGACCGCGGGGTTTTATGGGGCCGGAGATGAGGTATCTGAGCCTGATGCAGGACAATCCGAATCTGACGCCGGCGGCGAAACAGCGCCTCGAAGTGGCTCTTGTAGTTCCGGCTGGAACGCCTCCCGAAGGTCGCGTCGGCGTGAAGAAACTGGAGCGGGGTCAGTTCGCCACCGTACGCGTTCGGGTGCGGCTGGAAGATTACGCCGCGCAAGGGGACCGGCTGCTGGCGGACTGGCTTCCCGGCAGCGGCTACGAACCGGATCACCGGGCGGCGATGGAGTTCTATCTGAACAATCCGGAGACGGATCCGAAAGGCATGTATGAAGTGGAAATCTGCCTTCCGGTCCGCAAGCTCCGGGGTGTCTGACTAGCTGCCAAAAACGCGGGCGAAAATGGCGTCGACGTGCTTGAGCTGGCGTTCCACCGAGAAGGTTTCGGCCAGCTTTTCTTTGGGCACGAGGGCGGTGATTTCCGGGTGGGCTTCGACGGCGGCGCGGAAGTCGGATTCGTTGTCCCAGGCTTCCATGGCGAGCTGCTGGACCACGCGGTAGGCGTCCTCGCGGAGCATGCCGGCGGCGGAGAGGTCGAGGAGCAGTTGGCCGGAGAAGACCAGACCCTGGGTCAGATCCACGTTGCGGCGCATGCGTTCCGTGTAGACGAACATGCGGTCGACCAGGTCTGCCGTTTTGGTCAGGAGGTAGTCGGCCAGAATCGTCGAATCGGGCAGGATGACGCGCTCGACCGAGGAGTGGGAGATGTCGCGCTCATGCCAGAGCGCGTTGTTTTCCCAGGCCGCCTGAGCGTTGGCGCGGACCACTCGGGCGAGGCCGCAAATCTGCTCGCTGACGACGGGGTTCTTCTTGTGGGGCATCGCCGACGACCCCTTCTGGCCGCGGGCGAAGTACTCAGACGCCTCGCGGACTTCGGTGCGCTGCAGGTGGCGGACTTCGAGGGCGATCTTCTCGCAGAGAGAGGTGAGGGTGGCGAGCGTGGCGACGAACTGGGCGTG
>CANIHR010000178.1 GCA_947467185.1 Bryobacterales bacterium
CGGGCAGGTTTGGTGGGGGCGAAGGGGGTGCCTTCGGCGCGGAGGGCGCGGTCGATCAGGTTGGCGAGGGCGGGGGCTGCGAAGTCTTCGGGGCCATTGATGAGAACGTGCCGGACGACGGAGCCGTCGCCCTTCAGGATGCCTTCGGGGTCGGAGAGGCCAGCGCCATGCAGGAAGAAGAAGTTGATCCAGCGGGGGTAGACGGCTATGGAGAAGATGCCGTCTGACGTCTTTTCGGTGGGGCTGAAGCCGATGGCGAGGGCATTGTAGTTGTCGTAGACGAGTTCGACGGCTCCGGGGAGGATTTCGCGGAGGCGGGCGAGGATGGCGTGGGCTCGGGCTTCGATTTCGGGCGTGAATTTGGCGAGGAACGCGGCGAGTTCTTGTTCGGGCGTCATGAGGCAGAACCTCGAAGGAGGCCCTGGCTGCCGAGGGACTGGCGGAAGGCGAACACGACGGGGATAGCCACGGTCAGGACAGAGGCGAGGGCTACCGGGACGTACCACGCGGTGAGGTCGGTGCCGAGGGTGGTGCCGCTCATGGTGTTGACGAAGAAGACGGCGGAGATGGAGACGACCAGACCGTAGCGGAGCAGGAGCCAGATGAGGATGGTGAACAGGATCATGTAGGTGGCGAACTCGACCGGGAGGTTGGTGGCGTTGGAGAGGTCGCCTTCGAGGATAGTGAAGAGGGCGGCGCCGACCAGGGAAACGAGCCACTGGTTGCGGAGCAGGATGCGGAGGCCGCAGATGGCGAAGAAGATGAGGAGACCCTGTTCCATCGAGGAATCGAGGCGGATGACGGTGCTGCCGAGCCATTTGCGCGCGCCTTCGAGAAGGTAGAGGCCGTCGCTGGACTCCAAACCGTTCTGCGCAACTTCCAGGCTGGCTCGGAAGAGGACGGCGGTCCACATGGCGGCGGCGACGGCGGCTCCGATGAGGACGTGGGCGGCGACCTGGGAGTCGCGCCAGTTGCCGGCGAGGAGGCGGCTCCACGTGATGATGGAGTGGGGCCAGCGGGCGCGGAGTTCGGGTTCGAGGGCCAGATAGATGACGGTCAGGAAGAGGCCGAGTTTGAGGGCGGCGGCAAGGGCTTCGCCGAAGAAGTCGAGCATCACTCCGGACGGCACGAAGTGGGCAGCGCAGAACCAGTAGAAGAGGCGGACGGTGACGGCAAAAGCGCCAATCAGGAAGGCTCCGCGACGGTCGCCGCGCTGGAGTTTCCAGTTGCGGTGCGCCAGGAGGCAGCCGCAGATGAGGGCGATGGATTCCAGGAGGGGATCGAGGAAACCGCGGAGTTGCGCCATGAAGGGGTTGCGGGTAGGCGGCGCGCCGTTGCGATTCCAGGGCCAGATGAAGCGGACCTGGGTGACACGGCCTTTCCACTGGGCGATGTCGATGGTGACTTCGGTGTTCGGGAGCAGGGGGTGGTGGCCCTTCCAGGCGCGGATCTGGTCGGAGGCGACCTCGGGGGTGAGGGTGGGCTGGGTTTCGGTGAAGTCAGCGAACCGGAGATGGGCGGCTTCAAAGACGGCTTCCGGGTTGATCGGGGTCGCCAGAGCTTCGGGATAGGGAACGGCTGTGAAGCTGCGGAGCTGGCCCGCGCCATCGAGCTGGAGGGCGACCATGCCGGGGTCGGTGAGCGGCGGGGTGGAGAGGGAGACATAGCTGCGGGGCGGCGAAATCATGAGCGACGGGCTCTCGCGATAGGAGGCGAGGAGGGTGGGTTCGGCGGCGAGCCATTTGGACCAGTCGCGGGGTTCGGGCTTCTGGTTGAACCAGGTGAGGAGGGCTCCGCGGTGGCTGAGGTATAGATTTTGGTCGACCGGCCGGGCCGGATAGCCGAGGGAGGCGGAGATATCGCGGGCCTTCTGGCTGAGGACTTCGGGAGTGAATTCGCTGGGGCTGTTGAGTAGGGCGCTCTTTTTCTGCTTCAGGAAGGGCTGGATGAAAAGGCAGACGAAAACGGTGACGAGGCAGAGGAGCGCGTATTTGAGGGGGATGCCCTCGGTCTGGCCGGAGGCGGCGACGAGTTCGGGGGAGGGGGTTTCGCCGGCGGCGAGGGCGGCGGCGAGGGGGTCGCCACCGGGGAGCGCAGCGGAGACGGCGAGGGGAGAGTCGGGGCGTTTGGAGGGGTCGGGGTCGAGACAGCGGCGGATGACCTGTTCGACGGCGGGGTCAACGTCGGCCGCAATGGAACTGACGGAGGCGAGCTGGGCGGCTTCTTGGAGGGCAATAAGCTGGCGGGCGGTGTTGGCAACGTAGGGTCGGCGGCCAGTGAAGATTTCGTAGAGGACGAGGCCGAGGGCGTAGATATCGCTGCGGGAGGTGACTTCGGTGCCCTTGAGCTGCTCGGGCGACATGTAGGCGGGGGTGCCATTGCGGGCTTCGGGGCCGGCGAGCTGGTCGGCGACGGCGGCAAGGCCAAAGTCCATGATGAGGACTTCGCCGCGGCGGTTCATCATGATGTTCTGCGGCTTGAGGTCGCGGTGGATGACGCCTTTGGCGTGGGCGGCGGCGAGACCGGCGCAGATGCGGCGGGAGGTGTCGAGGGCTTTGTCAGCGGGGAGACGGCCGATGCGCTGGAGGAGGCTGGAGAGGTCTTCGCCGTCCACGTACTCCATGGAGATGTAGGGCATGCCGTCGGTCTCACCGATATCGAAGACTCGGCAGACGTTGGGGTGGGAGACCTGGCGGGCGACGCGGACTTCGCCGTGGAAACGTTCCAGGAGTTGCGGGTTTTCGGCGGCGGCGTGGGGTAGGAATTTGAGGGCGACGGACTGGCCGAGAGCGAGGTCGGTGGCGCGGTAGACTTCGCCCATGCCCCCTTTGCCGAGGAGGCCGACAATGCGGTAGCGTCCGGCGATGATGGTGCCGGCGATGAAGCGGCCTTCGTCTTCGAGGGCGGTTTGGGTGAGGCGGGGGCGGGTGGTGGCGGAGGGCGGTGCAGCGTGGGGTGCCGGGTCGGGCATCGCCGCGGTGGCGGAGGAATCGGCCGGAGTGGCGATTTTTTCGGCGGAGGTTGAGTCCTGGGGCCGGTCCATCATCAGATGATATGCCAGGGATGCAATAGAATGGTGCGGAATATGAGAAATTTCGCCCTCGCTTTGATGCTTGCCCCTGTGGCCTTTGCACAGTCATCGAACTGGACTTTGGAGTTTGCCAACCGGTATGCCGTGCAGCCGAATATCACTTATCTGGTGGCCAATGGCTATGAGGCGAAGCTGGATCTGTATGAGCGGCGGGATGTGACCGACGCGCAGCCCACGCTGATCTTTATCCATGGCGGCGGGTGGACGGGTGGCACGAAGGAAGCGGTTCTCAACAAGCTGATCCCGTACTTCGAGATGGGCTGGAACGTGGTGAACGTGGAGTACCGGCTGGCGAAGATTTCGCAGGCGCCGGCGGCCGTTGAAGATTGCCTTTGCGCGCTGCGGTGGGTGGGGGCGAATGCGCGGGCGCACCATATAGACGTGAACCGGCTGGTGACCTCGGGCGATTCCGCGGGTGGGCATCTGGCGCTGACAACCGCGATGATTCCGGAGTCGGCGGGGCTCGACCGGCAGTGTCCGGGTGTGGCGCTACCAAAGGTTGCAGCGATCATCGACTGGTACGGGATCAGTGACGTCAACGACCTGATGGAAGGCCCGAACATGAAGGCCTATACGGTGGCGTGGCTGGGTGCGGCGGTGAATCGCGCGGAGATTGCGAGACGGGTGTCACCACTGGAGTACGTGCGTGCGGGTGGGCCGCCGACATTGATGATCCACGGCGATGCGGACCCGACGGTGCCGTATCAGCATAGTGTCCGACTGAAGGCTGCGCTGGACAAGGCGGGCGTGAAGAACGAACTGTTCACCGTGCCGGGCGGGAAGCATGGCGGGCTCAGCGCGCCGGAAAATGTCGCGGTTTACGGGGCGATCAAGAAGTTTTTGAAGGCCCAGGGCCTGCCGGTTCAGTAAATCGGCGGTTAGCCGCCCATTTGCTTCTTGCCGAAACCGACGATGAGCTTCCACTCTTCCAGTGTGTTGTAGACGATGGGGCAGTAGGTGGCGCGGTCGACCATCTGCCACATGCGGCTCTGGATGGACCCGGCTCCGCGGACGAGGTGCGGGAAGTCCTGGCAGGTGTCGGGGCGGGCGTCGTAGACGGTGCAGTCGTTGCCGTCGAGGAAGATGCAGCCGTTTTCGTTGCGGCGGAGGATGATGTCTTCGTCATCCTGCGCGGAGGGCGTGGTGTACTGGGCAACAAACTGGCGGGCGGTGAGGCCCATGTATTTGGCGAGCCGATCCACATCGCGCTTGGTGACGTCAGTTTCGGCGACCTTGCAGCAGTTGGCACAGGCGCGGCAGTCGATTTTCTCTTCGAAATCGACAGCGACTCCACGGAAGCGGCGCTCCGGGAAGTCGTGGACTTTCATGTGGCGGCGGAACTTTTCGTTCTCGGCCAGCTTCTTTTCACCCAGGCGCTGGATCTGGACCAGATCGGTTATCACTGTTCTTATTATCCCTTGTGGGGAGACCTGCGAGAATAATCTGAATGCCAACCGCAACCGGTAACGACGCCTCCCGCTGGGATAAGTCCTTCTTCGGCCATCCACTGGGCCTCTCCACGCTGTTCTTTACAGAGATGTGGGAGCGGTTCAGTTACTACGGGATGCGGGCCCTGCTGATCCTGTTTATGACCGCGAGCGTGCAGAAGGGCGGCCTCGGCTTCCCGGCGTCGCGTGCTGGAGCGGTTTACGGGATGTATACGGCGCTGGCGTATCTGGCCGCGCTGCCCGGAGGCTGGATCGCGGACCGCATTATGGGACAGCGCAAAGCGGTGCTGTGGGGTGGAATCCTGATTGCGCTTGGGGGATTTTGCCTGTCGGTAGACAGCATGACCGCTTTTTACAGTGGCCTGGCGCTGATGATCTTTGGCACAGGGCTGCTGAAGCCCAATGTCAGCACCATGGTGGGGGCTCTGTACCCTGCTGAAGATAAGCGTCGGGATTCGGGGTTCTCCATCTTCTACATGGGGATCAATACGGGGGCGTTCCTCTCACCGCTGGTTTGCGGCTACCTGGGCGAGAACTACAACTGGCATTACGGGTTCCTGATGGCGGGCATTGGCATGACGCTGGGTTTGATCCAGTACGTTCTGGGGGGCAAGTATCTTGGCACGGCGGGGCTGAAAAACGTGGGGACACCTGAGGACGCGGTGCTGTTCCGCAAAGTCTGGATGGGTTCGCTTGCGGTGGTCGCCGTGGTGGCTGCTGCAGCAGTCGGCGGCCTGATCACGGTTTCTGCGGAAGGCCTCTCGGACGTTTTCGGCTTTTCGCTGGCGGGCGTCGTGGTGGTGTTCTTCGGCTGGCTGCTGACGTCGAAGAGTTATGCGGCGGAACGGAAGCGCTTTCTGGCGATTCTGGTGCTCTTCATGGCGGCCGCGTTGTTCTGGTCGGCATTTGAGCAGGCGGGGTCCACACTGAACCTGTTCGCGGAGAGAAATACAAATCTGCATGCCTGGGACTTCCCGTTGTGGGGCCTGTTCCGCGCGAGCTACTTCCAGTCGTTCAATTCGCTGTTCATGATCTTTGGCCTGGCGCCCCTGTTCGCCTGGGTGTGGATCAAGCTGGGCAAGTATGAGCCGACGAGCACGGCGAAGTTCTCGATTGGCCTGCTGCTGGTGGGGCTGGGGTTCGCGGTCCTGATTCCGATCGCGTCGTCGACCGGAGTAAGTCCGTGGTGGCTGACGCTGACTTACCTGCTGCACACGATTGGGGAACTGTGTCTGAGTCCGGTGGGCCTGAGCGCCATGACGAAACTAGCGCCGGCGCGGGCGATGGGCATGGTGATGGGCGTCTGGTTCCTGGCGACTTCGGTGGGGAATTTCATTGGCGGGCGGCTGGCGGCGCTGTACGAGTCGTTCCCTCTGCCGGCCCTGTTCGGCATTGTGGCGGGCTTCTGCATTGTGCTGGCGGCGGTGCTGCTGTTCCTGATTAAGCCCATGAAGGACCTTTCGGAAGGTGTGAATTGAGCGGGCAGCCGATTTGGGAGCGTTACCGAGAGCAGTTCCCGGTAACGAAGAATCTGATTTATCTCAATCATGCGGCGGTAGCGCCGTTGAGCCGGAAATGCGCGGAGGCGATGCAAGATCTGGCGCAGGATGCGCTGGATTACGGCAGTTTCCACTACCTGAACTGGATGGCGACGTATGACTTCCTGCGGAAGGCGACGGCGCAGCTGATCAACGCCAAACCGCAGGAGATCGCAATCACGAAGAACACTTCGGAAGGCATCGCGGTTGTCGCGACGGGCATTAACTGGAAGCGCGGCGATGTGATGGTCTGCTTCACCGAAGAGTTCCCGGCGAACCTGTTTCCGTGGCGCAAACTGGAGCAGGAAATGGGTGTGGAAGTCCGGTGGCTGTCGATCTTCGATTCACTGGACAAGATTGACGAGGCGGCGAAGGGTGCGCGCCTGCTGGCCATCAGCTACGTGAATTACCTCAACGGGCACCGGGTGGATCTGAACGCGATCGGGGAGATTTGCCGGCGGCGTGGGTGCTTCTATTTCGTGGACGCGATTCAGGGGATGGGCGCATTTCCGATTGACGTGGAATCGGCACATATCGACGCGCTGGCGGCAGACGCGCACAAATGGATGCTGGGCCCGGAAGGCTGCGCCGTGATGTACGTGCGGGAGTCGCGGCTGGATGAGGTTTTGCCGTCGCAGATTGGCTGGACCAATTTCGCGCATTACACCGATTACGCTTCGCGGGACATGACGCTGCGCGCGGACGCCGGACGGTATGAATCGGGCACGCTGAATACGATCGGGTGCTACGGCGTGCGAGCAGCGCTGGAACTGTTGCTGGAGGCCGGTATTGAGAATATTCGGCCAGCGGTGCAGGGTCTGGCGGACCAACTGGCGGACGGAGCGGTGGCGCTGGGGTACGAACTGGCCTGTAAGCGGACGCACGAAACCGGGTCGGGCATTATTTCGATTCGCAAGACAGGCGTGGATTCCACCATGCTGGTGCGGCGGCTGAAGGATTTGAAAATCATTGCCGCGCCGCGCCAGGGTTGGGTTCGGTTTGCCCCACATTTTTACATCTCGCCGGGCGATATTGACCGGGTTCTGAGCGAATTGTAGTAACGACTGCGGTTAGACCGAGATGGTGCCCATTTTGCCTTCGCGGTAGTCGTTGAAGGCCTGCTGCAGTTCGGCAGCCGTGTTCATCACGAACGGGCCGTAGCGGGCGACAGGTTCTTTGATGGGTTGCGCGGCGATGAGCAGGAAATCGGCGTCTTCGAGCGCGGCGAATTCCACGGTATCGCCGTTCGTCGAGATTTCGCCGACGTGGTATTTCCCGACTTTGCGGCCTTCCACAGTGACGGCACCTTCGAAGACGTAGACCATGCCGTTCAGGGTTGCGGGCAGGTCCTGTGTGAAGGTGGCCCCGGCCTTGAGCCGGACGTGGAGGTACTGGATGGGGATGTGGGTCTCTACCCCGCCCTGCACGCCGAGCGCGCTGCCTGCGATGACTTTGACTTCCGCCTTGCCGTCTGCTGAGTGCGCGGTCCGGATGTTGGAGCCGTTGAGTTCCTGGTAGCGTGGCGCCTTCATTTTGTCGCGTTTCGGCAGGTTGACCCAGATCTGGAAGCCTTCCAGACGACCTCCGTTTTCGACCATGCTGCGAGCCGGGGTTTCGGAGTGGACCAGGCCGGAACCGGCGGTCATCCACTGGACATCACCCGCTTTCAGAACGCCGTGGTGGCCGAAAGAATCGCGGTGTTCGAATTCACCGGCCAGCATGTAGGTGACGGTCTCGAAGCCGCGGTGGGGATGGTCGGGAAAGCCCTTTGCTTCGCCGGGTTTCAGCGTGACGCCCCCAAAGTGATCGAAAAGGAGAAACGGGTCGAGCTGACTGAATTCGTGGGAAGGAAAGGCCCGGCGAATCGGGACGCCCTCTCCTTCCATAGCCTGCGGCGCCTCAATGACGCGGCTGAGCGTTCTTCTGCTTTCCATGTGTATATCGGATGTATTAGCCGGGGAAAGGATTCCTGACGGCTACTTCGTTCGTTTGGTCAGGTTCTCGAACAGGAAGACGCCGCTCTTGCCGCCGACCGCAAAGTCGAGGTCGCCGTCGCCATCGATGTCAGCAACGGGGATCTGCATGCCACCGCCGGTGCGGCCGCCGTAATCGACCGTGTGTTTCACCCATTCCACGTTGCCCTTTTCGTCGGGGGCGAGGTGTTCGTACCAGTAGATGCCGAGGGGCTCGCGTTCACCGGGATCCTTACCGTTGTGGGCCATGAAGCGCTTGCCGGTGACGAAGTCCATGCGCCCATCGCCGTTGAGATCCACCATGGTCATGGCGTGGGGCTGGGACCAACTGTCGTCGATGATATTCTTCTTCCAGACTCCGCCGGGGGTGGTGGGCTGTTCCAGCCAGAAGACGCCGTAATCGTGCGCCATGGAGGTGACGATGTCGGGGCGGCCATCGGCATTCACGTCGAGCGCGTAGATAAAGCCGGTCTGGCCGAGTTTCCAATCGGCATGAAAGGTCCAGGTGCCGGCTTTGGGATCGGCGGGGGCTTCGTACCAGCCGTTGGGGGTCAGAATGTCGTTGCGTCCGTCCTTGTTGATGTCGCCGACGCCGATGCCGTGGCCTTCGGATTTCGCGGCGATGACGTGCTTCACGGTCTTGCCGTTGACGACTTCGTACCAGGCGAGGGGGGCCGGGATGTTGCCGAACTGGGGGATGATTTCGCGCTTTTTGCCGTCGTTATCGAGATCCACCAGGAAGCAGAATTCAATATTGAAGCCCGAGTCGATGTCGTGGCGCTTCCATTCACCAGCCCCGGTTTTGCCGGGATTTTCGTCCCACCAGAGACTCTTCGAGAACCAGCCGCAGCCGACGATATCCACGTTGCCGTCTCCGTTCACATCGAGGGGGAGATCGCTGAAATCGTCAATGTAATTCCCGGTGAAGAGGAATTTGCGGAAGTGGTGGCGGGTCCATTTGGGCGCTTCGTACCAGTTCTCGCCGGAGACGATGTCGAGTTTGCCGTCGTGGTTGATGTCGGCAAAGGCGGCAGGTTCATTCTGGCCGACATCGAGCATGATTTTGTTGAACGCGATGTCGGAATCGGGGCGAGTGGCCGCCATGACGGCGGTGGCGGCGGCGATCAGCAGCCAGGTCTTGCGGAAGCGCATGTTAGTTGTATCCCTGTTCGGAGGCACCGGATTTGTCGTCGGACTTTTCCGGGGCGTCGATCATATAGCCTATCCCACGGACGGTCTGGATCAGCTTCAGGGGGTAGTGGTCGTCGATCTTGCTGCGCAGGTGGCGGATGTAGACGTCCACGATGTTGGTAAGGCCGTCGTAGTCCATGTCCCAGACATGTTCCACGATCATGGTGCGGCTGAGGGGGCGGCCCTTGTTGCGCATCATGTATTCGAGGATGCCGAATTCCTTGGGGGCGAGTTCGATGGTTTCGCCGACGCGGGTGACTTTGCGGCGGGTGCAATCGAGGTGGAGATCGCCCACCTGCAGGCGTTCCGGGGCGGGCTGGCCGCGGCGCAGAAGGGCGCGAACACGGGCGAGGAGTTCCACGAACGCGAAGGGCTTGGTGAGGTAGTCATCGGCACCCTGTTCGAGACCTTTGACACGGTCATCGACCTGGCCACGGGCACTGAGGATGAGGACGGGCGGGCCGGTGCGGCGGGCGCGAACACGCTGCAGGACCTTCAGTCCGTCCATATCCGGCAGACCGAGGTCGAGGATGACGAGGTCGTAATCGGTGTCGCTGGTGAACTGGATGGCGTCGGCGCCGTTATTGGCGACGTCGATGGCGTACCCGGCACCTTCCAGACCACGACTCAGGAAGTCGGCAATTCGCTTTTCATCTTCAACCACGAGAATGCGCATGTTGACATTAGGGTAACGCAGCGGTTCGGCGTCGCGTCGGGAAGAATGTTGACACTTAGAATCTCTTTATTGACTGTGGTGGGCGCTCTGGCGGTGTGGGGTCAGGCTGCGCCGAAAACGCGACCGATGGCGGTGAAGGCACCGGCACCCGACCCGTGGGAGATGGTGTTCTCCGACGAGTTTGATGGCGGCGCGCTGGAATTCCCGAAGTGGTCGCCGCATGACCCGTGGGGCAAGGAGCGGAACCTGGAGGTTCAGGCTTACGTGCCGGAGTCGATTGAGCTGCGGGAGGGCATGGCGCGCCTGGTGGCGAGGGTGGCGAAGGCGACGTACGACGGGAAGAAGCGCGACTATACGTCGGGGATGCTGACGACGTTTGGGTCGTTTGCGCAGATGTACGGGCGGTTTGAGGTGCGGTGCCGTTTCCCGGCGGGGAAGGGTCTGGAACCGAAGGTCTGGCTGCTGCCGGTGCCGAATGGGGAGAATCCGGCGATCGATATTGTGGATTTTGTGGGGCGGGAACCGGGTCGGGTGCTGTTCGGGAATCTGTGGGGCGATACGACGACGGAGCGGGCGTATCAGGGGTCGTGGCCACTGCCGGATCTGACTCGGGAGTTCCACACTTATGCCATCGAGTGGGATGAGGGCAAGATTGTCTGGCAGATTGACGGGAAAGAGCGGTTCCGATCCACGTCGGGTGTGCCGAGGCAGCCGATGTATCTGGCGATGAGTCTGGCGGTGGGTGGGGAGTTGGCTAAGTGGCCGGATTCGACGACGGTGTTTCCGGCGGTGTTTGAGATTGATTACGTGCGCATATATAAGCGGCGATAGCGATTAGCACGAGGGTGGCGAGGAGCCAGGCGGCCGCTAACGGGATGGGCGTGTGAAGCCGATGCAGCGCTTCATTCCAGACAGACGCGTTGGCTCGGTTGCGGACCACGAAGCCGGAATAGTAGGGCAGCATGAGGGCTGCGGCTCCGTATATGTCGGCGATGCCGAGGAGCAGGATGAGGAGTGCCGTCCACCGGCGAAGGCCGGCGACGAGCAGGAGGGCCAGAGGCGCGGCCATCGGCCAGAGATACCAGCCGGGCAGATTGCCGATCTGGTGGGCAGCGTAGTAGACCAGGACTCCGTAGGCCATGGCGAGGATATGGAAGCCCGCCATCGGCCAGGCGATTCGGACCTCCGGGCGGCGGAGAGCGAGGATAAAACCGGCGAGGCCCGCGGCTTCCAGCAGAATGTAGGCCCAGCTTTTCAGCGTGAGGAAGCTCCAGGCTCCGAACCAGAGGAATGACTTGGCGGTGACGTTCAGGGCCTTCA
>CANIHR010000179.1 GCA_947467185.1 Bryobacterales bacterium
CGCCATTTCCGAGCGTGGGAGATGGGGGTGCGGCGACTGGCGCGTATCTGAGTTCCCCTACAGGTGTGGCTGTTGATGGCACGGGGAATTTGTATATCGCGGAGTCGCGGGTTCGTAAGGTTGGGGTGGATGGGGTGATCTCCACCGTTACAACTACTGGGGCCTCGGGGGTCGCGACGAATAGCTCGGGGAATCTGTATGTCAGTGTTCCTTCGGGTGGTGGTTCGATTGTGCGGATCGCGGCCGACGGGACGAAGACGACTTTGACGACTTTGCCGGCGGGGAGCTTTGGGGGGCCGGATGGCATTGCGGTGGATTCGGCCGGGAATGTTTGGTTCTCGTGGCGGAGCGCTTCGGGAAATGTGGTGAGTAAGTGGAGTGGCTCCGGGGCGGCGGTGGTCGTGGCCGGTGGCGGGGTATTTTCGGTTTCGCTGGGCGATGGGGGCGCGGCGACTGCGGCGTATCTGAATGAGCCCCGGGGACTGGCGGTGGATGGTGCCGGGAACCTGTATATTGCGGATTTCGGGAATAACCGAATTCGGAAGGTGGCTGCAGACGGGACGATTTCGAGTGTTGCGGGGAAGAATTCGGTGATCGCGGGGCCTTGCGGCGTGGCAGTGGATTCTGCGGGACTGGTGTACTTCACGGAGTTTTTCGGCAATGTGGTGCGGGTGGTTGGCGCGGATGGTTCGGTGACGACGATTGCAGGGAATGGCGGGTTCGGGAATACGGGGGACAACGGCCCGGCACTGAGTGCGTCGCTGGGGTCCGCGTATGGGATTGCGTTGGGCGCGGGCGGGAAGGTTTATGTTTCGTCGAAGGATGGCGTGGTTCGGTTGTTATCCCCGCCTCCTCCGGCACCTTCGATTACTCCGGGCGGGATTGGGCCGGTGTTCAGTTCGGCGACGACTGTGCAGCCGGGGAGCTGGGTGTCGATCTACGGGAGCAACCTGGCTTCGAGCGTGGCGTCGTGGGCGGGAGATTTCCCGACTCAGCTGGCGGGGACAAGCGTGACGATCAATGGGAAAGCGGCCTACTTGTGGTTCGTGAGTCCGGGGCAGATTAATCTGCAGGTCCCGGACGATACGACGACGGGGGGCGTTGCGGTGGTGGTGAAGACAGCTGGGGGAACGGCGACATCGACCGTGACGCTGGGAGCTTACGGGCCTTCGTGGAATCTGCTGGATGGCAAGCATGTGGCGGGGATCATTCTGCGGTCGGATGGCGGGTACGACATCATTGGTCCGACGGGGACTTCGCTGGGGTATAAGACGGTCGCGGCGAAGGCAGGGGATTCGGTGGTGCTGTTTGGGGTTGGCTTTGGGCCGACGTCACCCGCGGTACCGGCTGGTAAGGGGTATTCGGGGGCCGCACCGATTTCGGGATCGCTGAGTCTGAAGATTGGCGGGACGACGGTGGTGCCGGCGTTTGCGGGGATTTCCGGGGCGGGGCTGTACCAGTTCAATCTGACAATTCCGGCGGGGCTGGGAACGGGTGATGTGGCGCTGCAGGCGACGGCGGGCGGGGTCACGACTCCGGCAGGCGTGGTGATTTCGCTGCAATAGCGGATACTGTACCTGAAGTGAAGTTCGCACTCGCCATTTGTCTCGCTACCTTCAGCCTGCAGGCGCAGAGCTGGATGCAGTGGGGGCAGAACGCAGGACATACCGGGTCGGCGGTGGTGGCCGGGCAGAGGCCGGAGCAGATCCACGCGGAGTTTGTCTACGATGGCCTGGCCGACGCGATGCGCCGGGACAGGGGCGGCGATCTGCTGGTGCATTACATGGCTCCGCTGGTGGATGGCGACGACGTTTTCACGATGAGTCGCGGGGCGAGCACGTGGGAATCGTGCCGGGATGGTTTTGTGCCTTGCGGGACGAGTCGGTGGCCGCTGATGCAGTGGGGCGTGACGAAGCTGAGCTGGGATGCGGCGGGCGTGGCTCGGGATGGGTCGGGACTGCGGACCGGGGCTCGTCAGTTGAATACACGGTGGACGACGGTTTCACGCTGGGTGCCACCTCCCGATGACGGGCGGGGGTGGGAGCCTGTATTTCATCCGGCGCTGACGGCCAATTTCATTTATCTACCGTGTGAGGCGGGGACGATCATGAAGGTGGATCGGGCTTCGGGGACGGTGCTGGGGATTTTGTCGCCGTTTGCGGAGAAGGATTTGAGCCGGTATGTAGCGAGTCCGCTGACGGTGGACGGGGCGGGGGCGGTTTATTACACGGTGGTCGGGCTGGATGCGGCGGGGCCGTGGACGCGGGATATTGCGGAAGCGTGGGTGGTGAAGATTGATGCGGCGGGAGGCGCGCGGAAGGTGGCGTTTCGGGATCTGGTAGTGGGGGCTCCGGTGCAGTGTACGACTTCGTTCCGGGGGGATTCTTTGCCATGGCCGCCTTCGGTGGATGCGGTGGCTCCGACGGCGGCGTGCGGCGGGCAGCGTCCGGGGTTGAATGTGGCTCCGGCGATTGCTCCGGATGGGACGGTGTACGTGGTGAGCCGGGCGCATTTCAACGGGGCGTACGGGTATCTGGTGGCGCTGGGCGGGGATTTGAGTTTGCGGTGGGCCGCTTCGCTGCGGGATCGTTTGAACGATGGCTGTGATGTGCTGATTCCGGCGAGCGGGACGGTCGGTGGGTGTCGCGCGGGGAGTCGGCGTGGGGTGGATCCTTCAACGAATCTGGCTCCGGCGGGTGTGGTGGAGGATTTATCGACCGCGTCGCCTGTGGTGGCTCCGGATGGGTCTGTTTTGTACGGGACTTTCACGCGGTACAACTATGCGCGGGGCCACCTGTTCCGGTTCAGTGCGGGTGGGGCGTTTCTGGGAGCTTACGACTTCGGGTGGGATATAACTCCGGCGGTATGGGCGCATGACGGGACGTGGTCGGTGATTGTGAAGGACAACGGGTATCCGGTGGGTTCGTATTGCGGGTCGCCGGCGGTTTGCGGGCAGGCGGAGGCGCGGTACAGTCTGACGAGTCTGTCTGCGGATTTGCGGCCGGAGTGGACGTATCGGAATTTGAATGACCAGTTGTGTGAGCGGCTGGAAAGTGGGAAGTTTCAGTGCAAGGCGGTGCCGCCGGGGTTTGAGTGGTGCGTGAACATGGTGGCGGTGGATCAAGATGGGGTGGTCTACGCGAATAGTGAAGATGGGAATTTGTATGCGATTGACCGGACGGGGCGGCGCGTGGGGCAGATGTTCTTGAAGGTGGCGCTGGGGGCGGCTTATACGCCGCTGGCGATTGGCCCGGACGGGATGATTTATACGCAGAATGATGGGACGTTGTATGCGGTGGGGGATGGGGTTCGGCGATTGGGGCGGTAGGTGGTAACCCAACTGGCCGCTCCCTCACGGTCGCGGTTCGGTACGGCTTTGGCGGACGGATGAGCGAATAGACCCGCGCGGTCCGCGGTCGTACCCGGGACGCGGGAGGCCCCGGGGGGAAACGGGACGGCCTGGATGGACAGCTCAGGAAATTTGCAGGACGGCTTTGCCGGTGACTTCCCGATTGGCTAACGCTTTCATGGCTTGCGGGAGTTGGGCGAGGGTCCAGCTGGCGGTGGCTTCGGGGTGGATTTTGCCTTGATCCCAGAGGGATTCTAATGTGGACTGGGTGGTAGCGGGGTACGCGGGGTGGGCTTTGACGTGGCCTCCCCAGAAGGCTCCCACTATCGAGATGTTCTTCAGGAGGATTCGGTTGGCGGCGATGGTCGGGATGCGTCCGGCGGCGAAGCCGATGACCAGGAGGCGTCCGTCCTGTGCGATGCACTTTGTGGAGAGGTCGAAGATATCGCTGCCTACCGGGTCATAGATGACGTCGGCTCCGCGTCCGGCGGTTAAGGATTTGACCTGGTCGACCCAGTCGGGGGAGTTGTAGTCGAGGACGTGGTCGGCTCCCTGACGGTGGGAGAATTCAAGCTTTTCGGGGGAGCCGGCGGTCGCGATGACGTGCGCTCCCATGGCCTTGCCGATTTGGATGGCGGACATGCCCACTCCGCTGGCTCCGGCGTGGACGAGGAGCCATTCGCCTGGTTCGAGGCGGGCTCGGTCGCGGAGGGCGAAGAGCGACGTGTGATAGACGATGGGCATGGCGGCGGCCTGTTCGAAAGCCATGCCTTTGGGGAGGCGGAAGAGCTTCTTTGTGGAGACGAGGGTCTGTTCCGCGAAGGCGTTGCCGTCTGTGATGGCGAGCGCGGCGTCGCCGGTTGCCCAACCTTCGACACCTTCGCCGAGGGCGTCGATTATGCCTGCGACTTCGGCTCCGGGGGTGAAGGGGAACGGGGGCTTGACCTGGTATTTTCCCTGAATCTGGAGGATGTCAAAGAAGTTCAGCGCGGCGGCTTTGTTGCGGAGGCGGACTTCGCCTTTGCCGGGTTCCGGCACGGGGATGTCTTCGAACGACATGCCTTCGGGCTCGCAGTATTCGTGGACTCGCCAGGCTCTCATTAGTTCGTTTCCTCAATGCCCGCCAGACGTTTGGCCAGGGTCTTCTTTTCTTCAATGTTCATTTGACGGGCGATCTGGATGCGCTGGGCCTGCGGGCTGCCGGCTCCGTGCATGGATTCGGTGAGATAGCCGACGGCGTTGCGGCCGAGGGTCATGTTTTCGATGAGGCGGAGGACGCGGCGGCGGTCTTCGACATCGACGCCGGGGCGGCCCTGCAGGTATTTGCGGAGGAGGGGCCCCGTGTGTTCGGAGGCGAAGTCCTGCGCGGAGGGCATGGTGGCGACGAGGCCACCGGCGAGGTCCTGCGCGAGGCGGGAGATCTCGTAGGGGAAGCGGGTGACGTTGTGCTTGCAGACGTTGGCGAGGAGGTCGTCGGGCTGGTAATTGCCGGCGGCGGTCTGTTGGGATTCGTAGGAGGCGGCGATGCCTGCCCCGTAGATGGTTTCGTTGAGGTGGGTCATCTCGACGAGTTTGTCGCGGATGTGGGAGACGGCGGCGACACCATTGTGGTCGGCGGCGAGGGCGGCGGCTCCGATGAGGACGTCGCCGACGCCTGTTTTACAGACGTAGGAGCGGCGGTGGTAGCTGGTGAAGCGCTCGACGAGGTCGGCTGCGAAAGCGGTTTCGCCATTCATGAAGAGCAGGTGATTGGGGACGAAGATGTCGTCGAGCAGGATCATGGCTTCCTGCCCGGAGAACTGCTGGTTGCCGGCGTCGGCGGCGTCGGGTTCGAGAGCGCGGGTGTCGCAGGACTGGCGACCGTAGATGTAGGTGAGGCCGGGGTGATCGACGGGGATGGCGGCGACGACGGCGTAGTCGCGGTCAGCTTCGCGGAGGCGCATGGTGGGCATGACCAGGAGCCAGTGGGAGTTGAGGCAGCCGGTCTGGTGCATCTTGGCTCCGCGGATCACAACACCGTCGGGATGGCGTTCGACGATGTGGACGAAGAGGTCGGGATCAGCCTGGTCGGCAGGGGCTTTGGAGCGGTCACCTTTGGGGTCGGTCATGGCTCCGCCCAAGGTGAAGTTTTCCTGCTGCATGTGGCGCAGGAAGGCTTGGAAGCGCTGGTGGTATTGGGTGCCGTTGGCCGCGTCGATGGCGTGGGTGACGGTGAAGAGGGAGTTGATGGCGTCCATGCCAACGCAGCGCTGGAAGCAGGTTCCGGTGAGCTGGCCGAGTTTGCGCTGCATGCGGTTCTGGGCGACGACGTCGGCCACGCTTTCGGTGATGTGGAGAAAGCGGTTGACGTGTTGGTTGGAGAGCGACGAGTAGGCGGTGGCGCGCGCGGGGTCTTCGAGAGCGAGATCGTAGGTGCGGGCGACGGCGTTGATGGAGGGGCGGATGACGGGATGGTCGACCGGCTCCGGGATGCGGTCTCCCATGAAGTAAACGCGCAGGGCGCGGTTACGGAGGCTTTCGATATAGTCGGCGCCGGTGCGAATCACAGTGGGGTCCCCAGGGCACTATCGTATCGCGTGGAAGTGGTAGTTAGTTCTCCGTTGGTGGCTCGACGTGAGTCACCCTCCAGTTCGTTACCGGGACAGTGGTACTTGTCAGGCGCAAACAAAGCCTGTCGCGCAGTGCCAGGAGCGCCCCGGCAACGAAGTCGGGCGTTCCAAAGGCACCCGAACTGTCCTCCCCGGTGCCTTCCCATTTGAGATCGATATCGAAGTACCCCATGAAGCCGGTTGCATCCACCACTGGCTGGCCAAGGCACCCCGTTAAGGCTTGCGCCAGGCGGGCCATGTTCACCCGGGAACCCACTAAGCGCCCGCCTCCATTTTTGTATCCATACGCAAATACGAACCCTTCTTTTTCGGGAGGTATCGGCGCAGGGACCACGTTGAGCTTGTGGCCTGTCGTCCCGACCTCCAGCTTCAGCCCTTTTTCATTTCTTGCTTCGGGCTGCATTTGGAGGTGGAAGCGCTCCGCCAGCATCGTTCGCATCATCAACCTCACCTGTGCAACGTTATCCGCCGGGCTTGTCGCTGAGAACGCCTCGCCCGCTTTCGCATTGATTTCGTAGTCGGTGTTTTCGGCCCACTTCGGTAGTCCGAATATCTTTGATGCTTGCGGCTTGTCATAAGCGAAGGAGATCATTACGCTGAGTGGAATTCGCGGATCTGTGAATCTGCCGCCGGGAAATATCGAAGTGGCTCCCACCTCTCGTAGCGTAGGTGGCGCATTGGGCGGGATGACGTGGATCGCGACCGTATCGAAGCGTTTGACTGCATCCTGCGGCTGCGCCACAAGAGGCAGGATGAGGGCGAGGATTGCCACTTTACTCGTGTAATGAGGCATAGCCGATTAGTTCTCCGTGGGCGACTCGACGTGGGTCACCCTCCAGTACACGACCGGAACAGTCGCCCGGGTCAGGCGCAGCCCCAGCCTGTCGCGCAGAGCCAGGAGCGCACCGGCAACGAAGTCGGGGGTTCCAAAGCCGCCAGCACCTTCCTCACCGGTGCCTTCCCATTTCAGATCGATATCGAAGTACCCTGTGAAGCCGGTTGCATCCACCACCGGCTGACCCAGGCAGAGCGTTAAGGCTTGCTCCAGGCGGGCCATGTTCGTTCCGGAACCCACGAAGCGTCCGCCTCCATTCCTGTCTCCAACCCCAAATACATACCCTTCCTTTTCGGGAGGTATCGGCGCGGGAACCTCGTTGAGTTTGAGGCCTGTCGGGCCGACCTCCAGCTTCAGCCCCTTCTCGCTTTTTGTCTCGGGCTGTAGCTGCAGGTTAAAGCGCTCCGACAGCATCGTTCGCATCATCAACCTCACCTGTGTTTCGTTGTCTGCCGGACTTGATGCTGAGAACGCCTCACCTGCCTTAGCGGTGATCGAGTAAGAGGTATTTTCGGCCCACTTCGGCAGTCCGACTACATACGCTCCCTGGCGGACGTCATAGGCGAAGGCGATCAGGACGCTGAGGGGGATGCGCGGATCTGTGAATCGGCCGCCGGGAAATACCGAACTGGCTGCCGCACCTCGTATCGTAGGCGGCGCATTGGGCGGGATAACGTGGATGGCTACTGTTTCAAAGCGTTTTACTGCATCCTGAGTTTGAGCCACAAGAGGCGTGAGCAGGCTAAGAATAAACACTACCTGCCACCTCCAGGTGCTACGGCTCATTGGCCGAAACTCTATCACAAAATTCAGCTGATCAAACGGGTGTACGGATGCGGTAAGTTGGCCTTGTGACTCCACAGGGCAAAACGATTGTAGTGACGGGTTCAGCGACGGGGATTGGCGAGGCGCTTGTGCGGCGGTTTGCGCGGGAAGGCGCGAAGTTTGTCGCGGTGGTGGATGTGGATCTGGCGGGGGCGGAGAGGGTCGCTGCGGAGATCGGCGGGCGGGCGTTTCGGGTAGATGTCTCGGATGAGGCGCAGGTTCGCGGGATGGTGGCCGAGGTGGAAGCGGCGGCCGGTGGCGGCGTTGATCTTTTTTGCTCGAATGCCGGGATCATCTTAGAGGGCGGCGCGGAGACTCCGGATGCGGACTGGGAGCGGATGTGGGATGTGAATGTAAAGGCCCATATCTATGCGGCGCGGGCGGTGTTGCCGGGGATGATCGCGCGGGGCTCGGGGTATTTGCTGCAGACGGTGTCGGCGGCGGGGCTGTTGTCGCAGATCGGGTCGGCCACGTATTCGGTGACGAAGCATGCGGCACTGGCGTTTGCGGAGTGGCTGTCGATTACGCATTATGAGCAGGGAATTCGGGTGTCGGCGCTGTGTCCGCAGGGTGTTCGGACGAAGATGCTGGACGAGGCGCAGGACGGGATGGGCGCGCTGCTGCGGGAGTCGGCGATTCCGGCGGAGCAGGTAGCGGATGATGTGATGGCGGGGCTGGCGGAGGAGAAGTTTTTGATTCTGCCGCATCCGGAAGTGGCCGAGTATTTTTACCGGAAGGCGACCGACTATGAGCGGTGGCTGCGGGGCATGCGGCGGTTGCAGACGAAAGCTCGGGAGATGGCGTAGATGGAACCGGTATCGCATTTTTTTTACTCGGACAGGCTGAAGCTGCAGTTGTGGGATTACGGGTCCGAGGGTAAGCCTCCGCTGATTCTGGTGCATGGTGGGATGGATCATGCGCGGAGCTGGGACTGGGTGGCGCGGGCGTTTTCGCGGGACTATCACGTGTTCGCGTATGATCTGCGGGGCCACGGGAACAGCGAGTGGGCGCGGGGCGGGATGTACTCGGTGCACGACCATGTGCTGGATCTGAGTGTGCTGGCGAGCATTGTAGGGAATGAGCCGCTGCGGTTGGTGGGGCATTCGCTGGGCGGGATGATTGTGCTGCACTACTCGGGGCTGTTTCCGGAGACGGTGATGCGGGCGGTGTCGATTGAGGGGATCGGGTTTCCTCCGCAGCACCGCATTCATGCGCCGGCTTCGGAGCGGGTGCGGCGTTGGATTTCGGATGTGCGGAATATGGATACCCGGACGCCGCGGAGCTACCCGAATCCCGAGGCTGCGGCGGCTCGGATGAATGAGGCGAATCCACGGCTGACGCCGGAGGTGGCGCGGCATCTGACGCTGCATGGAACGAACTGGAACAGCGACGGGACAATCTCCTGGAAGTTCGATAATTTTGTGCGGGCGATTCCTCCGCTGGGTCATGATCTGGAGGATTCGACGGAGATCTTTGGTCACATATCGAGTCCCGTGCTGTTCTTCTGGGGCCTGAAGAGTTTTGCTCCGTTGCCGGAGGCGGATCCGCGGTACCTGGCGATAAGGGAGAAGCAGATGGTGATTGCTCCGGAGGCGGGGCACTGGGTCCACCATGACGAGCTGGATCTGGTGGTGGAGGAAACGAGGCAGTTTCTCCTGTGAGTGCGCTGAGTTATTCTGCGGGTCCGGCGGTGCAGCTGCTGGACTGCACGATTGGGGAGCAACTTGCGCGGACGGCGGCGCGGTTTCCGGAGCGACTGGCCCTGGTTTCGCGGCATCAGGACGTGCGGTTTACGTGGGCGGAGTTGTTGGAGGCGGCAGACCGGGTGGCGCGGGGTTTACTGGCCCTGGGGCTGCATCCGAACGACCGGGTGGGCGTCTGGGCTACGAACTGCGCTGAGTGGGTGGTGCTGCATCTGGCGACAGCGCGGGCGGGGATCGCTCTGGTGAATATCAATCCGGCGAACCGGGCGCATGAGCTGGCGTTTGTGCTGCAGAAGTCGGGGATGAAGGCGATCTTTCTGTGGGGGCACGATATCCGCACGGATTTTTCGTCGGTGCTGGCGGAGGCAGTGGGGCATGCGGCTCATGCGCTGCGGCACACTATTCTGTTTGGGTCGGCGGGATGGGAGGCGCTGGCTTCGTATGCGGGCTCCGAGGCGCTGCCGGTAGTGGCTTCGGGCGATGTGACGAATATTCAGTACACGTCGGGGACCACGGGGCTACCGAAGGGTGTGCTGCTGACGCACCACAACATTCTGAATAACGGGTATCTGATCGCCCGGCAGATGGCGTATACGGAGCGGGATCTGATCTGCGTTCCCGTACCTTTGTCGCATTGTTTTGGGTGCGTGATCGGGACGATGGCGGCGGTGACGAGCGGGGCGGCGATTGTGTTGCCGCACTGGACGTTCCATGCGCTGCATACGCTGGAGGCGCTGGAGGCGGAGAGGGCCACGTCAATTTATGGCGTGCCGACGATGTTCATCGCGGAGCTTCGGCATGCGGAGTTTGCGCGGTTTGATCTGACGAGTCTGCGGACGGGGATCATGGCGGGAGCTCCGTGTCCGATCGAGATCATGAAGCAGGTGCAGAACGAGATGCATTGCCGGGAGATGTCAATTGCGTACGGACTGACGGAGACGTCGCCCGTGTTGACGATGCCGCAGCTGGATGATGCGATTGAGCGGCGGGTCTCGACGGTGGGGGCTGCCCTGCCCTGCACGGAGCTGACGATTGTGTCGCGCGAGACGGGGTTGCCCGTGCCGCGTGGAGAGCAGGGTGAGATTCTGGCGCGGGGCTATGCGGTGATGAAGGGCTACGACCAGGAACCGGAAGCGACCGCGATGGTGATCGACGCGGACGGCTGGCTGCACACCGGCGATCTGGGGGTGATGCGCGAAGACGGCTACGTCAAGATTACGGGCCGGGCGAAGGACATGATCATCCGGGGTGGGGAGAATATTTATCCCCGGGAGATTGAGGAGTTCCTGTATACGCACCCGAAGGTGGCGGAGGTGCAGATTACGGGTTTGCCGGATGAAAAGCTGGGGGAGATTGTGCTGGCGTGGATTCGGGTGAAACCGGGGGAAACGTGTACCGCGGAGGAGATTAAGCACTTCTGCAAGGGCGAGATTGCGCACTTTAAGGTGCCCCAGGTGATCCGGTTCGTGGACTCGTATCCGACGACGGTGAGCGGAAAAATTCAGAAGTTCCGCATCCGCGAGATCGAGGTCCACGAACGGGGCCTGGAGAGTGTGGCCGCTGCGAAGACGGCCTGAGGGTTACTCGTGCTTCGGGGACTGGAAGAGCGTGGGGTCCTGCGCGCCCTGGAGGATGTCGGTCAACTCGTAGGTGGTCTCGCCGAAGCGAGGGTCGTTGTTGGTGCTCTTGATGAGGACGCCGAGGTCGCTGGAGAACCAGCGTTCGGAGATGACCTTGATTTCACGATCGTTGCCAATCTGGCCGACCGGAATGGTGATGGTGGAGCGGGTGCCGCGGGCCATGACGCCGTTGACGATCTGGTCGCCCAGGTCTTCGGTTGTCCCCTTATCGGCCTGCATGGCAGGGAGAGCGGTGACAACACGGGTGACATCATTCGTCATCACGCGGTAGC
>CANIHR010000180.1 GCA_947467185.1 Bryobacterales bacterium
AAGAACGGCTCCGGGCGTATTGATCTGGCCGATAAAATCTTCGCTGATGGTGGCCCCCTGGCCGCCCGCGTCATCGTCAACCGCGTCTGGTCCTGGCACTTCGGCAAGCCCCTTGTCGCGACTCCCAGTGACTTTGGCACCCAGGGCGACAAACCCACTCACCCCGAACTCCTCGACGACCTCGCCGCCCGCTTCATTCAGAACGGCTGGTCCCTCAAGTGGCTCCACCGCGAGATCCTGCTCTCCGCCACGTATCGTCAGGCCAGTCACCCTCGCGCCGAAGGCAACACGGCCGACCCCACCAATCGCCTCCTCTGGCGCATGAATCCCCGACGCCTCGACGTGGAGGCTTATCGCGACAACCTTCTCAACGTTGCCGGCGACCTCGAAGAAAAGCCCGCCCAGCTCTCGGAAGATCTTGACGCAGCCGAAAGCCACCACCGCACTGTCTACGGACGTGTCAGCCGTGGCCGTCTCAACACTGTTCTCCAGCTGTACGATTTCCCCGACCCCATGATGAGCGCCCCGCAGCGCGACCTTACCACCTCGCCCCTGCAGCAACTCTTCGTTATGAACAGCCCGTTCCTGAAGGACCGGTCCACCAGTTTGGCGAAGTTGGTCGATGTGGCCCCGGACAACAATGGGAAGGTCCGCGATCTCTACCACCGAGTGCTCGACCGCGAGCCCACCGGCAAGGAACTCGATCTCGCTCTCAGCTATCTCAACAAAGGCTCGCTTGCCGAATTTGCCCAGGCGCTGCTCGCAACCAACGAAGTCATTTTCTGGCCGTAGCCCTTTTCGGGAAATAGAGACACCAACATGTTGATGAACAAATTCTCCAGACGCGAACTGGTTTCCAAACTCTCCGGCGGCCTCGGCAGCGTCGCCCTCGCCGGCATGCTGGCCGATGAAAAGGGCTTCGCCGCAGCGGTGAAAAAGGCGGTACCCAACGCGCCGCCCGCGCCCGTCACCTTCCCCAACTTCAAGCCCAAAGCGAAAGCAAACATCGTCCTCTTCATGGTCGGCGGACCCTCGCAGATGGACATGTTTGACCCTAAGCCCGCGCTTCTGAAGTACCAGGGTCAGCGCCCGGCCAGTGTCGACCTCCGCACCGAACGCACCACCGGCGGCCTTCTCCCGTCGCCCTTCGAATTCAAGCAGTACGGCCGCGGCGGTGTCCACGTCTCCAGCCTTCTGCCCAACCTCGCTTCCGTCATCGATGAGATCTGTGTGATCAAGTCGATGTACACGTACAACCCGACTCACACGCCCGCCCGCAGCCTCTTCCACACCGGCAATATCGCGGCCACTCGCCCCTCCTGGGGTTCCTGGATCTCCTACGGTCTCGGTACGGAAAACAAGGACCTCCCGGGTTTCGTCGTCCTCAGCCCCGGCGGCGGTGGCGGTGGTTTGGCCCGCTCCGGCTTCCTGCCCGCGCGCCATCAGGGCACGTATTTTGACGACTCTATGATCGAGCCGGACAAGATGATCCGCTACCTGCAGAACAAGGATCTCGATAAGGAGAAGCAGCGCCAGCAGCTCGACCTCATCCAGGCTCTCAACCAGGAACACCAGCAGTCCTTCGGTCAGGATGAATATCTGGAAGGTCGCATTCAGTCGATGGAGACGGCCTACAGCATGCAGTTCGCCGCTACCGACGCGTTCGATATCCGCAAGGAGAGTGAAGCTGTCCGGGAATCTTACGGCGATACCCCGTTCGCCCACGGTTGCCTCCTCGCCCGCCGACTGGTTGAACGCGGCGTCCGCACCGTCCACGTCTACTACGGCCCTGGCCAGCCCTGGGACGACCACTCGAAGATTAACAAGAATCTCGCCGAGCGCTGCCCCGATATGGATAAAGCGTCAGCCGCACTCATCCGCGACCTGAAACAGCGAGGTCTCCTCGACGAAACGATCGTGACCTGGGGCGGGGAATTCGGGCGGACTCCCGTCTCCGAATCCGGGGACGGTCGCGACCACAACCCTTACGGCTTCACCATGTGGATGGCCGGCGGCGGAGTCAAAGGCGGCATGTCCTACGGAGAAACCGACGAATTCGGCTTCAAATCCGTGGAAAAGGCCGTCTCCATCCACGACCTCCACGCCACCATGCTCAACCAGATGGGCATCGACCACCTGAAGCTAACCTACCGCTACGCCGGCCGAGACTTCCGCCTGACCGACGTCTACGGCGAGGTCATCCGCGACATCATCACGTAGCCTTACCCTCGACCAGCCTAGAATAAGAACCATATGGCTGCCCGCACGCCAGGGCGGCTGCAAGGTGACGACCTTGTGGCCGAAGTCCTGCGCAACATGGAAGAAGGACTGTTCCGGATTCGCAAGAAAACGGTCGTCCCCGCGATCTACCGCATCTACCTGAATCCCGAAGACCACGCGCAGTTCCGCGACGTCGAGAACTTCGTGCGCTCCGAAATCCGCGCCGCCCTCGACGAGCGCCTCGCGGCCTGGAACGGCTCCAGGCTCCGCCTCGCCAAAGTCCTCCTCGAAAAAATCGGAGCCGCGGATGCCTCCGACGCCGGCGAATACGTCCGCGTCGCCGATGACTGGACCGTCGAAATCTACCCCGACGTCGACGGCAAACTCACGGCCGGTGAAATCGAGATCCATTCCGAACTCGGCTCGCCTCAAAAGACCGAGCTCGGCGGTGGCTCCATGACCCGCCGCATCATTCCCCAAAAAGCCGACGCACCTGCCGCCCAAACCGCTGCCCGGCCCGCCACCACTCCGCCCCCGCCTGACGATTTATCTGACGAAGACAGAACAAAAGGTCGTGCGTTTGCGCATATCACTTATGTGGACCAGTCCGGACCCAAAGTCTTCGAGATAACCAAAAATCTGACCGTAATCGGACGCGGAGGCCGTTCTTACTGGGTAGATGTCCGTTTGGAAACTTTGCCCGATGTCTCCCGTGAACACTGCCGCATCCGCCGCGATCCCGATTCGGGACTTTTCACGCTTGAAGACGTCAGCCAGTTTGGGACGTCCGTAAACGGTATCCCCGTCGGCAAAGATGCGTCCGTGGAGCTCCCCCCCACCGCGACCCTCAACCTGGCGGGTGTGGCCGACCTCACCTGGCAAACCTGTTAACCCCTTGAACGATCTCCTCACAGCCCGATCTGTCCTCCTCCCCCTCATGGTGGGCGTCCTCGCGCTGCTCTCATGGCTCGCCCTCCGCCAGGAGTCCCGATAAATGGTGGTTTGGGAGCAGATCCGGTCGGCGGCGGCCAGCGACATGGGCCGTCGGCGGACCAACAATGAAGACCGTTTCCTCCACGCCCCCGAAAACGGCATCTTTGCCGTCGTCGATGGCGTCGGTGGCCATGCGGCCGGTGAGCACGCGGCCGATACTGCCGTCGAAGTCCTGCGCGAGCGCCTCACCCGCCCCACCGGCACCCCCGAAGAGCGTCTCCGCGAAGGGATCGCGCTCGCCAACAACGAAATCCTCCGCCTCTCCCAGGCCAACCGCGACTGGGCGGGAATGGCCTGCGTTCTTACCGTCGCCATCGTCGAAAACGGCACAGTCACCGTAGGCCACGTGGGCGATTCCCGCCTCTACCTCGTCCAGTCCGGCGAAATTCGGAAGATGACCCACGACCACTCTCCCGTCGGCATGCGCGAGGACAGCGGCGAAATCACCGAAACCGCCGCCATGCGCCACCCCCGTCGCAACGAAATCTACCGCGACGTGGGCACCATCGAGCGCGCCCCCGACGAACCCAACTTTATCGACATCGAGCACTTTCCCATGCCGTCCGACGGAGCGCTCCTCCTCTGCTCCGATGGCCTCAGCGATCTCGTCACCTCCGCTCAGATGCTCGCGACCCTGCAAGCCTTCGCCGACGACCTCGACGCCGCGGTAAAAGCCCTGATCGACCTCGCGAACCGCGCCGGAGGCAAGGACAACGTCACCGTCCTCGTCGTCGCCGCCCCCGGCTTCCACGGTAAAACCCTCCTGTCCGCCACGCCGAAGCCCGAAAAGGCCCCGACGCCCCGGCCCCCCAGCCGTCTCTGGACCGGCCTCGCCCTCGGCCTTATCGCAGGCGCTACGCTCGGAGCCGCTGGCATGTTCTGGTACCACCAGGGCGCTCCCGATGGCCCCCGAACTCTCACCGTTGCCGGTTCCATCGCTGCCACCGTCGCCCAGGCCCACTCCGGCGACACCGTTCTCATCCCCGCCGGCAAATACCGCGAACGCATCGATATGCGCGCCGGCGTCACCCTCCGTGCCCAGCAGGCCGGTACCGTCACCCTCACCTCTCCGGACGGTGGCCCCGTCCTCGTCGCCCGGGGCATCGGTAACGGTTCCGCAGAAGGCCTCTGGATTCAGGGCAGCCTGGAAACTCCAGTCAACCCAGCCGTGCTCGTTGACGCCGCCAGCCCCACTCTCACCCAGCTCCGCATCACCGGAGCCGGTACCGGCATTGAGATTCGCGGAGCCGCCGCCCCGTCCATCACCGGCGGCCGCATCACCAACAACCTCGGCCCCGGCATCGACGTCGGCGCGGAATCCCACCCCCTCATCTCGGGTAATCTCATTGCCGCCAACGGAGCCGGCACCCCCGCCAGCCTCCGTCCCGGCGTGGAGGTTCGTGACCAGGGCCACCCCATTCTCAAGGACAACGGCATCGTGGATAATGCCGCCGAACCCGTCTGGATCCACTCCCGCACCTACCCAGCCCCCGACTACGAGGAGAACTTCTTCGGCGGCCTGGCCCCGAAAAAGGCCATCCGACTACTCGACCTGCCCGCTCCTGCCCCGACTCACGCCGCCCCCGCAGCCCGAACCAAAGGATCCCGCCCGTGATGGCCGGTCTCGATCCCCGCGTCTTCGGACGCTACGAAATTCGCCGCAAACTCGCCGGTGGTGGCATGGGCCGCGTCTATCTCGCCTACGACCCCACGCTCAACCGCGAAGTTGGTCTGAAGCTGATTGACCTCGGCACCGACACTGAAAGCCTCGAAATCATCGCCGCCGAGCAGCGCGGAGCCAAACTCCAGGACCAGCTCGCCCAGCGCGAAGTCGGCGGCCGCGTCGCCCAGATCTTCGATGTCGGCGAACGTGACGGCTACTTTTACATCGCCATGGAGTACATCGAAGGCGAGGACCTCTCCGAACTGGTCTCCCGTGGCCCCATGGATCCGCAACGAGCTGTCTCCATCGCCGTTGATATCCTCGAAGTCCTCACCAAAGCCCACACCTTCTCCGCTGTCATTGACGACCGCCAGCATCGCGGCATCATCCACGGTGACATCAAGCCCCGTAACATCCGCATCACCCCCCACGGCCATGTCAAAGTTCTGGATTTTGGCATCGCGAAAGCCGTCTCCATGACGCGCAGCGTGACCTTCAACCAGTTCGGTTCCGTCCCCTACTCGTCTCCCGAACGCCTCCAAACCGGTGATATGGATGTACGCTCCGATGTATGGTCCGTCGGCGTCGTCCTCTTCGAAATGCTGGCGGGCAAGGCCTATTTCCACGCCGAAACCGCCCAGAAGATGGAGTGGGTCATCCGCAACTACACCGCCGTGCAGCCCGCCATGTGGGGCATGCCCCCCGGCCTGCGTGAAGTTCTGATGCGCGCCCTCCATCCCGACACCAACCGCCGCTTCACCACCGCCGCGGAAATGCAGTCCGCGCTCGCCCAATGGCATGCCGGAGGCATCTATACCGCCCCCGCTGAACAGGCCGACTTCGAAGCCACGCGCCGCACCTCCGCCGCCCCGCTGGACGACGCCACCCGCCGGACGTCTCCCACGTCCGCGTCCGCCACCACTCGGCAGCAGCCTGTCGCCACCCCGTCGGTCACCACCACCAGAGCACCCCTCGCCCCCAAAGTTCGCCTCAGCCTCTACGCTGCTGCCGCTCTGATCTTCTTCACCGCGGCCGGTCTCACTGTCTCCGCCATCCGCCAATGGAGCAAAGCGAGCGACCTCCGCCGCAAAATCGAAGCCGGCCAGCTCACCGCCGACCAGGGGGCCGCCGAATACCAGACCCTAGCCAAAGCCGCCTGGTTCACCTTCCCCCTGTACCCGGCTCGCAGCGCCCTCCGTGACCGCTACGCCGCCGAGGCCGACCGAGTCATCACCGATTACCGCGAAGCCAGCGAAAGCACCCCCGTCTACACAAAGGACTGGAAGCGTGCGCAATCCGCCATCAACGCCGCCACCAACCTCGCGCCCGATGACACCAACATCCGTGGCCGCGCCAACCTCGTCGATGGCCATCTGAAGCTCATATCCCGCGACGTCAAAGGCGCCCGCTCCAGCTTCGAAGCCGCCCGCGACAAGATGTCCCGCTCGCCCGACCCCCACCTCGGCCTCGCCATGATCCACATGCTCGACAGCGACCTGGACAAAGCTGAAGCCGAGCTCAACGAAGCCCAGCGCAACGGTTTCCGCCCTGGCCGCCGTGAACAGAAGGCCCTCGCCGACGCGTACAAAAAGCGTGGGGAACGCTGGATCGCCGTCGCGAAGAAGGCCCACGACATCGGCCGCATGGAAGACGCTCTCAAGAAGGCCGATGGCGATCTCGAACACGCGCAAAGCCTCTACAACTCCGTAGCGCCTTTCTTCGACGGTATCGAGATGTCCGAACGTGTCGCCGCCTTGCGCGAACAGGCGCAGCGTACTCTCGCCGCCGCCCAACTGGCCCAAACGCCCGCCCCCCCGGAGAAGCCGTAATCCGAACTTTCCGCCGGGTACTTTCGTTAACCGATAAGATGAGGCGATCCCCATGGCTGTAACCCGAAGCACCGCCGAAAGTCGTGGCTCCGTCTCGCGCCCCGCCGGCCCCCGCGTCGCCCGTGCCAGCCGAGCCCCCGAACTCGTCTGGCTGGTCATCGTTGCCGCCCTCGTCTGCACCGCCTGGTGGCTCGTCTACACCGCCAAAGTTCGCCGCGACACCGTCCCCGTCGCCCCCATCAACCTCGTCGAAGCCCGCACCCCCGCCACCCTCGACCCTGCGCTCACCGTCTTCCGCAGCCCCAACGACCGAGCCCTCGCCGCCAAACTCATTCTTGACCTCATCCAGCAGCACGAAGGCCAGCTCCCCAACACCGGAGCCATCGCCCGCCTCCGCGTGCCCCGCGCCGAAACCGCCGCCAACCGCTCCCTCGACCAGCTCCGTACCAAAGCCACCGAAGCCACCACCGACACCATCGCCCTTTTCACTCCTGCAGAATTCGCCCTCGTGAAGCAGGCCGTCGCGGTTCGCCCGATGTCAGATTTCCGCGCCGCGTTCCTCAAGTGGGCAGCCCTCATCCTCGCCGCCTTCCTGCTCACTCACGTCGTCTGGCGCCTCCGCGGCTTCGGCGGCCACTGGGTTTTTCTCCCCCTCCTGCTCCTGCTCACCGGCATCGGTTTCACCCTTATGGTCGCCCTCCGCGACCCCCTCCGCGACATGATGATCTTCATCCCCTACGCCCAGGGTGTCGCCGGAGGCTGCCTCGTCATGCTGCTCGCCAGCTTCGTCAACTGGGAATCCGCCACAGCCGCGTTCAGCTTCGTCCCACTTGTCGCCGCCGCTGTTCTCTCCGTCGCTCTCATGCTCTTTGGCACTGCCCCCGGAGTCAGCGACGCCCGCGTCAACCTCGGCCCCGTCCAGCCCGTCGAAGCCATCAAGATCCTCCTCGTCTTCTTCCTCGCCGGCTACTTCGCCAAACGCTGGCCCCTCCTTCGCCAACTCAAAGAGAAGCGTTTCGTCCTCCCCGGCATCGAACTCCCGCGCCTCGAATACGCAGCCCCCGTCCTTGTCGGAGTCCTCGTCTCCCTCGTCTTCTTCTACCTCCAGAAGGATCTCGGCCCCGCCTTCGTCTTCGCCGCCGTTTTCCTCTCCATGTACGGCGTCGCCCGCAACCGCGCCGGCCTCGCAGCTCTCGGTATGGGCTCACTCTTCGGTGGCTTTCTCATCGGCTACTACCTGGGCGTTCCGCGCACCGTCCACGACCGTGTCGCCATGTGGCTCTCCCCCTGGGGCAATTCCGTCCGCGGCGGCGACCAGGTCGTCCACTCCCTCTGGGCCCTCGGCTCCGGCGGCACTCTGGGCACCGGCCCCGGCCTCGGCGAACCCGACGTCATCCCCGCCGGCTACACCGACCTCATCGTCTCCGTCCTTGGCGAAGAGTGGGGCTTCCTCGGCATCGTCCTCGTCTACGGCGCGCTCGCCATGCTCGTCTGGCTCTCCCTCCGCATCGCCGGCCGAGCCCGCACCGACTACACCTTCTTCCTGGCACTCGGCCTCACTCTCCTGCTGGCCGCCGAAGTCCTTCTCATCTCCGCCGGAATCCTCGGCCTGTTCCCCCTATCCGGCGTCGTCACACCGTTCCTCAGCTTTGGTCGCACCGCGATGCTGGCGAACTTCTTCATCGCCGGGGTCCTCCTCGCCATCGGGAAGGACCACGAACCGGAAACCCGCACCGCAGCCTTCCACTCCGGACTGCGCTGGCTCGAAATCGGTCTCGCCGCCGCGCTTCTCCTGATCGTGGGTCGTGCCGGCTGGGTCCAGCTTGCCCAGTCCGACGCCATCGCGGGCAAAGGCGCGCTCGTCCTCCAGGCCGATGGCGGCCGCCGCTTCGTCTACAACCCCCGCCTGATCGCCGCCGCCCGCACTCTCCAGCGCGGCACCATTTACGACCGCACCGGCCTTCCCCTCGCCACCTCCGCCTGGGACGAACTCGAAAAACACCGCGCCGAATATGTGGCCCTCGGCATCGACATAGACAAAGTCTGCAACCGCGCCGATACCCGCCACTACCCCCTCGGCGGCCTCACTTTCCACATCCTGGGCGATCTCCGCACCCGCGCTAACTGGGGCGCGCCCAACAGCTCCCTCATCGAACGCGACCAGGCCAAGCGCCTTCAGGGTTATGACGACCGCGCCCGCATCGTTGAAGTCACCGACGCCGCCGGCAAACCCCAGCTTTCCGTCCAGTACGACTACCGTGAACTCTTGCCTCTCCTTCGCCGCCGCTGGGAACCGAACCATCCCTCCGTCAAAGCCCTCGTCGAACGCGAGCGCAACGTCCATACGTCGCTCCACGCCGGACTCCAGGTCAACGCAGGCCGCATCCTGAAAACGCGCCTCACCGAACAGGGCCTCGCCAAAGGCTCCATGGTCGCCATGGACCCCGCCACCGGCGACCTTCTGGCCTCTGTCAACTGGCCAGCCCCCGAGGCCAACGAGGAACGTCTCGCAGTAGGGGAAGCCGCCGGTGCCATGCTCGATCGCGCCCGCTATGGCCTCTATCCCCCCGGCTCGACGTTCAAGATCGTCACTGCAATAGCTGCCCTCCGCGCTGACCCCGCTCTCGCGAACCAGCACTTCGATTGCGTCCGTCTCCCCGATGGCCGTACCGGCAACTACGTCGGCAACGTGAAACGCCCCATCCGCGACGACGTCGAAGACAAGACCCCGCACGGCTCCCTCGACATGCACCGCGCCATTGTCGTCTCCTGCAACGCCTACTTCGCCCAGCTCGGAGCCCTGAAAGTCGGTGCGGAAGCTTTGCTCGAAACGTCAAAGCTGATGGGGATCGCTGTTGCCAGTCCCGCCACCGTCGCCAACCTGAAGCCCCAGCTCCCGCAGATCTCCTACGGCCAGGGACAGGTCGTCGTCAGCCCGTTCCAGATGGCCCGGGTTGCCGCCTCCGTCGCCAGTGGTGGTACCCTTCCGATGGGCCGCTGGATCGTCGACAACAGCAACACCCGCACCACCGCTCCCATCGCTCTCCTCGACCCCAAACTCGCCACCGCCCTCGGCCGCGATATGCGTGGCGTTGTCACCAGTGGCACCGGCAAGAAACTCGCCGCTATCGACCCGCCCATTGCTGGCAAGACCGGCACGGCTGAACTCGCGAACGCCCCCTCCCACGGCTGGTTCATTGGTTTCGCGCCCTACTCCGACACGGCCGCCGCAGGTACCAAACAAATTGCCTTCGCAGTCCTTGCCGAAAACGGGCATTATGGTGGTACGGCGGCAGCGCCCATGGCTGGTGACCTCGTCGCCGCCGCAAAGCAACTGAAACTAATCCAATGAGCATTCTGAAACGGCTCGAAAAAGCCCTCGACGATCGTCTGCGCGGCGTTTTCGCCTCCCCGCAGGAAGGTGGCCGCGAAGCCATCGAACTCTATCGCGACGCCATCAGCCAGGTAGCCGCCCGCGCCACGGTCGGCTCCCGCGGCGACCGTGTCCTCCCCTTCGACCGTATCCGCCTCGAACTCCGCGCCGAAACCGACGAGCGCCGCGCCGTCCTCGAAGCCCTCTTCGAGCCCGTACAAATGCTCGAAGACATCCGCGCCGGCCTCCTCGAAGAGCGCATCTCCACCCCGGCCGCGCTCTCGCTCCAGGTCGACTACGCCCCTGACGCTGCGACCGAAATGCGCGTCTTTTTCGAGAAGGGCGGGGCAGCCCCCAAAGCGGAACCGGCCCCCATGCCGCTCCTGCAACTCATCACGCTCGAAGGGATCGCCGCCACCGGCAATCTCTACCTGCAGGGCAACGTCGTCAATGTGGGCCGCTCCAAAGACGTCCAGGACGCCCTCGGCCGCATCATCCGCCGCAACCAGATCTGCTTCCCCGAAGACCTCGACCCCGACTTAAACTCCACCGTCTCCCGCGCCCATGCCACCCTCCGCTGCAACCCCGCCGAGGGCGAATGGCGTCTCTTTGACGACGGTAGTTCCATGGGCACCGCCATCTTCCGCGACGGAGTCCGCATCGAAGTCCCCGCCCACGCCAGTCGAGGCGTCGGCCTCAGAATCGGCGACGAAATCTACTTCGGCTCCGTCCGGGTCCGTCTCGAAACGGTCTAAGTCTCAAACGACGTGATCCACTTCTCTTCGCGCGGAGCCTCATACTCCAGCATCCGCGAAACCAGCGCCCCAGGGGCCGTATCCGCAATCACAAAATCCCGGTGACTCGCCTTCAGAAACCGCTCCGCCACCGCATGATCAAACAGGCCCAGCAGCGAATCGTAATACCCGGCCACATTCAGTAACCCGAACGGTTTCGTCACCAGCCCCAGCTGTTTCCACGTCAGAATCTCGCAGAACTCCTCAAACGTCCCATATCCGCCGGGCATCGCAATAAACCCATCCGCCAGCTCCGCCATCAGCGCCTTGC
>CANIHR010000181.1 GCA_947467185.1 Bryobacterales bacterium
CTTGGTGCTTACGTAAAGGGACGTTCCTGGCACGTCTACCTTCACACGAACCTTGCGCCACGTGTTGCGGAGGCCGTGCTCGGGCGGCTTGAAACCAATCAGATACTGCTCCCGCATGGCCTGGGCCAGGCGCTCGGCCATGGCCGGAATTTCGCCGGTTTGACGAACATCGAACAGCAGCCCCCCTGTCGATTTGGCAAGGCGGTCCATGAAGGCGGCCCCCGGAACTTCGTCTTCGGGCCGCAGCCGTTCATGCACGGCTATGGAATAGATCTGCGTATCGGCTTCAAGGGCGGCAGCAATCAGTTGGGATTCCATGAGGCGGCTGCGATTGTCGCCTCCATCGGAGATGACAATGAGCGCTTTACGTGCCTCGCCGCCCTTGCGGCCATGATCCAGGCCCAGCTTGACCGCGTCATAGAGCGCGGTGTTTCCATGGGCAGGGGAAAAGAGGAGGTTCCGGCCAAGGCTGGCAACGTCGTACGTATAGGGAACCCGCACCTGGGGCACCTTGTCAAACGTGATGAGATACCCGGCATCCCCGGTACCTAAGCTGTTGATGACGGCGCGGGCCACCTCCAGAGCGACGGGGAGTTTTCGTCCCATACTGGAACTCAGGTCAAAAACAATGCCCAGCGACACGGGGGTTTCCGTGCGCCCGAAGGAGACAATCGTGCTTGCAGCGGACTCATCGCTGATACGAAAGTGTTCCTGCCTGAGGCCGGTAACGGTCTTGCCGTTGCGGTCCGTGACGGTCACCGGCAGCAGAACCAGCCGGGACTCAGCGGAAAACGAGGCGGCATCGCTGATTACGTTTGCGGGTTTGGGCCGACGGAACTGGCCGGAGAGAGGTGCCGCGCAGACGGCAGCAAGAACACAGGTCAGCCAGAAGTTCCGGCCCGTTCTGGTTGGGCACCCCGGATTTGAGCGTATGGAAGTATCGTTCAAATTCCAGCGTGTAGCCGACACCATGCCTGGTGCAAGCCACTAGCGGTACTCGGTTCCTGTTTGTAGTTGAAGCGGGTAAGATTCAGCTGGGGCGGAGGCACACCGGGGGCGGCAATATGCTCAGGTAACCAGACCCTTCCGCATGGCGAATTTCACGAGTTCCCCCAGGCTGCGGAGAGCGAGCTTCTTCATAATGCGCCCGCGGTGCGCGTCCACCGTGTAGATGCTGATATCGAGAGCGGTGGCAATTTCCTTGGCTACCTGGCCTTCCACGAGCATCTGCAGAACCTGCCGTTCGCGGGCGGTGAGCAGGTCGAAAGGGTCGGTAGTCTGCTGATAACCTTCGAGGACAGTGCCCGAAATTTCAGGGCTGAGAAACCCGTGGCCGCTGGCAACCGCACGTACGGCGCGCAAAAGGTCGGCGTCGATCGAGTCTTTCAGCAGATAGCCCTTGGCTCCGGCCCGCAGCGATTCGCGGACATAGACGGCGTCCTTGTGCATGCTGAGGATCAGGACATGGCACCCAGGGCAGAGTTCCGCGATCTGGCGGGTGGCTTCCACACCGTTGAGATCGGGCATCGCAACATCCATCACGATCATGGTGGGCTTGAGTTCGCGTGCGAGGCGGACAGCTTCTTTGCCCAGCCCGGTCTCCGCGATTATTTCCATGTCGGGTTCCCGGCTGAGGATCAGCCCGAAGCCCCGGCGAACCATCGCGTGGTCATCCGCCAGAATGATCCGAATTTTGCGCAACATCAGAGATCTCCTTAATCTGAACCTCGGCCCGAATAGTCACCCCGCCGCCAGGCGAGGAGGAAATCGACAAGGTTCCGGCCGCCGCCCGGGAGCGCGCCCGCATGCCAACCAGACCCAGACCGTTCCTCTTTGCCGAGGGTACAATCCCCTGACCATTATCGGTTACCGTCAGAATCAGAGTCTTCCCCTGCGCCTCCAGTTCCATCCGCACCATGGTGGCATCTGCGTGCCGGGCCACATTTGTGAGTGCTTCCTGTGCGATTCGGAACAATTGCGTTTCGGTTTCCCCGTCCAGGCGGGGTACACCGGAACAGACATAATCTACCGGAATGCCGGTCCGCTGTGAGAAGCCTTCGCAGAGCCAGGAGAGGCTGGTATCGAGCCCGAAGTCGTCGAGGATACTGGGCCGCAGTAACTGCGAGAGTTCCCGCGCATTGCCGATGGCGACTTTGATGACCGCGAGGGCGTCTTCGACTCGCTCGGGGACATATTGGCCGACCTGTTGCATGGAGACGAGGCTGGCCTCCACAGCATTGAGCGTCTGGCCAAATTCATCGTGCAGTTCGCGGGAGAAGCGGCGAGCGGTGGCCTCCTGATCAGCCATCGTACGGGACGAGAGACGATCAAGCTCAGACTCCTGCCACTGCAATTGCTGGAACATTCGGGTGGCGATCCTCACCGTGAAGAACGCGCCGCAGAGAGCGATCACGAGGGCCCCCCCCACCAGCCAGAGCGAGGTGGTTACCGTTTGGCCGGCCACGCGCGCCCGTTCTTTTTCTGCTGAAGCCGCGGCGTCAAAGTTGACGGCCGTCAACTTGCCCAGCGTGCCGATGAGATCTTCGTGATTACGAAAAAAGGCCACACCTGGACGCTGGCCGGACTCAATGACGGCACGGCCTTCCTGCACGAAGGCATCGACCGCGACACGCACATCGTTCCAGTATTCGGGCCGGGGGGAGGAGAGCCCGGTCTCCAGCGTCGCGCGGATAACACCTTCCAGGCGATCGAGCTTTTGCCGGGAGGAGTCACGATTGGCCTGGCTCTGGTCCACTGCAAGCGAATAGAAGATTTCGCTGAGGCTGTCCTGTTCCTGCTGGATATCTTCAATCAGGCGAAGAGTGGTCCGCTGCTGGCCAAGCAACTGTTTCGCCGCGGACTCCGTGGCGCGGATGGCGCTGATGCCCACCCAGGCCGAAAGACCGAGGAGGACGATGAGCAGGGCGAACCCGGCGCTGAGCACCAGTTGCAGTTGAGTGAAGGCGGATTTTCCAAATTCACGCACAACATCATCTTCCGCCATCGGGGCGGGCGTCAGGGGAGAGGTCATGGGAGGGAGGAGGTGACGGCGGGTTCTGAACCCAGAATCAGGCGGACCGCAGGGTCGCGCAACTGCACTGCGTGACCGGGAACGAGCCCCAGCCAGATGAGGATGGCGAGCGCTGCAAACAGGGAAAGGCGTTCGCGGGGGAGCGCATCACGCAGGTTGACGGGAGCGATACGCGGCTCACCCATAAACAAGACAGCGAACAGGCGATAGACGTGCCAGGCGTTGAGTGCAATCGCAACCGGCAGCACCACGCCGAACCAGCCGTGAGCCACCAGAGCGCCGTGCATCAGCAGGTCTTCTCCGCTGAACCCCAGGGTGCCGGGCAAGCCCGCCAGGGCGAGGGCGGCAAGCGCAAACAGGACCGCAAAGCGGGGTGCCGCCGCCGCAAAACCGTTGAAGCCGGAGCCGGCGATATCGCCGTCGGTACGGGCGTGGAGGGCGCGGTAGACCGACAGCATGACTGTGGAGCAGATTGCCAATACGAGCCACTGCAGCAGAGCTCCGGTGATGCCTTCCGGGGTCCGGGTGGTGAGGCCGGCGAACAGGGCGCAGGCCTGGCTCACGAAGACGCTGGCAAGCAGGCCCTCCACCGTCTTTTCGGCCAGGGCCAGAATCGCCATCAGCAGACAACTGAGCAGGGCGAGGACGCCCAGCCAGGGGAGCAGGTGTGGGGCTTCCGCGGCGAGTTGAGGCACCACCATTCGGGCCAGCAGGTAGAGACCCGGAAAACTATTCATCACCAGGGCGGACGGCAGCAGGCCACTGCCGCCAAGAGTAGCCGCGACACCCCGGTGCGCGGGGAAGAGGCCGGTCCGCAGGATTGCGGCAAGGACCAGGGCAACGAGGCCGACACCGGAACCGCCGACCGCGAAGGCTACGGCCAGAGCGACACAGGACGCCCCCAGTGTGCAACGGGAGAGGGTGGGCCAGCCTCGCCTGCCGCTGCCCAGGATACAGGGAAGCAGGGCCGTCGTCCAGGCTGCCAGCATCAGGAAGTTGTTGCGCGCCGCGTAGGTGGTTAAAGTGGCGGAGACTACAGCCAGAGTGATGGCCAGGAAGTGGCGATCCGTGTCCCGTTGCGGGGCTGCCGCAACGGTGACCAGAGCGAGCGCCGGAAACAGGACCATCAGAACAGCGCTGAGATTGTCCGCCGCCAGCCAGGCGCGGAGAGCGCTGTCGGGCAGGAAACCACCCGTGCCCCTCAGAACCTCGGTCAGGGTCCACGCAGAAAGTGCCAGCGTGGCCGCCAGGGCTGCCAGGGTTACGTTGCGAGCCTGCGCAATACGGGTGGAACGGAGCGCGAACGCAGCGGCCAACAGGGGCAGAATAATGCTGACACTAATCACGGGACGAGGAACCTCCCGGAGCAGTCCCGGCAGGCAGCAGCGCTTGTTCCAGGGTCCGGATGCGGCCCGCAAAGCGGCGCAACGGAGCTTCGAAACCGCGCTCCAGCGCGGTATCCAGATGTCCGCGATCAAAGCCCAGGCGGTAGAGCCAGAGGCGTGCCGAAGCGGGCAGCAGAAGGTGATAGTGACGCCCGGTGGGGCCCAGGTGACCACCAGAAGCGGCGTGCATGCCGTGGTGTTCGTGTAGTGCCGAAGGAGCCTTGAGGAACTGCAGCGTGCGAACGATCGCGTGCCCCACAATGTGGGCCACTGCGAGCCACGAGAGTCCGAGGCCGATCTCTGCCAGAATCAGGCCCAACTGCGAAACCGAGGAATAGGCGAGCGCCGTCTTGGCGTCAGTGGAAACGCGTGCCACCAGCGTCCCGTGGAGGGCACTGCACAGGCCCACCAGGATGACCACGGCCGAGGCCACCGGCGAGGCCGCAAGAATTGGTTGAGCACGGAGCAGAAGATAGGCCCCGGCGTGAACGGAAATCGCGCCGTAAAAGATGGCGCTGGAAGGCGTGGGGCCTTCCATGGCACGAGGCATCCAGCCGGAAAACGGCACCTGCGCGGATTTGCCCATCGCTGCCAGCAGGAGCAGACAACCGATGGCCGTCGCGAGGCCTCCGCTTAACTCGACGGTCTGGTTCGGCCAGTTGCCCTGAAAGACCTCGGAGTAACGAGTGGAGCCAGTGGCATGGTGGAGAAGAAAGGCGCCGACAATAAGACCCACGTCGCAGGCGCGGTAAGTAGCAAAGACACGGATGGAGTTGCGTGCCGGACCGGAGCGGTGCTGAAAGAAGGCGATCAGCAGAACAGACGTAACGCAGATCAGTTCCCAGCCTCCGATGAGCAGATCGAACGAAGCAGCGGTAAAGACGAGCAGCGCCGCGAAGGCAAACAGATGCAGGAGTATATAGAAGCGGTGGAAGCCCGGATCGCGATGCAGATAGCGGCGGGCAAAGACCGCCACAGTACCGACCAGGACGACCGCAAGAGTTACCAGGGGAAGTGACAGGAGGTCCACAAAAACCGCAATGGGGATACGGAATTCGTGCACCTCCAGCCAGTTCCCGCTGCCCGCCGTCACTGAAGTTGCACCGGTTCGGAACATGCGGACCATCATGATCAACAGCGCGACAAGCGAGATTGAAAAAGTTGTATTGGCGAGGCGAGCCACCGCCTTTTCCGGCGGCACCCAGCCCAGAAGCCAGGCCGTTGCCAGCAGCAGAAAAGCCAGCGCCGACGCGAATACCGTGATGACCAGTAGCGACTGCGGCGTCAGGAGGCTCTCAAACGTCATGCGCCTTCCTGCCAATGCAGGCCAGTGATGTGAGCCAGCGGCAGATGCCGGAGTTTTCCGCCAAACCAGCCAAACGAAGTCTTCGCCTCCGGCAGGGCCTCCAGGGGGGCCTCGAGTTTCTCGAACGATCCACCCCGGCGAACATGAACAACGCCTGTTTCCGGGTCCATCGTCGCCAGACGGATCCAGCGGTTTTCGAGGAATTCCGAAAGTTGCGGATTGGCGTTGAATACGGCCATCACTCGCTCCGGCGTCGTCTCCACAACAAACAGGATGCGAACCGGTTCATGGATCTCCACCATTTGCCAGGGCAGGCCGGTGCGGAGATCGCTTTCGGGGCCATTCATCACGCCAACCAGGCCGGTGATATTGTGCGGCAGTTTCGTCCCGCAGCCGTAGCGTTCGTTGTCCACAAACGAGAAGTAGTATTCGAGGTTGATGCCGGCGCAGACCGGCACCACGGCGCCCAGCAGGCGAGCCAGACCACTGTCGTCGGCATCCCGGGTGCCGTCATAAGAAACCAAAAAGGCGCGGCGATCCATAAAAAGGCCTTTGGTAAGACCGCGACGGCCCACAACACAGACTGCATTGGTCGCGTGGCCGTATTCGGGGCGAGGTTCAGAGAGATACTCGGCCCTCTCCTGAACATGCCGCAGAGCTTCCTTCGGGCCACCGGAGGTGCTGGCCGCTTCGAAGCGCCGCGCCCGTTCCTGGGCATCGAGAGCGCGGGCCAGGTTGAGCTGCGAGCGCAGGCTTTGCAGGTCTTCGCGATGACTGGCGGGAACGACTTCCAGATCGTAGAGTTCGACGACATCGTTGCAGGTATCGTGGTATCCACCGACAAACCAGGAGTCATCCGGTATGCGAATCCCGCGCTCCACCAGGCCGGCGCGAACCTCCGGATGATTGGCAATCGCTGCGAACAGGCGGGCATTGGGCCCACCCCGGCGGCCGCCACAGGCACCACAATCATGGGCCGATTCATGCGGATTGTTCAGACTGGTTGAGCCATGTCCGAGGACGACCACGAGCCGGCCGAAACCATCACGCAAACCGGCGGGACCCAGCAAACCGGCCACTCTGTCGAGCTTCTCCGCGAGCGTGAAACCCTGCCAGAGACCGTGGCCTGTGGTCTGGTCGGGCGCCTGCCGGACAAAGTCAAGCTCAGTGCTGGGATTCGGAACGGTGGTGCGGTGCAGCAGGTCGCGAAGCCTTCCATACTGGCGAGGGGCCAGCACTCGCAGTAAAAGGCCCGGCAGGGCAAACAGCCCCAGCAGGGAGGTACCCACCCACCCCCGCAGCATGGTTCGGGAACCGATCGACAGGTGCCTCACCACCCGCGACCAGGATCTTCTTCTACGCCTCCGCGCCTCGAAGAGATGCTCGTGTTCGTCAACCACACGCTCCCGAACGGCATGCTGCGGCTTCACCACCACCGGACAAAGGGCCACGCTATGGGCATCGTCGATACCCGCATAGTCAATGGCGACGCCGAAGAATCCGGCGGCGCCGAGTGTTTCGACATTGGGCGCAACTTCTTCCAGGTGGCGACGAAGGGATTCTTCCCGCTCATCGATGCAGAACAGAACCTGCGCGGCGGGGCGCGATTCCGGAGCGGCGATACCGTGCATCCGGCGATAATTTGCCAGCGGCTTCAGAATGCCGGTTTCATGATTGAACTCATAGGCCAGGTGCATCAGCCGGCAACGCTCGGCGCGATCCAGCGCATCCAGCTCAGAGATTAGAAAACCCCGCTGGTGGGCGCTGAGAGCAGCTAGTTCGCGAGCCCCGATTCCCAGGATTTGCAGGCAGTCAAGCCGGTAAGCGGCGCGGGCCAGAATGGTGGAACCCAGCGCAAGTTTCGAGGTGACGGATCGGCGAATCGGAACTGCCTTTGGCAGGCTCGCGGAGGCGACAGCCTTCAGCGTGAGCCGGACCGCCAGATAGTCCAAAAGTGACGCGGGAACTCTCACATGCGGGGCCAGTTCCGGGGCCTTTTCCAGACTGTGCATAATGCCCGCCCAACCGGGCAGTTCCAGCAATTCGGCCAGGAGTGGCGCCTCAAAATTATCGGCCGCTACACCGAGGCGGTAGAGCATTTCAAGTACAACGTCTTCCGCGTCAATATTCGCTTCCATCTGGGCCTGAAGCTCGGCTGGAAGGCTGGTGAGATGCTCCGGCAGGAACGCCCCGGGACCAGAAAGCAGCGCCCGTACAGCACGGAGAAAACCCTGTTCGCGCCCCGGCATCGGCCAATAGGCCATGCCCTGGTCGAGGAACGCGGCACACAAGCGAATGAGGAGCGGATGCAGGTGCTCGTCCAGGTCCACATTCGGAGCGATCCGCACGGACGGTCCGACTGGGTTGGACGAGGCACCAGGCGCCGGCAAATCCAGGCAGGCTGAGAAGAGGTCCCGAAGAGCGCCTTCTTCACCCGGGTTCCCTGCTAACAGGCGGTTGCGAACATCGGTACCGAGGTCTTTGCGGAACACACGCAGGATGTCTGTTTCGTCCAGATGCCATTGCACGGCCGCAGCCTCAAAGTCGCGTGGGCCATGCGACAGCAGTTCCGAACGGAGTGCGTGGCGATCCAGGGAATCGGTAATTTTGACGTTCGCCTCGTTCGTGACAACGGCCTGAACATCTGCCGATGTGATCCGGCCCAGAACAAACTGTTCGCGGTACGCCTCTTCCGTCATGAACGGCCGCGCGCCATAAACGGTGCCGGCGGAAGTTACGGCCTCTTCGAACGGCAGATGCTGAAACGCATGCAAGGTGTTGTGGTGAATAAACACACCAATCGGACCCTGTGCCGGTAACAAATGAGCCGCGTGCTCCACAGCATGACGCAGACGAAGGCGGGACCCTGGCAGGGTCGCGAGGCCATTTTGCTTGACGGTTGGGATGCCCATTGTGTCTGTGCCTGTCCGAAAAATATAGTGGAGCCGGGCCGACGCATCAGACCCGCTATAGGGAAGTAAACTCCATTTGCGAGATGGCAGGCAAGCAAAACCCGACCCTTGTACAGAACAAGGTGACAAAAGCACCCGGACTACCAGCAGCCTCTTGTGAACTCTCCGGGCCTTGGTCAGGCTGGATGGTGAGAAGGTCTCTATCTAATGCGCTTCGATACGTTAAAACAGGATTTACTGGCATCTGTAGTTGTCTTTCTGGTAGCCCTGCCGCTATGCATGGGAATCGCAATCGCTTCAGGTGCTCCACCCGCCGCAGGGTTGATCACGGGAATTGTCGGCGGCATACTCGTGGGCGCCTTTTCTGGCTGTCCGCTGCAGGTCAGCGGCCCCGCTGCCGGCCTGGCCGTGCTGGTCTATGAGATTGTTCAGGCACATGGACTGAAGACCCTCGGCGTGGTGGTTGCTGTGGGGGGAATCTTCCAGATCGGCGCCGCTCTCCTTCGCGCGGGTCGCGTCTTTCGCTCGATTTCTCCGTCTGTCATTTACGGCATGCTTGCGGGTATCGGAGTCCTGATTGTTGGCGCACAGTTCCACGTGATGATCGATGACAAGCCCCGCGCCAACGGTCTGCAGAATCTGATGGGGATTCCCGTCTCCATCGCCAAGGCGCTGTTCCCGCCCGACGGCGCGACACATCATTTCGCTGCCTGGCTCGGCATCGGCACCATTACCGTTATCGTTCTTTGGAGCAAATTCGCTCCGGCCAAACTGAAGTGGGTTCCGGGCGCATTGATCGCCGTCGCCCTCGCCACCGCCGCGAACGCCTTCTTCCAACTGCCTGTCCGTAAGGTGGACATCGCCGATGGTTTCCTCGGCTCTATCCAGTTCCTCGACATCACCACGCTGCCCGGTTTGCTCACGCCTGAAGTAATCCTGCTGGGTGCCACCGTTGCCTTCGTGGCAAGCGCCGAAACGCTGCTCTCCGCTGCCGCAGTTGACCAGATGCACAACGGTCCGAAAGCGGATTACAACCGCGAACTTCTCTCCCAGGGCGTTGGCAATACTCTTTGCGGCCTGATGGGCGCACTACCCATGACGGGTGTGATTGTCCGCAGCGCAGCGAACGTAACTGCCGGTGCGAAGACCCGTCTGTCCGCCATGCTGCACGGTGTCTGGCTGCTGGTGCTGGTCGCCAGCATTCCGTGGCTGCTGCGCATGGTACCGACCGCGAGTCTTGCCGCCGTCCTTGTTTATACGGGTTTCAAGCTGGTAAACGTGCAGAACGTAAAGCGACTCCTGCGGTATGGTGGCGCTCCGGTTGTCATCTATGCCGCTACGCTCATTGGCATCATCACCACCGACCTGCTGAAGGGCATCATGATCGGCCTGGCGCTGTCCGTCTTCAAGGTCGTCTATGCCCGGACCCATTTCGGGATGCGGATCGTTACGCAGCCGCATAATACGCGGACCGATGTTTATCTGGAAGGCGCTGCCACGTTCCTTCGGTTGCCCATTCTCGGAGACAAACTCGAAGCCCTTTCCTTCGAGGGCGAAACGCACATCCACCTCATCGATCTCGACTATGTGGATGACGCCGCTCTCGATGCCCTGTCCAGCTGGCAGCACCAGCGCAATGAAAAGGGCGGTAAGGTTTTTGTGGAGTGGGATGAAGCCCTCAAGCTCTACCGCGACAAGAACCTTCTTGGCAAGTACCAGCAGGCCAACATTCAGGTCAGCGCCGCCGGCGGACACTAAGCTTTGTGTTCGGGGTGGTCGCAGCCGGGCGCGGCTTTCAGATGCTGATTGCCGATATACCCAAGTTCCTGCATGATGCCTAAGTTCGACGTGTAGTAGCCATCCACGGTCATCCGTTTGAGGTCAATAAAGAAGCGCCCCACGTCGGTTGTGGGGCGTTCTTCTTCTGCGGCAGCTTTGGCAAGGACCGCTTCGAGCGACTGCGATTGCGCAGCGGAGGCGAAGGCGGCGAGACCGGAGCGCCAGGCAGCTTTGGCGCGGTCTGTGCCGGTCGAGATCATCAGGTCCGCAAAGGCGGGCACGCGCGCGGCTCTCGCCCCGGGAGAGTGGTCGTCTGCCGGGATGATGAGGTCGGTCAGTGTCTCCAGCAGTGCCTGTTCAGCGGGCGTGAAGAATACGAACCTGTGGTTGGCCAGATCGCTTGCCGGCGCGTTGCCGGCGCACTGGACAGTAGCATCAAGAGCGGTGACTGGCAGGGCCGAGGCAGAGAGAATCTTCAGCAGGGTTCGACGTTCGGTCTGCATGGTTACAGTTCCCCCCGTTTGCGGCTCTGTTTGATGTAATCGGCGGCGCGCAGTGACAGCGCCATGATGGTCAGGGTTGGGTTCTTTTCCGATGAGGTCGGGAACGTGCTGCCATCGGTGACAAAGAGATTCTTCACGTCGTGGGTCTGACAATAGCTGTTCAGAGCGGAGGTCTTCTTATCCGCCCCCATCCGCACTGTCC
>CANIHR010000182.1 GCA_947467185.1 Bryobacterales bacterium
AGGCCGAGGTTGCGGGAGTTCGCGACCTGGGTACGGAAACGTTCGCGCTCTTTGGCGTCGGCGATATAGGGGTTCACGTCATCGGGCGTGAACTTCTGGCGGGAGTAAGGCGCAGGCATTGTGGGGAACGGCTGCGTGGGCCAGGTCTCTTCGCCGGGGACGTCGGATTTGGGAACCGCGCGCTCTTCGATGGGCCAGACGGGCTTGCCGGTGACACGGTCGAGAACGAACAGGAAGCCCTGTTTGGTGGGCTGGACGATCACGTCAACGTTCTTGCCATCGTGTTTGATGGTGAGGAGCTTGGGGGCTGTAACGAGATCGTAATCCCACAGGTCGTGGTGGGTGGTTTGGAAGTGCCAGAGGTACTTGCCGGTGCGGGCGTCAAGGGCGAGGATGCAATCGGAGAAGAGATTGGAACCCTTGCGGTCAGCGCCGTAAAAGTCGTAGGTGGGGGAACCGAGCGGGAAGTAGGCGATGCCGCGTTTTTCGTCGACAGAGATTTCGCCCCAGGCGTTCACGCCGCCGATCCACTTCCAGGCGTCTTTGGGCCAGGTGTCGTAGCCCATTTCGCCGGGGTGGGGGACGGTGTGGAAGGTCCACATGAGTTTGCCGGTGCGGGTGTCGTAGGCGCGGAGGTCGCCGGGGGGCGATTCGTATTCTTCGCCGGGGGCAGAGCCGAGGATCAGGAGATTTTCGAAGACGCGGCCGGGGTCGCCGGACTGCACGCGGCGCATGGTATCGGGGTCGCGGCCAAGACCGACGCGGAGGTTGACTTTGCCGTTGTCACCGAAGCCCATGATGGGCTTGCCGGTGCGGGCGTCGAGTGCCTGCAGCATGTCGCCGGCGGAGAAGAGGATGCGGCGATCGCCACGGTCCTTCGATTCCCAGTAGGCAACTCCGCGGTGGGTGACGGTAGCTTTGGCGTCACCGAGATCGTGGGCCCAGAGGAGCTTGCCGGTGGCGGCGTCGAGTGCGGTGACGGCGTTGTGAAGGCCGACCACGTACATGCGGCCGTCAATCACCGTGGGGTTGAAGCCGTAGCGGAAGCCGTTGTCGCCAGCGGGGTAGAACCAGGCTTGCTTCAGTTTGGAGACATTCGACTTGTTGATCTGCTTGAGGGCAGAGTATTGGGGGGAGTCGATGCCGCCGAGGTGGTCTTTCCAGACCGTGTAGGGTTGTTGGGCAAGAGCCGCGGTGGCGGTGGCCAGAGCGAGAAACGTTTTCTTCATATGCATTCCTGATTGCGTTGTACGCAAAACATCCTGGAGGGCATTGTATACCCGCGGAGAGGGAAATGCATCCGCTGTTTACTGCCTGGAGCGGTTGAGGGCTGCAACCTTCTCGAAAGCAGCCCTGGCTTCGGCGGTGCGACCGGCCTTTTGCCAGGCGCGGGCGAGCTGGTAGAGAGCGGCGGACTCGTCGGGTTTGAGTTTGGTGGCTCGTTCGAGGTTGCTGATAGCGTCCTTCAGGTTGCCCTGTTCGAACTGGAGTTTGCCGAGGTAGAAGTACGGACCCCAGAAGTCGGGGTTGAGGTCGCGGGCCTTTTCGAGGATGGGGACGGCTTCGGGGGAGGCGTCCTGGGCGAGGACTCCGCCGAGGAAGTAGAGAGCTTCGGAATCGGCGGGGTCGGCGAGGCGGAGTTCGCGGGCGGCGGCTTCGTTGTCGCGAAGAGAGGCGAGGGTTTTGCCGAGTTCGCGGTGAGCGTCTTTCAGGGTGGGGTCGGCGGCCAGGGCGGTGCGGAAGGATTCGGCGGCTTTTTCGAAGGCACCGGTTTCGTAGCTGGCTTTGCCCATCAGGAAGCTGGCCTGGGCGGGTTGGGCGGCAGCCATCATGCGGGTCCAGGCTTCGTGTGCGGCGTCGGTGCGTTTGAGGCGGGCGAGCGCGATGCCCTGGAGGTAGAGGAGACCAGTATCGTCAGGTGTTCGGGTGAGAAGGGTGTCGAGGAGTGTGAGCGCCCGGGTGTTCGCACCTGTTTCGACGAGACATGTGGCGAGGAGTTGGGATGCCTGCGGAAAGCGGGGGTTTGGGGCAAGGCGTTCGAACAGGGGGAGTGCTGCTGCGAATTGTTCCTGTTTGAGGTGGGCGAGGCCGAGGTTCAGGGTGAGAGAGGGTTCGTTGGGGGCGAGTTTGAGGGCTCGCTGGTAGGTTTCAATAGCCTGGGCGAAGCGATTCGTCCGGGTGTAGACGACACCGAGATTGCCGAGGGCTCCGATGTTGCGGGGTTCCAGCTGGAGGACGGCCAGGAAGTCGCGTTCCGCTTCGGGGTAGCGCTGAGACGCAAGTGCGGAGGCAGCCCTTTGAAAGAGCGCCTCCGCATTTGGTTTGCCGCTGACCTGGCCCCATCCCGGGAGGGACAGAGCCAGACAAACGGCGGTTGCAGTTGTGAACCGGAGCTTAGAAAAGAATTTTGAGCCCAAGTTGCATGTTACGCGAGTCACGGGTGGAGGTGATGCGGCCCGTGGTGCCCGCAGTGGTTGCGGTGACAGCGGTGCTGGGATTCGGCACGCTGATGCCGGCACCCGGGTTGTTGTACTGCGTGTGGTTAAACGTGTTGAACGTTTCCACACGAAGCTGCGCGGTGACCTTTTCCGAGATCTTCGTGTTTTTATACAGCGAAATATCCCAGTTGGTGTAGCCCGGACCGGTGAGGAAGTTGCGGCCCAGAGTTCCGAGGGTACCGTTGGCGGGACGACCGAACACGAGCGGCGAGAAGTACTGCAGCGTGCTGCGGTAGTTGTCCTGGTAGATCTGGCCACCGAGGTAGTCGGCGCGAACACCGCCACCGAGGGTGCCGGGGTCGCCGTTGGCCGAGACATCCATAGGGGAGCCGGACCAGATGCGGGTAATACCGGCCATCTGCCAGCCATTGACAACCTTCTTCAGAACTTCGGGCTGGTTCTTCAGACCGGGGAGTTCATAGACGTAGTCGACGTTGAAGACGTGGCGGTGATCGAAGCCGGCGCGCGCATAATCGCGGCGACGGTTGAGGTAATAACCGAGCACGGCGCCATCGGTATCGGTGGTGTCGAACGCCTTGGACCAGACATAGCTGACGTTGGCGGTGAGGCGCGAAGCGAAACGGCGGCTGGCGCGCATCTGCAGGGCGTTGTAGTTGCTGGTACCGCTGAATTCACTGTAGGTAACGCCGGTGTAGCCCGGGAAGGGGCGGATGGCGTTGTTCGTGAAGTTGACGGCAGACAGGATAGTGGTGCCCGGAGCAGTGGTCGTGTTGAGCGGCAGCTGGCCAAGGTCGCGATTGATGATCAGGTGGCGACCGAGGTTGCCAACATAACCGACATCGAGGGTGGTTTTGCCCCACAGCTCGCGCTGGATGTCAAACGACCAGGAGTAAGTGGTGGGGTTCTTGCCGTTGATATCGACCGCACGGATGCCGACGGGGGACAGAGTACCCGAGGCAGCGAGCGAGGGAGACAGAGCGTCGATGTTGCCACCGTAGAACTGCGGAGTGGTCACGAGCGGGGGATTGCCGAGGCCGCCGAAGTTGTAGACGTTCTGCTGAATGCGCTCGTAGAAGATACCGCCACCGATGCGGACGGCCGTCTTGCCATCGCCCATCGGATCCCAGGAGAGACCGAAGCGGGGAGCAAAGTTGTTGAAGCGGTTCTTGACGCCACCCTTGGGGAGGCCATTGGAACCTTCTTCGACCATGCCGTTGAAGGGGTTGCCGGAGCCACCAATGATGGTGCCATTGGTCACGCCCGAAGCGGTCTGGATCTTCACAGCCTTCGCGCGATCGTACTGATCGAGGAGGAAGTAGTTCTGGAGGAACTCACCGTAAGAGTAGGTGGGACCCTGGAACGCCCAGCGCAGACCCATTTCGAGGGTGAGGCGGTTGTTGACCTTCCAGCTATCCTGGCCGTAGCCTTCGATGGAGATTTCGCGGAAGCGGCCATAGAAGATGCCCTTGGTCTGCGAAGCGCTGGTGTAGTTGCCGAGCAGCATGTTGGCGAACTGGTTGTTGGTGTCGTTCGGGTTGCTGGCGTTGGGACCGAAGTTCAGGTTGAGAGCATCGCTCCAGCCCGGCTGCTGACGGTTGTTGTTCCAGTTAACGTAGATACCGGTCTTGAGGGTGTGCGCGCCCAGGTTCTTCGTGACGTTGTCAGTAAAGGCAAAGGTCTTGCCTTCACTGCGCCAGTTGGACTGGAAGGGCGAGAAGTTGCAGGAGCCGATACCGCAGCTGAAGGACGGGAAGCGATTCGCCGTGTTCTGCGCGGGGAAGAGTTCCTGGAACTGGAAACCGAGCGAGGTGCGGTCATAAGCACTCTTGCTGGCGGCGTCGGTCTTGTCAACAACCTGCGTGAGGTGGTTATAGGCAAAAATCGCTTCGTTCGTCATGGTAGGTGAAATCACGTTGACGAGGTTCCACGACCAGCTGGAGCCCGGCTTCTTCCGGTACTGCGGATAGATGGGGTAGGGCAGGCTGTTGAAGATGCCGATGTCCTGCACTTCGCGCTGTGCGTCGTCGGCCCAGCGGAAGAAGAAGTTCATGTTGGTGGAGATGTTGTAGTCCACGCGCGCGACTTTGGCGTTCTTGTTGAACTCGTAGGTCGGCTGGAACGGAACACGGAGGGTTTCGGGAACGTTGGGAGTCTGCGGCGCACCGGTGCGATCAATGAAGTTCAGCATCTTGATGAACGACGGGGCGTTGCGATTCCACTGGGAAACCGGAATGGTGTTGTTTGGATAAGGCGTGCCACCGATGGCGCGGCCGGACGAATCGCGAACGATGGTGCCGGGGGCGAAAACGGTGCCGACGGGAACGCCGTTGCTGCCGGCGATGGTCTGACCCGCGCGATAGAGCTGGCGGAAGTCACCATTGAGGATTTCGCGGCTGGGCACATCAACAAAGGTGTTGTTGTTGAGCGGGCGGGTGGCGCGGGTGCCTTCGTAGTTGAAGAAGAAGAACAGTTTCTTATTGGAGGGCGAGGAGATCTTCGGCAGGTAAGCCGGACCGCTGATGTTGCCGCCGAACTGGTCGAAACGCAGCTTGGCACGCTGCTGGCCCTGCGAATTGCGGAAGAACGCATTGGCATCAAACGCATCGTTGCGGATGAATTCGTAAGCCGTGCCGTGGAACTTGCTGCCACCGGCCTTGGTGTTGATGGAGATCATGACGCCGGCGTTGCGGCCGTATTCGGCGTTGAAAGCGGAGGTCTGCACCTTAAACTCACCGACAGCGTCGAGAGAAATCTGGGTGTACTGGCCGTCATTCGCGCCGAGGTCGGTGTTGACCGCGCCATCGAGGAAAACGTTGTTCGCGGAGCCGCGCATGCCGTTCACATTGAACTGGTCGGTGTTGTTGAACACGAGGCGGAAGTCGCTCGAGTTGTTGGTGACGACACCGGGCAGGGTGCGCATCAGGCTCATAAAGTCACGGCCGTTGAGGGGCAGTTCGGTGACTTCTTTGGAGCTGATAACGAACGATTTCTGGGAGGTGGCGGTTTCGATAACGGGAATCTGGGATTCCACGGAGATCGATTCCGTGAGCTGACCAAGTTGCATGGCGATAGAACCGAGGTTCATAACCTGGGTCTGATCGAGCTTCAGATTGGTGGACTCGTATGCCTTGAAGCCCTGGACTTCAATTTTGACGGTGTAGTTGCCAGGGAGGAGCGGAGTAAGAATGAAGCCGCCGTCGCGGCTGGTCTTCGTTTCACGGACAATAACCTGCTTGTCCTGATCAAGAGCGCGCACCGTGGCGTTGGGGATGGAAGCACCGGCCGAATCGGCCAGAGTTCCCTGAATAGAACCTGTCTGTGCAAAAGCGGCGCAGACGAGGGTTAATGACAGGGCAGCTAATGCTGCAATTTTTCGAATCATGATTATGTTGTTTTAGGGCTGGACCCTGCCCCGATTGTAATCAGTTGTTTTTGGATTTACCAGTGATTTGGGGCGAAAAAGAGGCGATACTATATTGCGAATTCGTTTGGGGTGCGCGAGGCGCGTATCTACTAAATATGGGAGGAAAACGCAGCAAATAACGCTGCGCTAAGCTAAAGCTGAAATGTCAGAAGCCATCGACCGTTACGTAACTAATAACGAAAAGCGTTTCATGGAAGAGCTGAAAGAGCTGCTGCGGATTCCCAGCATCTCGACCAGTCCCGAGCACAATGCCGATACGCATCGGGCGGCGGAGTACTGCGTGACGAAGTTGCAGGCGGCCGGTCTCGAGAACGTGGAATTGATCGAGACGGAGCGGCATCCACTGGTTTATGCGGACTGGCTGCATGCGCCAGGTAAGCCGACGGTGCTTTGTTACGGGCATTTCGATGTGCAGCCGCCGGATCCGCTGGAGCTTTGGGAGACGCCTCCATTTGAGCCGACGGAGCGGAACGGGAACCTGTATGCGCGCGGGTCGGCGGACGACAAGGGTCAGATGTACTCGCAGATCAAGGCGCTGGAAGCGTTACGGGACGTTTATGGCAAGCTGCCGGTGAATGTAAAGGTCCTGCTGGAGGGTGAGGAAGAGGTTGGCGGGATCTCAGTAGCGGAGTATGTGGAGAAGAATCCCGAGAAACTGAAAGCGGATGTGGCGCTGGTTTCGGATACCGAGATGTATGCTGCGGGGCTGCCGACGCTGAACATCGGATTGCGCGGCCTGGTTTACATGGAGATTGAGTCGCGGGGACCGGCGCGGGATCTGCACTCGGGTTTGTATGGTGGTGCGGCTCCGAATGCGGTGTTTGGGCTGGTGGAGCTGCTTTCGAAGGCGAAGGACGCGGACGGTCACATTCTGATTCCCGGGATTTATGACGATGTGGAAGCGCCGTCAGCGGAGGAGAAGGCCAGTTGGGAACAGCTGCCGTTCGACGAGACGGAATACCTAAAGCATGAGGTCGGGGCGACTTCACTGACCGGTGAGCCGGGGTATTCGGTGTTTGAGCGGACGTGGGCCCGTCCGACGCTGGAAGTGCATGGGATTGCCGGTGGGTTTGTGGGCAATGGCGCGAAGACGGTGATTCCCGCGAAGGCTGTGGCGAAGGTCAGTATTCGCCTGGTGCCAAAGCAGGATCCGGCGAAGATTGTGGAAGCGGTTCGCGCGTTTGTGGCAGCGAATACTCCGAAGGGTGTGCAGATGGAGGTCCGGGTGCTGAGTTCCGGGCCGGGTTTGATGGTAAATCCGGACCATCATGCGATTCAGGTGGCGGCGAAAGCGTTCAGCGATATTTTCGGCAAGGAAACCGTGTTCATTCGGTCGGGTGGTTCGATTCCGATTGTGGGCGACTTCGCGAAGTATCTGGGGATTCCCACGATTCTGATGGGCTTCGGCCTGCCGGATGACGGACTGCACTCACCGAACGAGAAGTACTGCATCCGGAATTACTTTGACGGTATTCGGACTTTGGCGCACTTCTTTGAGGAGTACGGGAAGTAGCGCCTACCAGACCTTACAGGCCTTTTCCCGCACCATGGGCTGACCGAGTTTGCAGGAGAAGGCTTCCTGGAACTGGGGCATGTTGGCTACGACTCCGTTGATCCGATATTCGTTGGGCGAGTGGGGGTTGGTCAGCGCGCTGACGCGGAGGTTCTCCGGGCGGTCGCTGCCGCAGGCCCACTGGGCCATGCCGATGAAGAAGCGCTGGTCGGGGGTGAAGCCGTCAACCGGGGTCAGGGACTTGCCTTTGTTGGCCGCTTTCCACGCGATGTAAGCCAGAAGCTGGCCTCCCAGATCGGCGACGTCTTCTCCCAGCGTCAGCTTTGAGTTGATTTTGATGTCGTCCACGATGGTGTATTGGGCGTATTGATCCACCACACACTGGGCGCGTTTTTCGAATTCGGCGGCGTCCTGTTTGGTCCACCAGTCCTTTAAGTTCCCTTTGGCGTCAAACTGGCGGCCTTCATCGTCGAAGCCATGGGTCAGTTCGTGGCCGATGGTCGCGCCGGTATTGCCGAAGTTGGGGGCGTCGTCCATCTTCGGGTCAAACAGGGGCGGCTGGAGGACTCCGGCGGGGAAGTTGATGTCGTTCATCTGCGGGTTGTAATACGCGTTGACGGTAGGCGGAGACATGTCCCATTCGCTGCGGTCAACCGGTTTGCCGATTTTGGCAAGCTGGCGGCGTGATTCGAATTCCACAGCGCGTTCGACGTTGCCGTAGTAGTCGCCCTGTCGAATTTCCAGTTTGGAGTAGTCTCGCCATTTTTCGGGGTAGCCGACTTTGTTCGCGATGCCCCTGAGCTTGGCGAAGGCCTGTTTCTTGGTGGCGGGACTCATCCAGTCGAGGGCGTCGATCTCCTGCTTCATAGCGTCTTCAATACCCTGAGTCATGGCTACCGTACGGGCGCGGGTTTCCGGTGTGAACGTTTTGGAGACGAAGACTTCTCCGAGAGCTTCGCCCATGAGACGGTCCACGATCTGGACGCAGCGCTTCCAGCGGGGACGAATCGAAGGGGTACCGCGGAGGGTCTTGCTGTAGAAATCGAAGTCGGCATCGACGAAGGCGGGAGACAGCGTGGCGGCTTTGGCGTGGAGGGCGTGCCAGCGGAGGTAGGTCTTCAGGTCACCGAGTGATGCGGTTTTGAGTTGTTTGTCGAGTTCAGTGAAGAAGGCTGGTTGAGTGACGTTGATGACTTTGCCAGGTTGCTGGCCGAGGGCCCGGAAGTAGGCATCCCAGTTGAAGGACGGGGTGAGGCTGCGGAGTTCGGCGGCGCTCATGCGGTGGAGGAGCTTGTAGGGGTCGCGCTGCTCGACGCGGGTCAGGGTGGCTTTGGCGTGCGCCGTTTCGAGGCGCAGGATTGCCTGGGCTCCGGCCTGGGCGGCGGCATCCGTGTCACCCGATAAATGCAGAAGGTGTGCGATATGGGCAACGTACTTCTGGCGGATCTCTACGGATTTGGCGTCGTCTTTTGTGTAGTAGTCGCGGTCAGGGAGGCCGAGGCCTCCGGCGCTGGCGAAGGCGATGACACGGGAGGAATCGGAGAAGTCCTGATTGGCGCCGAAGTCGAAGAGCATGCTGTCGCCGGAGAGGCCAAGGTGGAGGCGGGCGAGGAGGACGGGGAGGTCATTCACCGACTTGAGCGCCGCGATGTTATCGAGGAGTGGCTGGACGGGTTTGGCAGCAGCTGCGGTTACCGCGGCTTCATCCATGCAGGAGGCGAACATGTCGCCGATCTTCTGCTCATTCGGGGTGCGGCCGGAGGGCTTGTTGCCGGCTTCGAGGAGCAGAGACCAGAGATAGAGCTGGTTCTCAAAGGTCAACTTGCCGTAGACATCCCAGCGGGGCTGATCTGCGGGAATGGGGTTATTGCGAATCCAGTTACCGCAGGCGAACTGATAGAAGTTCTCACAGGGCTGGACCGAGCGGTTGAGGGAATTCAGGTCCAGGCTCGGTGTATACGGGAGCACAGACAGGGGTTGCTGGGCTGCGGCCACGACGGTGAAGAGCACTGCGGTTAGCGAGTTAGTAACGGAACGCATACCTGTTTTTAACACCACTGGCACCTCCGCTCCTTTAGGGATTTGTTAAGCTTGAAAGCGGTTGTAAATGGGTTACTTCAGCTTGGGGGCTGAAGTTCAGTTACACAGAGAGTTAGTACAAGACGTTTCGCATAAGGGGAACCATGAAAACAGTTCTAAATTGGGCACGCATTGCAGCGTGTCTCCTCCTTGTCGCGTTCGCAGCATTTGCGCAATCCGACAACACCAACATTAGCGGCGTCATCACCGATCCTTCCGGATCTGTGGTGCCCAACGCCAAAATCTCAATTCAAAATCAGGGAACCGGTCTCAGCCGTACAGCAACCACCAATGAGTCCGGCAACTATTCCATTCCGACGATTCCGCCGGGCCTCTATTCGATCACGATCGAAGCTGCCGGCTTCAAGCGGTTTGAATCCAAAGACAACAAAGTCGATCCGAGCATCCCGGCCAACATCAGCGCAGTGCTGACGGTCGGTGCGGTCACGGAAACGGTCGAAGTGACCGGCACCGCGACCCTCCTGCAGACGGAATCCGGCGCAATCGGTAAGGTCGTTGAAGGCAAGCAGATCTCTGACCTGCAGCTGAACGGCCGCAACCCGATCTTCCTGGCGCAGCTGAAGCCGGGTGTTCGCGGTGGTTCGCTGGCTGGTTTCAGCTTCGGCCTCAGCCAGGCCGGCCTGAGCATCAACGGCTCACGCACCCAGGACAACCTGATCACCTTTGACGGCGCAGTTGCCGTCCGGACCCGCTCCAACGGTTCGTCGATCGGCACCGCCGATCTCGACCAGACCTCTGAAGTGCAGGTTCTGACCGCTTCGTACGGCGCGGAATTCGGCCGTTCGTCGGGTGGCCAGATTCGCGTGATCACCAAGAGCGGTGGCCGCGATCTTCACGTGTCCGCTTACGAATACTTCCGCAATTCAGCGCTGGACGCAAACTCCTGGTCGCGCAATCGCAACCCGGCGACGAACTTCGTGACTCCGCTCAAGTTCAACCAGTTTGGCTACAGTGCGACTGGTCCGATCATGCTGCCGAAGATCAACAAGGACCGCAACAAGCTGTTCTTCACCTGGGCGCAGGAATGGGCCCGTCAGCGTACGGAACAGACCAACCTCCGCACCGTTCCCAGCGACCGCATGAAAACGGGCGACTTCGGTGAACTGCTCGCCCCGAGCCTTTGGTTCGGTTCCGCTCAGATCCTGAAGGACCCGACGACGGGTACCGCCTTCCCCGGCAACGTGATTCCGAAGAGCCAGCAGAGCCCCAACGGTATGGCCCTCCTGTCGGTCTACCCGAAAGCCAACCTGACTCCGGCCATTGGCACCAGCAACTGGTTCGGCGTCGCCGGCGCTCCGGTGAATCAGCGCAAGGACAGCATCGGCGTTGACGTTCTGGCGACCATGAACGACAGCATCAAGTTCCGTGGCCAGCTGTACCACTACTACGACGAAGCTCCGTTCCAGACGAACTTCCTGTTCTCGACGCGTACCTTCAACCGCCCGAACCAGACCTCATCCCTGAACTGGACGCACACGTTCAGCCCGACGATGATTCTGGAAACCATGGTCTCGGCCAGCCGCGATCAGGTGTTCATCCGCATGACGGACACGCAGGCCTTCGACCGTACGAAGTATGGGAT
>CANIHR010000183.1 GCA_947467185.1 Bryobacterales bacterium
CGCTCCAAAGGCGGCTTCAAAGCCCAGAAGCTCTAGTTCCCGATCAAAACGAAAGGGCCGCAGCGAACTGGCTGCGGCCCTTTTCCGTTCTATCTGCCGCACCATGACCTCCCCCGCCTCCATCGCCGCCCGCCTCGACCGTCTCCCCCTCACCCGCACCCTCTGGCGACTCGTCACCCTCATCTCCATTGGCGGCGCTTTCGAGTTCTACGACATCTTCCTCGCCGCCTACATCGCCCCTGGCCTCAACTCCGGCGGCATCTTCAAAGGCAGCACGCTCGGCCTGTTCGGTATCGGCGGCATGGGCTTCTTCATCTTCTGCTCGTTCCTCGGCATGTTTCTCGGCTGCATCGCCTTCGGCCCGGTAGCCGACCGTTTCGGCCGCCGGTCGATCTTCGTGACCGCCCTGCTCTGGTACTCCGCCGCCACCGCGATCATGGCCTTCCAGACCACCGCCGCCACGGTTGACCTCTGGCGCTTCATCGCCAGCATCGGCGTTGGCCTCGAACAGGTCACCATCGACACGTACCTCCCCGAACTCGTCCCGCCCGCCCATCGTGGCAAGACCTTCGCCTACTACCAGCTCATTGCCTTCAGCGTCGTTCCGGTCGTCGCCCTCCTCGGCTGGCTCTGGGTGCCGCAAACCATCTTCGGACTCGAAGGCTGGCGCTGGGTCACGCTCGTCGGTTCCGTCGGAGCCATCCTCGCCTGGTGGCTGCGCCGCGGCCTTCCCGAAAGCCCCCGCTGGCTCGCCATCCATGGCCGCGCTGCGGAAGCAGCCGTTGTTGTCACGCAGCTCGAAGCCCAAATCGAAGCCGAGACCGGACGCCCGCTGCCGCCCCCGGTCCTCATCCTGGCCCCGCCGGTTCCTGCCACAAAATCCAGCCTCAGCGCTCTGCTCCAGCCACCCTACCGGACCCGCACCATCGTCATGTCGATCTTCAACCTGGTCCAGACCATCGGCTTCTACGGTTTCTCCAGCTGGGTCCCGACCCTCCTGATCGCCCGCGGCATCCGCATCACCACCAGCCTCCAGTACTCGTTCATCATTGCGATGGCCGCCCCGCTTGGCCCCCTCGTCGGCATGTTCGTCGCGGACAAGGTGGAGCGCAAATGGCAGCTCGTTACTGCCGGCATCACCATCGGGGCCTTCATGTTCCTCTTTGCCCACCAGACTCTCCCGGCCATCCTGATCGCCTGCGGAGTCGTCGTGACGCTGGCGAACAACTGGATGTCCTTCGCCTTCCACAACTACCAGGCCGAGCTCTTTCCGACCCGCATCCGGGGCCGCGCCGTCGGCTTCGTCTACGGCTGGAGCCGCCTCTCCGCCGCCTTCGCCGGCCTCGCCATCGGCTGGTTCCTGAAGCACGGGGGCACCCCTGCCGTAGCCCTCTTCATCGGAGCCGCCATGACCATCATGGTCTTCACAATAGGCCTCTTCGGCCCTCGCACCCGGGGCCGATCTTTAGAAGACATCTCGGGCCATTAGGAACTTCCGTCGTCGGGCCTCCCCGGACCTTGACGTCCCGCCCCCGAGCCTGTATCGTAGGCCCTTGGAAATCTCACCCCGAACCCAGCGCCATCCCGCCCGGCGCGCTTTCCTGAAGTCGGCCCCCGTCCTCCCTTTCGCCCTCCATGCCATGCGGCTGGAGGATGCCCTCGCCTGGCAACCACCCGCCACCCCTCCCTTCCCCGACACAGTCGGAGGCATCCACTTCGGCGTCGAGACCTTCTCCTTCCACGACGTCCCCCCGGGTGACCCCGCCCAGCTCCCCAACATCCTCAATGGCATGCTCTACGCCGGCATCCCCGAATGCGAGATCATGTCCGGCCACATTGAACCCTTCCCCAACAGCGCCACAGGCTGGTGGGTCCAGACCCGCCGCGCCCCCGAATTCCCCAAACTCCGGGAAGCCGCCCGCCAGTGGCGCCTCACCGTCCCCCTCGACTATTACGTCAACATCCGCAAGCGCTTTGAAGCCGCCGGACTCCGAATTTACTACTACAACATCAACTTCAACGAGACCTTCACCGACGCCGAACGCGACCGCACCTTCGAAGCCGCCCGCGCCCTCGGAGCCGCCGCCATCAGCTCCTCCACCGTCCTCAGCGAAGCCCGCCGCCTCGTCCCCTTCGTCGAAAAGCACCGTTTCCCCGTGGCCATGCACAACCACAACAACCTGGTCGACCCCGACCAGTTCGCCACCCCCGCCAGCTTCGAACAGGCCCTCGCCATGTCCCCCTGGTTCCTCTGTACCCTCGACTCCGGCCACTTCACCGCCGGCAATAACGACGCCGTCGCCTTCCTCAAACAGCACCACGACCGCATCGCCAACATCCACATCCGCGACCGCAAACGCAACAACGGCCCCAATCGCCCCTTCGGCCAGGGCGACACCCCGATCAAAGAAATCCTCCTCACCATCCGCGACAACAAATGGCCCGTGCGCTGCTACGTCGAGTACGAGTACGGATCGTTCCGGTCTTCCGCCGAAGAGGTCCGCGCCTGCATGGAATACTGCCGCAAGATCGCGCTCTCTTAAGAACGAGCCAGGGATACCACGGATGACAACTCTCAGATTCTGCCTCGCCGCCGCCCTGCTCACCTCGGCGCTAATCGCGCAAAAGGATGCCGGAGGTGTTCCGGCCCCCACCGAAGCTCTCGAACGCGGCCGCACCGTCTACGTCCTCAGTGCCTGCCACTACTGCCACGGCGTGGACCTCGCCCAGACCGCCATGGGAGCCGCCAACCTCCTGCACTCGCGAATGGTCGGCGCGGATGTTGGCGGCAACCTCATGGGACCCCTCATCAAAGCCGGTCTCCCCGCCCTGCAGACCTCCATGCCCAGCTATTACGACATGACGCCGCAGGAGATTACCGACCTTTCCGCTTATATCCACTACCTGCGCCAGAAAGGCCGCTACGCCGAACTCAAAGCCGCGCCGCTTCCCGCCGGCGACACCGCCCGGGGCAAGACCGCCTTCCGCGGCTCCGCCAAATGCGCCGGCTGCCACACTCCGAAGTCCCTCGTGTCCCGGCTGAAGAAGACGCCGCCCGAACGAACCGACCAACTCCTGCTCCCGGCCCCCCACTCCCGCTTCACCGAAAACGCCCAGCCCGCCGAAGTGGCTGACCTCCTCGCGTATCTGGACAAGCTCAGGTAAAGCAATCGCGACTTAAGTCTGAGATGCCCCCGCCTGCTGATTCTGGGAGGCAAACCGAACGAGAAATCTGTTCAACGGCTCCTGTCCGCAATCAAACAGGTCAACATCGTGCGCCCTCTGCCGTTTCTCCGCAGCCTTCCCTGGCCTCGCCATCGGCTGGTTCCTGAAGCACGGAGGAACGCCCGCCGTAGCCCTCTTCATCGGATCCGCCATGACCAACATGGTCCTGACCATCTGCCTCTTCGGCCCGACAACCGGGGGGCGCTCCCTGGAAGAAACCTCCGGCCATTAAGCCTCACGCGAGTACCTTATACAATCAAACCGAATCGGGCAGTAATCCAGGAGCCTTCAATGAACGAGAAATCGAATCCCGCGCCCAGTCGGCGCACCTTATTGGGCGGGGCAGCCCTGCTCGGCAGCACGGCGATGCTCCCCACCGTCGCCCCCGCAGCGGCCACCTCCGGCACCGCCCCCGCCAACAACCCCCTCATCGTCGCCTCGGACACCAAAGCCGTCGTCGAAACCACCGCCGGCAAAGTCCGCGGCTACGTCAGCAAAGGCATTCTCACCTTCAAAGGCATCCCCTACGGAACCCCCACCGGTGGTGCAGCCCGCTTCCTCCCCGCCACAAAGCCCCAGCCCTGGACTGGCATCCGCAGTTCCATGGCCTACGGCTGGGTCTCTCCCCAGGCTCCCCGCGCCGGCTGGAAGGACGACGAACAGGCGTTCCTGTTCGAGTGGGAAGACGGCATCCCGAACGAAGACTGCCTCCGCATCAACGTCTGGACCCCCGCTGCCGACTCCCGCAAGCGCCCCGTCATGGTCTGGCTCCACGGTGGCGGCTTCTCCTCCGGATCCTCGCAGGAACTCAAGGCCTATGACGGTGAAAGCCTCGCGCGGCGCGGCGACGTTGTCCTCGTTTCCCTCAACCACCGCCTCAACGTCCTCGGATACCTCAATCTCGCCGCGTACGGCGAAAAATACGCGGCCTCCGGCAACGTCGGCCAGACCGACATTGTCCTCGCCCTCGAATGGGTCCGCGACAACATCGCCCGCTTCGGCGGCGACCCCGCCAACGTCACCATCTTCGGCCAGTCTGGCGGGGGCGGCAAAGTCTCGACCCTCATGGCCATGCCCTCCGCCAAAGGCCTCTTTCACAAGGCCATCGTGCAGTCCGCGACCGGTGTTCGGGTCGCCAGCGCCGAAACGTCCGCCAAAGTCGCCGCCGAAACCCTCGCACAACTCGGCCTCACCCCGGCCCGCATCGCCGACCTACACAACGTCCCGTACGAAAAACTCCTCGCCGCCGCCGAAGCCGCGTATCGGAAGGTCCAGCCCACCCAAAACTCGGGCGGCATTCGCACCATTTCGCGCGGGGAACGCCCGGGCTTCGCGCCCTTCGTCGATGGCAAAATCGTCGCGCAGCAGCCCTTCGATCCCCGTGGCCCCGAAGTCTCCGCCCAGGTCCCCCTCCTTGTCGGTACCGCCCTCAACGAGATGATGACCGCCACCAGCCACCCGGAATATGAGGCCATGACCGAGCAGGAAGTCCGCTCCCGGGTCAACCAGTCGTACCCGGGTAAAGGCGACAAAATCGTTGACGCCTTCCGCAAGGTCTATCCGAAAACGAAGTGGTTCGATGTGCTCTCATTCATCGGAGCCCAGGCGCAGCGCAACGACTCCACGGTGCAGGCCGCCCGCAAAGCCGCCCAGGGTGCCGCCCCGGCGTATATGTACCTCTTCGCCTGGCAGACGCCCGTCCTCGACGGACGCCCCCGCGCCTTCCACTGCTCCGAACTCCCCTTCTGTTTCAACAACACCGACCGCGCCGCCGCCATGACGGGAGGTTCTGCTGAAGCCCGAGATCTTGCGGCCAAAGTCAGCGACGCCTGGCTCAACTTCGCAAAGAAAGGCGACCCCAACCACCCCGGCCTCCCAAAGTGGGCCGCCTACACCGCTGCAAACCCTACTGTCATGTACTTCGACACGAAGTGCGAAGCCAAATCAGACCCCGAACAGCAAGCCCGCAAAGGCATCACCGAGGGGTAGTTCAAACGCAGAAAACCGGGCGCTGGCCAAACAACGGCCCTCGCCCGGTCTCAAACTTCTTTGCGAACCTGCGCTCTAAGCTTCCAGAGCCTTCTTCGCAAACTCCATGCACTTCTTGACCTCTTCCGGAGAAGTGCCCGCGCCCTTATACTCGTACTCAACCAGCGCCGCAATCGGCCACTTGTTCTTCTTGAGCAACTGCAGCACGCCCTTAATATTCGTGTCGCCTTCGCCCCAAATCGTGTTGTCGCCCTGGTCTTTCTTACGGTCCTTCAGGTGCAGAATCACGATCTTCTCGTGGTGCTGCTGCAGGTACTCAACCGGGTCGTAACCAGCCGCCGTAAAATGCCCGATATCCAGGTTGATCCGGTACATCTTTGACATCTCCAGCGCCGCGGCAAAGCTCTCCGGCTTCGCAAATTCATTCGGATCCTTCAGGTTCGAGTGCCCATGCATCGCCACCAGAATCTTGTGCTTTTCGGCGAACGGCGCAACCTTCTTCGCCACCGGCAGGGTCGTCGACGCCGTCAGCGTATTCACGCCCAGCGCCTTCGCAAACTCAAACCCGCGCTCGATTTCGTCGTCCGTCATTGCCGCATTGAAGCTGTAGTTGTAACCCACCAGCTGAATCCCGGCCGTGTCGAACTGCTTCCGGATGTTGCGGAAATGCGATAGGTCCACCTTCAGCCGCCAGTCCCGCAGCTCATCGCGTTGCTTCTGCTGTGCCGCGCGCGCCGCCGCTACCGCCGCCGGATCGGCTGGTCCCCGTGCCCCAGCCGGCCGCGGCGGAATCGCTGCTGCATGTCCCAGCGCCGGAAACTCGACGTGGCCCGCAAACAGTTCACAAGCTCCCGCGCCGGCCGACACCATACCCTTGATCGCGTCGTCCAGCGACAGATCCCGATAACTGTACGACTGCGCGCCCAGCAGCACTCCCTGCACTTTGGAGTTCACCTTCGCTCCAAAAACCGACGGCACGAGGCCAGTCGAAAGCGGCAGGGCGGCCGCGGCAATTTTTCCAAAGTCTCTGCGCGAATACATAAGTCTTGTCCTTAATACGACTGTCTGAAGCTTCGGTCATCAGTTTATAACGTTCCGGCAATTTCCGCTTTGGCGCTAATGTTCCGTCCCCGAAATGCCGATAGAAGTCAGGAACGGATCCCAGGATCCCGGAACTTATGACCAGGGCCGCCAGTCTCGTCTCGATGCCTTTCGTCGGCGCACCGTTTGCCGCGTGGGTTCTGGCGCTGTGGGGCAGCGTGACTCTGGTGGGCGCGTTCCTCCTCCGGCGTCGCAGCGAACAACGTGCCCGCCGCGAACGGGAGTTGCAGGCCGCCGTTCTCGTTCGTACTCAGGAACTCGAGCGCGAACGCCTGCGCGAACTGGCCCGCAACACCGTCCTCGAACAGGTGGTTGGGAATCAGCCCCTCGGCGGAGTTCTGGATACCATCGCCGTAAACTTTCGCCAGGAGGCTCCCGGAACGTTGTGCTGTCTTCTCCTCCGCCGCCACGCGTCCTGGCATCTCGGAGCCGCGCCGGGCCTGCCCGCGGAGTGGATCGCCTCGCTCCGTGGCCACAATGCCGTTCCTTATGACATTCCTCCGGAGGGCCGCTCCTGGCAGGACCCCGGCTCCGCACCGGAATGGGCTCAGTTTCTCTCCCCCATCGCCGGTCTTCGGCCTTTCGCCATCCACGCCCGCCGTATCGGCAACGCGGACTCCCATTTGGGAGTTCTTCTGGCTTTTGAAACCCATCCGGAGTCTCCGTCCGGGAAGGTGCTCGAACCCGCGCTGCACGCGGCCGCTCAACTCGCCTTCGTCGCCATTGAACACTGGCGCTTCTATGAGGATCTGCGCCACCGGGCCCATCACGATTCCCTGACCGGTCTCCCCAACCGGGTACTTCTCGAAGAGCGCCTGCTCGACGCCCTTCAGGAGGCCGAAATGAATCGGAAGATGATGGCCCTGCTTTCCATTGATGTCGACCGCTTCAAGCGCGTCAACGACGCTCTGGGCCACCGTTCCGCCGATGTTGTCTTGTCCGAACTCGGCGCCCGCATTCGTAAGACTCTGCGTTCCGGTGATACCGTCGCGCGCGTCGGCGGTGACGAATTCATGGTCATTGTCGGCAACATTCAGAAACCCACCGAGGTCGATGAAGTCTCCGGCCGCATTCTCGATATGATTCGGCAGCCCATTCTGGTGGATGGCAAGGCCGTCTCACCCACGGCGAGCATCGGCAGTGCCCTCTTTCCTCCAGACGCCATGGATTCCGAAGGCCTCCGCCGCAAAGCCGATGCCGCCATGCAGTGCGCCAAGAGTCTGGGCCGCAACCGGGCCCAGTCGTTTGGTGCCCGGATCGATCTGCTCGACCGCGTTCGCCTGGAGGAGGAAGTCCGCGACGCTCTCGAATTCAATCGCCTTTCCGTCCACTACCAGCCCAAGATCGGGGCCGCCGGAGCCTTCTGTGGTCTCGAAGCCCTCGTTCGGCTTACCAGCGTGGTTCACGGAAGTCTGTCCCCGGCCAGCTTTATCCCGGTTGCCGAAGAATCCGGCCTCATCATCCAGCTTGGTGCCTGGGTCCTCGGTGAGGTCTGCGCCCAGATGCTCGACTGGCACCAGCGCGGTCTCGGTTGGGTTCCCGTCGCAGTCAACGTTTCCCCCGCCCAGATCTCCCGGCCCGGTTTTGCCACCGAAGTCCGCAAATGCCTCCACCAGTTTGGCGTTCCCGCCAGCAGCCTTGAACTCGAACTCACCGAAAGCATCGTCCTCGGGGGCGGCGAAGAAGGAGAAAGGCAAATGCGCGAACTCCGCGCCACGGGTATCAAATTCTCCATTGACGACTTCGGTACCGGCTACTCCTCCCTCAGTTACCTCTACCGCCTCCCCGTTGACGCCATAAAGCTGGACCGCTCCTTCGTCCAGGCCATCAGCACCGACCAGGCCGCCCGCCGTCTCGTCCAGGCCATGATCGGCGTCGCTGAGGGCCTTGGCCTCAATGTGGTCGCCGAAGGCGTCGAAACTGAAGACCAGCGCGTTGCCCTCATCGCCGCCGGTTGCCCCGTCATGCAGGGCTATCTGTTCGCACGCCCCGCCCCGGCCCCCGATGTGGAGCGTTTCCTCCATCGGGACGAGGCTACTCACCATGCTGCCGCCGGGTCATCCGGTTCCCCGTCCGCCGCGGGCGACTTACATCGTCTCGGCGAAGCTGTTGCTTCCTCCGCTCTCCAGCCGGTATAGAATGCGGTTTGCATTCCACTAAGAACGCAGCAGTTTTGATCACAGGGGCAGGACGCGGGATTGGCAAACGTCTCGCAATCGGTTTGGCCAGAAACGGCCTGCGCATCGGGCTCCTCGGCCGCGATCAGGCGGAACTCAACTCCACCCGACTGGAAATCGAAGATTCCGGCGGTGTCGCCTTCCCTTTCCGCGCCGATGTCTGTAATCCGGACGACGTAAAAACTGCCGTCGGCCTCATGACCAGCAAGTGGGGGGCGGTCGATGCCCTCATCGCGAACGCCGCCATCCACGGTCCCATCGGCCCGTTCGCCACCAGCCGTCTCTCCGCTTGGCGGGACGTCTTCGATGTCAACGTCCATGGTGTCATCAACTGCTGCCACGCTGTCCTCCCACAGATGGTCAAGCGCCGCAGTGGCAAAATCCTCACCATCTCCTGCACCGGCGTTGCCACTCCGCGCCCCGATTTCGCTGTCTACTCGGCCACCAAAGCAGCCATCGCCCGCTTCGTCGAGAGCCTCGCCGAGGAAGTCCGCGACCGCAACGTGCAGGTCAACAACATGCTCCCGGGCGGGGCTTACACCACCATGACCGACGAAATTCTCAACTCCACGGTCGATCTCGACTCCGCGGAACTGGAAGAAGCCGGTAAAGTCCGCCTCACCGGCGGCACCCCAGCCGAAAAACAGATCCAGCTCGCTCTCTTCCTCACTTCCGAGCGCTCCAACCACGTCACCGGCAAGCTCATTCACGTCAAAGACGACTGGAAACGCCTGGAAGTTGAAAGCGACCGTCCCGACGCCTTCACCGTCCGTCGCCACCTCCGCTAGCGCACCTCCGTCAGGCTCTTCCTTCGCTCGGTACCAGTACCAGTACCGCCTCCGCTTAGCTGCGAACCCGATAATACTGGGTAGATGCGAACTCTACTCCTCAGCCTGACCATGGCTCTTGGCGCAACCTCCGCCTGGGGCTGGGGATGTGAAGGTCACCAGATGATCGCCCTGATGACCCGCTCCCAGCTCACCCCGGCTGCCTCCGCAGCCGTCGACAAGCTCCTCAAAGACAACCCCATCAGCGCCGAACTCAGCCGTTTCTGCAAGGATCGCCCCACCGATATCCTCGCCGATCTCTCCACCTGGGCCGACGACGCCCGCAAAGCCGAAAACACCGGTGCCTGGCACTACGTTGATATCCCCATGTCGCTCCGCCAGATTCCCGCCTCCGGCACCAGCGTCGACCAGTGGTGCCACGAAGAAGGGAAACCGGACTCCGGCTGCGTCACCAGCGCCATCCACGACCAGCTCGCCGTCCTCAAAGACCTCACAAAATCCGGCTCCGACCGTGCCCGCGCTCTACGCTACGTCGTGCACTTCATGGAGGACCTCCACCAGCCCCTCCACGACTCCGACAACAACGACCAGGGCGGAAACTGCACCACCATCCACTACCTGAAGGACGAAAAGCCCGCCAACCTCCACGGCATCTGGGACTACCGCATTCTCCAGACCGAAATGGCCCGCCGTAAGCTCACTCAGGGTGCCTTTGTCGCCGAAATCGAAGCCGAGTTCGCTCCCAACCGCGCCAAATGGGCCAAAGAGAAATTCGACCCCGCTACCTGGGCATGGGAAGGGCATTTGCTCGCCGTCAAATACACCTACGGTCTCCTGAAGCCCGCCATCCCCGTTGCAGAGCCCGGCCCAGCCGCCAACTGTGACGCCGAGCGCACCAAAGTCGCCGCTCTCAACATCGCCATCGGCGACGAATACATCAACCAGTCACTCCCGGCCATTCGTGAGCAACTCGCCCACTCCGCCGCTCGCCTGGCGAACCTGCTCAACGCGACCCTCTAACTCACCACATCTTCTTCAGCAGTTTCTTCGCCTCTTCAAACTGCGGGAACTGCTTCTCGTGAGCCTTAAACTCCTTCGAGTGCACGCACCGCCGCGTCCCTGTGTGCGACACCGGGTAGTGCAGGTGCAGCATCTCGTGGAACATCACGTAATCCAGCGCCACCCTGGGCGCCTTCGGGTCATCAAACACCCGGCTGATGATGATCATCCCGTGGGAAGGGTCAAAATGGCCCAGCCGCGTTCGCGACCGCACATGGCTCCAACCCAGCGCTGGTCGCACCATCATCCCCCCGAAGTGCATCTGGTTCAATGCCTCGAACACTTCCACCAGGTCGTAGACCTCACCCTGCGCCGGTAAATGATGCTTCCGTCCCCGGGTCCGCCGTGACTCGTCGATCTTGCGCCGCACATCCTTCCGGTTTAGGTACAGCCGGTATCGATGGTCGTACATCGCCGCCGCCGGCTTCCGGTACAGTTTGCCCAACAGGATATGCGCCAGCGCCTCCGTTACCGGAGCCGGAGCCTGTGCCAGCAGATCGGTAATCTTCACCTCGATCCGCCCGTGCTCCAGCCGAACATGGCTATCCGCATTCGCAAACGCCTTGTACTCCACGGTCAACGGTGGCACCGCCGTCCGCGGCTTAATCTCCCGGTGAACTCTTCGGAAAACTTCCTCGGCCGACTCGAAGAACAGGGCGCTTGCCAGACTCGCCATCACAGCGAAACGGGGTTGAGCAGGACCCCGGCCCCGGCCGGAATCGCAGGCAG
>CANIHR010000184.1 GCA_947467185.1 Bryobacterales bacterium
GCGCAGCGCCAGCGTCGTCTGCGCCCGGTCCATCTTGTACTCCACAAGTGGCACGGGTTGCAGATACGTGTCACCCGCCAGAGGCTTCAGCCCGGCCTTCGCGAACTCGGAAGCAATCCATTGAATCGCCACCTCCGACCCGCGGTCCAGCGACATCCTGCCCTCCATCGCATCCGAAGCCAGAAACGTCAAATCAGCGCGAATCTTCGCCGCCTGAATATCGTCAAACCCCGTCGCAATCCGGTCGCGCGTTTGCGCCGTCGCCAGCAGACAGGTGGTCACAAAAAGAAGACACCGTGCGGAAGTCATTTTCCTGAGTGTAGCCGCTCCGCCACGCTGTCATAATGGGCGTGACTTATGAAGCGTCCCGCCGCCCTCCTCTGCCTGGCCATCCTGTCGCAGACCACTTCCTTCGCTCAACTCGACAAAATCCGCGAGCGCCTGACGAAGCCCGTGACCGCCACGCCCGGCGCCACCAGCAACGACCGGATTGTCGCCGGCCTGAAGGAAGCCCTGCAAATCGGAGCCGGTAACGCGATTTCCCTCACCGGCAGGCCCGACGGCTTTTTCAAAAACGAAGCCATCAAAATCTTGCTGCCCGAAAAGGTCCGGACGCTGGAGAAAGGACTCCGTGCCGCCGGCATGGGCGCGAAGGTCGATGAATTCGAACTCAGCATGAACCGCGCCGCCGAGAAAGCAGCCCCGGAAGCGAAGGCCATCTTCATCGACGCCATCAAACAAATGACACTGGACGACGGCCGCAAAATCCTCACCGGGGGCAACACCGCAGGCACCGAGTACTTCAAAGCGAAAACCAGCGACACCCTGAAAACGGCCCTCCGCCCCATCGTCTCCAAAGCCATGGCGCAGACCGACGTGACGGCGAAATACAAGCAGCTCATGGGAGGCATCCCTTCCCTGCCCTTCCTGAAGAAAGACGCCTTCGACATCGACGACTACGTAGTCACAAAGAGTCTGGACGGCCTCTTCCTGATGCTCGGAGAAGAAGAGAAGAAAATCCGAACCAACCCCGCCGCGCGAGTCACGTCGTTATTGAAAGAAGTCTTCGGGAAATAATTCTACGCACTTGCAGCAAACCCTCCTCGGGTTTCGAGCCAGCATCTTAGTCCAGGATTGCCCTGGTCACTCGCGCCCGCGAAGAAGCGCAGCCATCACTCGTCTACTCCGCCGCCCATGAAACACCGCAACCACTAACAGCGGATTCCGGTCCGGCGCATAAACCACAACATACTCACGAACGAAGATAAACCGCAAAGGACGTGAAGTGATATCGGGCCGCCGAACGCCCTGGTGCGGGAATGGCACGAGTGCGCGAATCGCCTCAAATATTTCGGCAATCACCCGATCCGCAGCATCGGGGCTATCCGCGGCAATATAGTCGCGGAACTCATCCAGATCGATCAGCGCCTCCGGATGAAGGGTGTATCCCGTCATCCCCGGGAAAGGTTCCGCTGTTCCTGAGTTCGGGCCATCAACAGCCGATACGCGGTCTCACCATCGATGGCCTCGACGGCCCCGCTCTCTATCTCGTCGTACCGACGATCCAGCGTCTTTCTCATTCCGCCCAAATCGTCGATCAACCCAATGACGGCATCCTGAACAAGTTCATCGCAGCGCCGACCGCTGTCACGCGCCAACTGATCCAGTTGTCCCTGTACATCCGCGCTGAAGTGGACTTCCATCGGTTCGGCTCCTCAACTCAAGAATATGCCATCTCGAACGAGATCTTAATACGACTTGGCCACCACCACCCGGCGATCCACATCTTCACCGGTGACAATGCATTTCCCGCCGCCATCATACTCATCCACCAGCGGAATATTCCGAATCGTGGCCTTAAATTCCTTCAGCCGTGCGTCGCAAATTGGATCGTCCTTGATGTGCGCCATCACGAACTTCCCGCCGCCCTTTTCCGCCGTCACATCCGAAAGAATCTCTTCCACTTCCGCCAGCGAATTCGCTACCAGAGTGTTCGACTTCATCCGTTCCTTCGCCGCGTTGAACAGATCCTTCTGCATCGCGTCCAGAACTTCCGCCAGCCGAGCCGCCACATTCGCCTGAGGCACGATTTCCTTCACGCCGGTGTCGCGGCGCTTCAGCACAATGTTGCCCGACGCCAGATCGCGCGGCCCCAGTTCCATCACCACCGGCACGCCGCGGCGTTCCCAGTGGAAGAACTTCGCGCCAGGCGTCTGACCTTCGCGCTCATCCACCTTCGCGCCCACTTCCTTCGCGATCCGGTGCGCGGCTTCCAGCACCGGCCCCTTCTCTTCTTCCTTCCGGTAAATCGGTACGATCACGGCCTTCACGGGAGCCAGTTTCGGAGGCAGCACCAGACCCTTGTCGTCGGAATGGCTCATCACCAGCCCGCCGATCAGCCTCGTGCTCACACCCCAGCTCGTCTGCCAGACATAATCCAGCTGGCCTTCCTTGCTCTGGAACTTCACGTCGAACGCTTTACCGAAGTTCTGGCCCAGATCGTGGCTCGTGCCTGCCTGCAGCGCCAACCCGTTCCGCATCATAGCTTCAATCGAGTAGCTGCGCAGCGCGCCCGCGAACTTCTCCGCGCGCGTCTTTACGCCCTTGATCACCGGCATTGCCATAATGTCTTCCGCCACCTCGGCGTAGACATCCAGAATCCGCAGAACTTCCTCAATCGCTTCCTGATGGTTCGAGTGCGCCGTGTGGCCTTCCTGCCACAGGAACTCCGTCGTCCGCAGGAACATCCGCGTCCGCAGTTCCCACCGGACCACGTTCGCCCACTGATTCACCAGCACCGGCAGATCGCGCCAGCTCTGAATCCACTTGGCGAAGAAGTGGCCGACAATCGTCTCCGACGTGGGACGAATCACATACGGCTCTTCCAGCTTCTTGCCGCCCGCAATCGTGACCACCGCCAGTTCGGGCGCGAAGCCTTCCACATGTTCCGCTTCCCTTTTCAGGAAGCTCTCGGGGATCAACAGCGGGAAGTAAACGTTCTGGTGGCCCAGGGCCTTAAAGCGGGTATCGAGTTCGCGCTGCAGGATTTCCCAAATGGCATAACCATTCGGTTTGATCACCATGCAGCCTTTGACGATTTCGGCCGGTTCGGCCAGGTCGCCCTGAAGAACGACGTCCTGATACCAGGCGGCGAAGTCTTTCGAACCGGGAGTGATGGGAGATTCAGCCATGATGTTTAATTCTTCAGGTTAGTACGCCCCGGCGCGGGGGACAATAAATCATGCCCTTCGACGGTCTCCGTATCCTCGCTCTCGAAAGCCGCCGCGCCGAGGAAATCGCCACCCTCATCCGCAAACAGGGTGGCGACCCCTTCGTCGCCCCCTCTATGCGCGAAATCCCCCTCGAAAGCAACGACGAAGCCTTCCTCTTCGGTGAACAGCTCCTCGCCGGAGCTTACGACTGTGCCATCTTCCTCACCGGAGTCGGCACCCGGCTTCTCTGGAAAACCCTCCTCACCCGCTACGACGAAGCCGCCCTGAAAACCGCTCTCACCGCTCTCACCATCGTCGTCCGCGGCCCCAAGCCCTCCGCCGCCCTCCGCGACCTCGGCCTCCCCCCGAACGTCATCGTCCCCGAACCCAACACCTGGCGCGAAACCCTCCAAACCATGGCACCGCGCCCCGAAACCCGCGTCGTCGTCCAGGAATACGGCAAATCCAACCCCGATCTCCTCCAGGGGCTCCGCGCGCAGGGTCGCCACGTCGAAACCGTGCGCATTTACGGCTGGGACCTCCCCGAAGACACCGCGCCCCTCCGCGAAGCCGCCCGCCGCATCGCCGCCCGCGAGGCCGACGCGCTCCTCCTCACCACCGCCACCCAGGTCGTCAACCTGATGAAGGTCGCCGAAGAGGATGGCATCGCCCCGGCTGTCCGCGAAGGCCTCAGCCACCTCTTCCTCGGCTCCATCGGCCCCACCACCTCCGAAGCCCTCGAAGACCTCGGCCTGAAGGCCTCTTTTGAGCCCAGCCACCCCAAAATGGGCCTGCTGGTGAACGAAGCTGCGCAGTTAATAACGCGCAAGCGATAATAGAAGGATTGTCTCCGGATTCACAATCGCCGCTGAACGTACACCTCGAGCACTACGACGGGCCGCTCGACCTGTTGCTGGACCTCATCCGCAAGCAGCAGATCGACATCCGCGATATCCCGATTGCCCGCATTACCTCGCAATATCTGGCCTTCCTCGATAAAGCCCGCGAGCTCGACCTCGACATCGGCGCCGAATTCATCTTCATGGCCGCGACCCTGATCCACATCAAGTCGCGCATGCTCCTCCCCGTCGATCCCGCCCTGAAGAAGGACGGTGACAAGGAAGAAGATCCCCGCGAAGAGCTCGTCCAGCGCCTTCTGGAACACCAGCGCTTCAAAGATGCAGCCGAAATGCTGCAGCAGAAGCGGATGATCGAGGAAAACGTCTGGTCGAACCCCCAGATCAAGGAATTTATCTCCGAGGACGATGATCCGGGCCTCGCGGTCGACCTGTTTGACCTGATGAAGGCGTTCGGCGAAGTCCTGTCGCGCCTGAAATCCCGGCCCATCTATGAGGTCACCGACGAGGAAGTTTCCGTCGCCGACATGGTGACCCACCTCCACCATCTGCTGATGCCGACCCGCGCCGATAAACCCCTCTTTATCCTGCGCGTCATGGAGCAGCAAAAGACGCGCAGAGCGATGATCTGCCTCTTCCTGGCCGTGCTGGAGATGGTTAAGTTACAGAAAGTACAGATCCTGCAGAAGGATTTGTTTGGCGAAATTGCGCTCGGCAAGGGCGACAATTTCGATGGCGAGCCTGCAACGGCTGCCGATATCGAAGAGGATTATAAGTAGAACGCAATGGCATCACCTGAAGAAGAAGTAACACCGGACCAGGTTGCGGCGGAAGCCGTGCCTGAAACACAGCCGGAACCGGAGACCCAACCCGAAGCCCCCGTCGATGAGACGCAGGTGGACGCAACTCCGGCAGAAGAAGCACCCGTCAAGGAAGCCACTCCTGAAGAAGTGCCTTCTGAAGACGCGCCCGAGGAGCCCCGCGAGGAGCTCTTTCCCGAGGAAATCCTCCCCGACGAAGCCACCGATGACGAAAAAGTCACCGCCATGCCCGTCGGCGATGCCGAGCTCAAGGCCGTCCTCGAAGCCATCATCTACGTCACCGACGAACCCCTGACGCTCGAACAGATCTGCGCTGCTCTCCTCCAGCCGCAGGATCGCGTGATGGGTCTCCTCGACCAACTCGCCGAAGACTACGAGCGGGCCGACCGCGGTCTCAGCATCAAGGAAATCGCCGGTGGCTACAAAATGGCCACCAAGCCGGAACACCACGAAGCCGTCCGCCGCTTCGTCAAGAACCTCAACCCGCCCCTCAAGCTCTCGCTGCCGGCGCTCGAAACGCTCGCTGTTATCGCCTACAAGCAGCCGATCACCGCCCCGGAAATCATGGAGATCCGTGGCGTCCAGGGCGCGGGTGTGCTCAAGACGCTCGTCGAACGCCGCCTCATCACCACAGCGGGTCGCAAAGCCGTCGTCGGCAAGCCGATCCTCTACAAAACCACGCGCGAATTCCTCGTGCAGTTCGGTCTGCGTGACGTGGCCGAACTCCCCACCCTCAAAGAATTCCAGGAACTGGCCCGCTTCGACACCGAACCCGCGCCAGCCGAACCAGAACCAGCACCGGCACCTGCCCCAACGGATGACCCTGCAGAAATCCCGGCTCCGGCCGTACAAGACCCCCCGGTGGAGTTTGAAACCTAGTGTCGTTTTCCAATGAAGAAGATCTGCAGCGACTGCAGAAGATTTTGGCCCAGGCCGGCATCGCCTCGCGCCGCAAAGCCGAAGAACTGATTAAAGAAGGCCGTGTCACCCTGAACGGCAAAGTCGTTACCGAACTCGGCACCAAAGCCGACCCCTCCCACGACTACATCAAAGTCGATGGCCGCCTCCTGAAGCGTGGCGAAGAAACCGAACTCATCTACATCGCGCTCCACAAGCCCGATAACGTCGTCAGCACCGCCAGCGACCCCCAGCGCCGTACCACCGTCCTCGACCTCCTCGAAGGTCTGAAGACCCGCGTTTTCCCGGTCGGACGCCTCGATTACCACTCGACGGGCCTGATCCTGCTCACCAACGACGGTGAACTGGCCAACTCGATCACCACTGCGAAGAGCCACATCCCCAAGACCTACATGGTGAAAACCAAGGGTTCGCTCACGCCGGAAGAGGAAGAGCAGTTCCGCAACGGCGTGCCGCTCTCCGGCATCCGCACCGCGCCCGCAGGTCTCCGACTGGTCCGCCGCGGCGACAACCCCTGGTACGAAGTCCGCCTCATTGAAGGCCGCAACCAGCAGATCCGCACCATGTTCAAGCACTTCGGTCACCTGGTCGAAAAGCTGCGCCGCATCAGCATCGGCGACGTGGAACTCGGTAACCTGAAGCCCGGCGAATTCCGCTTCCTGGAACCGCACGAAATAAAGGGCCTGCAGCGCATGTCCCGTCCGGTCCGTGTGCCGAAGGATGCGGTTGCTCCCAGCGAAATCACCCTCGCCCGCCGTGCCGTCGCCCCCCGCAAACCCGCCGCGAAGCGGATGACGCCCAAAGCTGTCGGCCCCAAGGCCGCCGGCCCCAAACCATCGGCAAAACGCGCCGGCCCGCCCACAAAGCGTGCGTCGGGGCCCAGGACAGGCCCGAAGCGCCCCGCCAAAGGCCGCTAGTTTTCGCCCGGTTTTTCGATTCGGTCCACCACCAGGATCTCGACCGGCGTCTTTTGTGTCGTCATCTTCAACCCCAGTCGCGCAATGGCGGTGACCGGGTCTATATCGGCAGGCTCCGAACGATTCCTCCCCCGGTACCAGGGGAGTGTAATAAGCCGGAAATCGTACTGACCGCTCAGGCCGATACGATCCACAACGGGGCGGTCACCCACCAGGTGAGTCAGGGTATCGGCAAGGCGTTCTGTAGTGCAGCCAGTAAACTGAACTTCGTCATTCCGGCCGTCGCCCGCGAGTTTGGTGCGAACCGTGCACGGGTCTTCCGACGCAGCCGGTACCAGCTTGCCTGGCCCCTTCCCGGTGCCAAGCACGTAAACCGGAATCTCGCGCATCTCCCGATGAACCTGCAGTCCGAAGCGTTCCGCCAGCAGGGTACGCAGCATCGCACGGACATCATCCAGCTTCGGGATGCCGTCACCGGGCACCTTCGCCGAAATATCGTACATCGCTTCCACCACATCGGTGCGCCGGGCCACTGGACCAAATTCCAGCTGAAAGTCCCGCAGATGATACGCATCCATCACAAGACCAAAGAGGGTGTAGCCCTGAAGGCGGATGAGCGGCCCCGAGACGGCCAGAGGGCTGGTCCGCAGCCCCGTGCCCTGATGAGGGCGCACCGAGGCAACCTCGAAAGCCTGTCCGTGCGCAGCAACAGCCGACAGCAGGCTCGCCAGCAAAGCCCCACCAAATAGGCCTCGTCTGCCTCTCATACTTCCTCTATCTCCATCTCTATTGCCTCCCTTTCACGTTTGCGTTTCCGAATTCCGGTTACGGTCCAGACAACCAGCACCACCAGCAATGGAGCCACGCTGACCAGGCGCTCCAGGCTGACAACGGACTTTCGGAACCAGATCGCCCCCAGTGTCAGGCAGCCGAGCACAAGCGGACCGTGCCAGACCCAAAAGCTGGCCAGATGCACTCGTCGTCTTTCCAGTTCCGCCTTGTAGAATTCAACTCCCGACGCCGCGATATCCGTGCTCCCTCGGCGGATCCGCCAGCCAATCACCGCCAGCCAAACCACCATCGGGAGAAAGCTCAGGAGCACGATCGGATCCCGAATCGACTCAAACCGCCAGGCCATCAGGACCAGAAAAAAGGAGACCGCACCTCCCGAAGCAAGGGTCTCGGAGCGCGTTCGCCAGGAAATATCGCGGCTTCGCGAGCGCAGGACCTCAAGTGGCAATGCGCCATCCGAAGCGACCGGTTGATCTTTCCACAGGCTCTGCAGGTTCTCAGACATGGCGCTGCTCCTCTCGAAAGCGACGGGCCAGAATACTTTTGACTCGGTGGATCTTTACTGCTACGTGGGCCGCCGAAAGCCCCGTGATTTCCGCGATCTCGGCAGCCTCCATCTCCTCCAGATACGAGATCATGATCTGCCGGTCAATGGGTTTCAGCTCACGGATGAAGGCATGGAGTTCCGACAGGATTCGCTGACGATCCAGCACGGCAGGGCCGCTCACAGCGCACATCTCCAGTTCGGCTTCCTCCAGGCTCACAAAACGAGACCGCGTCCGCCGCTCGCGGCCTACATAGCTCGCGGCGACATTGTGCGCCACCCGCAGAGTCCACGTCTTCAGGGAGCAGCGGCCATCAAACACCTCAAAACTGCGCCACAGCTGCAGGTGAATCTCCTGGCTCAAATCGCGCCGCTTGTCCGCATCCAGTTCATAGCCAGCTGTGAGGCGCGCAAGCGACGGCCCGAACTCCGCTACTGCGGCGGCATAGAGGCTGTTCCTGCGTTCACCCACAACTGTATAGTCGCTGTTCCTGCGCGGTTTCTAACACTTGCAGAGAGAGAATAGTTGCATGGCTGGTGAAGCGCTCCTCCGAAATTCCAAAACGATCGCGGTAGTCGGACTCTCGAACTCGCCGTGGCGACCCAGCTTCGGCGTCAGCGAGTACATGCAGGCCATGGGTTACCGGATCATCCCGGTCAACCCCGCCGAAACCACCATTCTCGGCGAGAAGTGTTACGCAACCCTCGAAGAGATTCCCGAGAAGATCGACATCGTCAACGTCTTCCGCCGCCCGGAATTCGTGCCGGAAATTGTCGAATCCGCCATCCGCATCGGGGCGAAAGGCCTCTGGCTACAGGAAGAAGTGATCCACGAAGCCGCCGCCGCGCGGGCCTGCGGCGCGGGCCTCGAAGTCCTGATGGACCTCTGCATTCTCAAAGAGCACCGCAACGCGGTCCGATCCGGCCTGCTAACTTGATTTCGTGGATTACTCGCTCACTCCGCCCGAAATTCGCGTCCTTGGCGCGCTGATCGAAAAGGAGAACACGGTCCCCGAGACCTACCCCCTTTCCCTCAACAGTCTGGTCGCCGCCTGCAACCAGAAATCGAGCCGCTTCCCCGTCGTGGAATACGACGAATCTGACGTTATCGAAGCCATCGACGGCCTCCGGCATGTGGGTTTCGCCGCCGAAATCAGCGGGGGCAGCCGGGTGAAAAAGTACGCCCAACGCTTCACCGAAAAGCTCAACCTGGGACGGAGGGAAACCGCTATCCTCTGCGTTCTGCTCCTGCGAGGCCAGCAAACCCCGGGCGAAATCAAGACCCGCTGCGAGCGCATCTACGGCTTCTCTGATCTCGAAGAAGTCGACCTCATCCTCCGTAAACTGATGGAGCGGGAAGAGGGCGTCCTCGTCCAGAAATTCGCCCCCGCCCCTGGCATGAAGGAAGCCCGCTTCGGCCAGACCCTGGGTGGCTTCCTCGAACAGGCCGTCGCCGAACCAATTGCCTCCGTCACCAGCCACTCCAGTGGCGGTCCGCTGGGCGACCGGGTTACTGCCCTCGAACACGAAGTCGACGCCCTTCGCCAGGAAGTGGCCTCACTCCGGGCGATGCTCGAAGCCGTGCTGTAAACTCGCATGAGTCGCGTGACTCAGGCCAAACTCACCACCAACCAGAAGCGCAGCTTTTTCGCTGCGTGGGGTGGCATCGTTCTCGACGGTGTCGACTCGTTCATCTTCGCGCTTGTCCTCGTGCCCGCCATGAAGGAATTGCTCCCCAAAAGCGGCATCGCCGCTACGCCCGGCAACCTGGGTGCGTACGGCAGTATCCTCTTTTCCGTCTTCCTCATCGGCTGGGGTATGGCCTCGCTCTGGGGTCCGCTGGCGGACCGTTTCGGCCGTGTCAAAACGATGATGCTGGCCGTCCTCTGCTACTCCCTCTTCACGTTCCTCGGGTGCCTCGCGCAGGATGTCTGGCAACTCGCTATTTTCCGCATGCTGGCCGGGTTCGGGGTCGGCGGCGAGTTCGTCGGTGCTGCGACTCTGGTTGCCGAAGAACTCCCCGAGAACCGCCGTCTGCAGGGTGCGGGTTTCCTGAACAGCGGCTATTACGTCGGCACTTTCATCGCAGCGGCGCTCAACTACTCCATCGGAGCCCACTACGGCTGGCGCGCAATGTTCATGGTGGGCGGTGTCCCGGCGCTGTTCGTCGCGTGGATTCGTTACGGAGTCCACGAACCGGCCAAGTGGAAGAACCGGGTGCAGTCGGTGGGTGTTGTCACGGCCAAACAGGCCTTTATGGCCCTTTTCACCCCCGAATACCGGACCCGGACCATCGTCAACTGCACGCTCTGCCTGGTCTCGATGATCGGCCTCTGGGCCGGAACCGTGTACGCCCCAGGAGCCGTGACGCAGGTTGCTATTCGCGACGGCTACAGCGCGAAAGACGCCGCGCAGATCGCGTCCTGGGCGACCATGCTGCTCTCCACTGGAACCGTCCTCGCCTGCCTCAGCATGCATTTCCTGGCAGATGGCCTGGGACGCCGCGGCGCCGTCGCTTTCTTTTTCAGTCTGATGGCGATTTCGATCTCCGTCGGCTTCGGCTACGCCTTCTACCTGCCCCATGGAGCACTCGGGATCTTCATCACCTGCCTGTTTTTCGTGGGGGTGGGTGGAGGCAGCTTCCCTGTCTACCTCGCCTGGCTGCCTGAGCAATACAGGACGGAGTGCCGCGGCAGCGCGATTGCGCTCGCTTTCGGAATCGGACGCTTCGTCGCCGCCGGAGCCACGTTCCTGGTCGGCATGGGGGTCGCCGCCTACGGAAGCCTCGGCGTCCCCGTGGCCCTCACATCACTGGCCTTTGTCCTGGGCCTGTTCCTGATCAAATTCTCGGTCGAGACAAAAGGTCAGCCGCTGCCCGAGTAACCGTCATTTCTTCTTCGGAAACAGTTCCAGAATCTCGGCGGCTGAAGTTCTCCCAC
>CANIHR010000185.1 GCA_947467185.1 Bryobacterales bacterium
AGGTCACGTCTGGTCCGGGTCGGCCACCTTTGGTGGCCTGGTCAGCTCTGCCAACAGCAAGTTTCGCATCCCGGAAGTCCGCCTCCGTATCGGCGACTACAAGTTCGATAACTCGAACTTCATGGGTGGTTTCGGCGGCGGCCCTCGCTACGATCTTGGAGCCTTCCCCCTGGAAGACGACCCCCTCGTCGCCCGCCGCTACTACTGGCTGGCCACCGATTCGGCCTACAAATCCGCGCTGCAGACCATCGCCCGCAAGCGTGCGGCCCTCCGAAACGTGACTGTCAGCGAGAACCTGCCCGATTTCGCCGCGGCGCCGAAGTTCACGCTACTGAAGGACTATCAGCCCGCCACCTTCGACGCGAAGACCTGGGACGACCGAATCCGCCGCGTCTCGGCTGTCTTCAACGCGTTTCCCGCGCTCCGCACCTCGCTTGTGGAATATAGCGCCGTCGATGGTTACCACCGGTTCGTCAGCACCGAAGGCACCGAAGTGAAGCGTCAGGAAGCCGCCGGCTCCCTGCAGATTCGCGCCTCTGGTCAGGCCTCCGACGGCATGATCGTGCGTGATTGGGCGCTGTTCTACGGGGACGACATCAAGACGATGTTCCCGGAAGCGGATCTCTCGAAGGCCGCCCGCCAGGTCGGCGAACAGGTTCTGAAGCTTGCCGCCGCGCCTGTTGGCGAAAACTACTCCGGCCCCATCCTCTTTGAAGGCATCGCAGCCCCGCAGTTAATGGCCGAAGTTCTCGGCCGTAATCTCCACATCGCCCGCAAGCCAGTCGCCGCTCCCGGCGGAAACGCGCAGGCTGCCGCCACCGAACTCGAAGGCCGTCGCGGTGTACGCATCATGCCGGAATCGTTCGATGTTGTGGACGATCCCGCGGCTCCTGGCTTCGGTCATGAAGAAGTCGATGACGAAGGTGTCCACGGGGACAAGCTCCAGTTGGTCGAAAAAGGCGTCCTGAAGGACTTCCTCCGCACCCGTCTGCCCGTCCGCGGCTACAACCAGTCGAACGGTCGCGCCCGGCTCGGTGGTGGTTCACCCGCTCCGACCAACCTCATCATTACCGCCAAAGAGACCAGCTCCATCGCCGATCTGAAGAAGAAGGTGATTGATCTTTGCCAGCAGCGCGGCCTCACATATGGCATCATCATCCGCAAAATGGATTTCCCTTCCACCGCGCCGCTCGATGAAGCCCGCAAGATTCTCGGCGCCGCCGGCAGTTCCGGTCGCGCTGTTAGCCAGCCGCTGCATGTCTACAAGCTCTATCTCGATGGTCACGAAGAACTGATCCGCGGCGTGCGCATCCGTGGCCTGAACGCCCGGTCGCTCAAGGATATTCTGGCTGCCGGTGACGACAAAGTCACCCTGAACTACCTCGAAAACGGTGCGCCCTTCGCCCTCCTCGGCTACGGCCAGAGCACTGCCGCCGTCTCTGTCGTATCGCCGTCTGTTGTCATTGATGACCTGGAACTCATCAAGATCGATGACGAACAGCCCAAGCTCCCCGTGGCTCCGGCCCCGGCGCTGGCGCAGTTAACTCCCAATCGATGAGAATTCTCGGACGCTATGTTTTCCGCGAGATCCTGACCAGTTCCCTGCTGGCTACGGTCCTTGCGACCTTCATCATCTTTTTGCGCGGTATCTCCCCGCTTGTGGAGCTGCTGGTGCGGTCCGGCAACGGCATGGTCTTCGCGCAGCTTTGCGTGATGGCCCTGCCACCTGTTCTGCTGCTCAGTATCCCGTTCGGCGTCCTCGTCGGTATCCTGATCGGCCTGGGCCGCATGTCCAGTGATAACGAAATGGTCGCCATGCGCTCGGGCGGTGTCCCCACCCGTGTAGTCGCGGTTCCGGTTCTCGTCTTCGCGACGCTTGCCATGATCGTCGCCGGACTCTGCGCCGTCTGGTGGAGCCCTCTCGCCATTCGCTCCCAGTACAAACTCCGTAACAAAGTCGCGGCGTCTCTGATGACCGCCAACGTCGTCCCGCAAGTCTTTCAGGAACAGTTCACCAACGACAACACCGTGCTCTATGTGGACGACGTGAAATCGGGCATCGGTCCAACCGTCTGGAGCGGGGTGTTTATCGCCGATCTCACGCCCGCCACAGAGCGCAAGACCGGTTTAAAGAACATGCCGACGGGTCCGCGAATCACCCTCGCGCAGGAAGCCGTCGCCGTTCCCGACCCCGCCCATAACCGCATCCAACTCACCCTGAAGAACCAGAGCGTGCACGAAGCCCCATATCACTCGATGGCGCCGCGGGGCGCTACCGTACTCCAGCAGACTCAGGTTCAGGAAGTTCGGGCCAAACCCTACAAAGAAATGCTGACCATTGAGCTTTGGCGCTTCATCAAGGCCAAAGATCGCAAATCGCAGGAAAGTATCGATGGCCGCATCGAACTGAACAGCCGTTTCGCGCTGCCTGTCGCCTGCATTATGCTGGCGCTCGTCGGCATCCCGCTGGGTACCTCGTCGCGCAAGGGTGGCCGCTCGTCGGGCTACGTCTGGGGCATTCTTCTCGCCTTCTTCTGCTACTATCTCGCCTACATCAGCCTGACGAACACCGCGTCGAGGTCGCATTCGATGTCGCCGGAACTAGCCGTGTGGCTGCCTAACTTCGTCTTCGGTCTTGCCGGAATTTTCATGATTTCCCGTATGGAACTCCCCGGTGACCGGGACCCCATCGGTGCCCTCCGCCAGTCCGTGCAGCGCTGGATCGCTGGTCTCAGCGACATCTCGAAGGTTGCCGAAAAGACGGCATCTTCCGCCGGTGTCCGCTTCTCGCTCTTCCAGTTGATGGACACTTACGTCCTCTCCAACTTCCTCTTTTACTTCGCTCTCTGGCTCTCCGCCTTCGTGGCGATGACGCAAGTCTTCAACTTCTTTGATCTTCTGGGCGACATCGTCAAGAACCACATCTCGCTGGCGTCAGTGCTCAAATACCACTTCTTCCTGACGCCCCTGCTCATCTACGACACGCTGCCCATCAGCGTCCTGCTCTCGGTTCTGGTCACCTTTGGCGTCCTGACGAAGAACAACGAAGTGACTGCGTTCAAGGCCTGCGGCATTTCGGTCCGCCGCCTCGGTCTGCCGGTCGTGCTGATGAGCGGCCTCCTGAGCGCCGCCCTCTTTGCCGCCGATTACTCGTGGATCCCCCGCGCCAACCAGATTCAGGACGCGATCCACAACGAGATCAAGGGCCGCCCGCAGCAGACGTACCTCCACCCCGATCGCAAGTGGGTCATCCACAATTACCGCATCTTCTACTCGCGTGGCTTTGACGCTACCGAAAAGACGATGATCGAACCGTACGTTTTCGAGATTGACCCGAAAACCTTCCGCCTCGCCCGCCAGATCAGCGCCAACCGCGCCCGTTGGCAGCCCAACATCAACCAGTGGGTCTGGGAGCAGGGAACTGCCCGCGACATGTGTGGCGTGGATGAATGCGCGGTGAATAACTTCACCGTCACCACGTTCCCGGAAATCACCGAAGTCCCCGACGATTTTCTCATCGCCGTCAAGCAAAACCGGCAGATGAACTACGTCGAACTCGGCCAGTACCTGAAATACCTCCAGGACCGCGGCTTCGATACCGTAAAACTACAGGTGCAGTACTACCGCAAGTTCGCCGTCCCTGCCTTCGCTCTCATCATGGCTCTGCTCTCAGTTCCATTCGGCTTCCTTGTCGGAAACCGGGGCGCGATGGCTGGCATCGGAATAAGTATCGCGATTGCAATGGGATACCTCGGGGTTGGTCAGCTGTTTGAACAAATGGGGAACGTGAATTACCTCCCGGCAGCCGTCGCGGCCTGGGCGCCTGACGCGCTTTTCTCGCTCGGCGGTCTGTATTTGATGCTTCGCATGCGGAGCTGACTGGAAACCCCAATGTCTCTGTTACGTCTACAGACTGCAGTGAAACGTGTATTGGTATTGTCCGCCCTTGTCGTCCTGCCTATGCTCGCCCAGGACTCCCGCCAGTTCGAGTACGCGGTGCTGCTCGATCAGCCCGCTGTCGCCACCCGTTTTCGCGGCACGGAGCGGAATACCTTCGCGGCACAGTCGATGCGGCTCCAGGTCCGCTCGCAGCAGGCGGTCCTGAAGAATCATCTCCAGTCCCTCGGGCTGCCCGTCACCGGTCAGTCGGACACTCTGATCAACGCTGTTTACGTCAAAGCATCTCGTGAACAGGCCCTCAAACTCGGTTCGCTTCCTGGTGTGATCGGCGTCTCGATCACTACCCCGCTAAAGCGTAAAATGGACCGGGCTCTTGACGGCCAGAACGTCCGGCAGGCCTGGAATGCAGTTGGCGGTGCTAGTCAGGCCGGTGCGGGTGTGAAGATCGCGATCATCGACAGCGGTATTGACCAGACCCACCCGGCCCTGACCGATCCCGCCCTGAAAGCCCCCGCTGGATTCCCTGTCGGCGATACCAGTTTCACCACCGGTAAAGTCATCGCTGCCCGCAGTTACGTCTCGGCTCTTACCACCTCGGACCCGGCAAGTTCCAGCCCTGACGACTTCTCCCCGCGTGACCGGGTCGGACACGGGACAGCCCTCGCTGCTATCGCCGCCGGTGTCGCCGTGAAAGCCCCCGTCGCTGCAATCTCGGGCGTCGCCCCCAAAGCCTGGCTGGGGAACTACAAGATCTTCGGCACCCCCGGCATCCACGACACCAGTTCCACGAGCATCCTCGTACAGGCTCTCGAAGACGCGTACACAGACGGCATGGATATCGCCGTTCTCGCCGTCGGTACGCTGCCCTTCACGGCTCCCTTCTACGGCCCGCTGGATACTTCCAGTTCCTGCTCCCAGGCCCAGATTCGGCCCTACATTCCGACTACCGCCTGTGATATCAACGCGTACGCGGTCGAACACGCTGTTCAGGCCGGTATGCTGGTCGTCGTCGCCGCAGGGAATGACGGCTGCGCCGGTCTCTCTTGCCCTACGCTCGGGACGATCGACTCACCCGGTACTGCGCCCTCCGCTCTTACTGTCGGTTCCACCACCAACGCTCACCTGATCTACCAGACCGTCCGGGTTAACGGCACCGACTGGAAAGGACTCTCCGGGAATGGCATCAAGTTCACCCGGCCTCTGACTGCGCCTTCCATTGATCTGAGTACCGTCGTCACCGACGCCACCATGTGTTCCGGGGCTCCGGCTGGCTCCCTCACCGGGAAGATTGTCCTGATCGCCCGCGGCACCTGCGCCTACTTCCAGAAGGTCACCGCGGCCCAGAACGCCGGTGCTATCGCCGTTCTGATGTATGACACGTCGACCGACAATATTTTCCCGCCCTCGTATCTTCTGAACGAGACCGGTATCCCCATCGAATACGTCGGCAATACGGCCGGTCTCGCGATTCGCGCTGCCGTGAAGGCCAACCCCGGAATCCCCATTACGATTGATCCGGCTCTCACTTCATCCGATACCGGCTCCGACGTGATTGCCTTCGACTCCTCACGTGGACCGGCACTCGGGACCAGTGCCCTCAAGCCCGAAATCGCCGCGGTCGGTGCCGGCGTTTACACGGCAACTCAAAGCTACGATCCCAACGGCGATGTCTACGACGTCAGTGGTTATGCCGCCGTCGATGGCACCAGCTATGCCGCGGCCATGGTTGCCGGCGCTGCCGCGCTGGTCAAGCAGGCACACCCCGGTTACACCCCGGCGCAGCTGAAAAGCGCGGTCGTCAACACCGCCGTAAACGGTATCGTGCAGGACGCCGATGTCGGCGGTCTCGCCCGCGTCACAGCTGTGGGTGCTGGCCGGCTCAACGCCGCCGCCGCTGTTTCCGGAACGCTGACTGCCAATCCGGCTGTGGTGAGTTTTGGTCTCGTCGGTACCACCCTGCCGCCCAGCCTGGCCGTTACCCTTACCAATTCCGCTGCTACCGCAGTCAGCCTGTCCCTGACTGTCGCTCCACGCGATTCCGATTCCAACGCCACCGTCACCATCACGCCATCCACCCTGACTCTTGGCCCTGGCCAGTCTCAGACCGTGACTGTCGCGCTCACCGGCCGTATTCCGACTGCCGGAAGCTATGAAGGGCAGATTAATGTTACCGGGACGAATGGCAACTTCCACCTCCCGTACCTGTACATCGTTAGCGACAAGGTACCCGCCAATGCCTACTCCGTTCTGGGCGATAACTACTTTGCGGCTATCTCCGAGTATCCGGTGCTGATCGCGTTCCGGGTGACGGATAAGTACGGCGCACCGATCGTCAATCAGCCAACCGGTTGGCAACCCCAGAGCGTGATCGATTTCAACAATGCGGACCGCGCGACCGATGTGTACGGTATTGCTGCGGCCTATGTAGGTGAAGGGCGCACGCCTGGGCTTACCACAATCGATGGCTTCATCTCCAACACCATTTACTGGGAGTTTTACCACTTCGTCAACTTCGTTCCCTACATCTCGAAGGGCATCTTTAACGCCGCCACGCAACAATCGGGCAGCCTGGCACCAGGTTCTTACGCCACAATTTCGGGTCTCGACTTCTCCTCCACACCGATCATTCCCACCACCGGGTACCTCCCGATCTCGCTGGGCGTCACCTCTGTCACCTTCGACGCACCGGGCATCAGTGTCGCGGCCCCCATCTCCTACATGAGTCCGACGCTGATCAACGTTCAGATTCCATGGGAATTGCAGGGGCAGACGTCCGCTACCGTCAAAGTTCGGTATCACGATCTCGCCGGTCCCACGGTCACGCTGCCCCTGGCGCCAGCATCGCCCGCGTACTTTGAGTACACCGACGCCACCAACAGTGCCCTCTCCGTTGTCGCTCAGGATCTGAACTACGCCCTCATCACAAGCCAGAACGGTGCCGGAAGGGGCAAAGTCATCACTCTGTACGCCAACGGTCTTGGTCCTGTGGACAACACCCCCGCGACCGGCCAGTCCTCCAGCAGCACCACGCTCGCCCGGACCACGTCGCAGCCCACCGTCACCATCGGTGGCAAGACAGCGACCATCCTCTTCAGCGGCATGACCCCCCAGACGATCGGTCTTTACCAGATCAACGTGCAGGTCCCTGCCGACGCCCCCGCGGGGTTGCAGCCTCTCACCCTGTCCATCGGCGGCGTGACGGCGAAGAGTTCCCAGATTGTCGTCCAGTAAAAAGGCCATCGCCGGACCTCCCACCCGGCTATAATGACCTTTTGGGGTTCACCCCCTGCTGCATTTAAGACAAGACGTCCCCTCATCATGCTCGAGATTCGCGCCAAGCTGGAAAAAGAGATCGCTGCGTTGGAGTACGAACTTCGCAACGAACTCCCTAGAGAAATTCTGAAAGCCCGTGCTCACGGCGATCTGAAAGAGAACGCCGAGTATCACGCTGCCAAGGAACGCCAGGGCTTCGTCAATGCGCGTCTCGGCCAGTTGCAGAAGCGTCTCGGTGAATTCGCCATGATCGACCTCGCGAAGATTCCCCGTGACAAGGTCGGACTCTTTTCAAAGGTTGCTGTCCTTGACGTTGTTCGCGACGAAGAGATCTCCTACGAACTGGTTACCAGCGAAGAGGCCGATGCTCCGAATGGCAAAATTTCCACCGGTTCTCCGATCGGTCGCGCTCTGCTTGGCAAAGAAGTGGGCGATACAGTAAAGTTACAGGTTCCGGGCGGTGCCAAAGAACTGGAGATCCTCCGGCTCCTCACTGTTCACGATCTGAAGTAACCACGAAACCATGACGTTTTCGCGCGGCATCGGACTTTTCTTCGGCAAAATCATCCACTGGATCGTTGCCGGCCTGGCGCTTTCGCGCGTTCACCCCAACGTCCTCACCTTTTTCGGTTTGGTCATTAACGGCTGGGCTGCCTGGTTGTTTGCCGCGGGTAACTTCCCCATGGCCGGTGTGGTCGTCATTGGTGCCGGTCTGTTTGACATGGTGGATGGCCGGGTTGCTCGCCAGACCAACCAGGTCACCAAATTCGGTGGCTTCTTCGACTCTGTGATTGACCGCTATTCCGATCTCGCCGTTCTGGTCGGCCTGCAGGTCTACTACGCTTCCATCAACCGTTACTTCTACGTTGTCCTGTGTGCCATCGTCATGATGGGCACGGTCATGGTTAGCTACACCCGGGCCCGCGCCGAGAACACGATCCCCCGCTGCAAGGTCGGTTTCATGGAACGTCCGGAACGCGTGGTGCTCGTTATTCTGGGGGCGCTGGCGAGCCGCATGGCGCACGTACTTTGGATCCTCGCTATCTTCACCAACGTGACCGTGATCAGCCGTATGATCTACACTTGGCAGGAAACCAAAGGGCTGGAAGATGCTCAGCTCCGCGCGGTTCCCAACACCACCGAAGCCGCCTGATCCGCCTGCACGATTCAATCCCGCGTGGTACGTTGGAAGCGTCTGATGCATATTCCTGACGGCTATCTGAGTACGCGAGTCTGGGTGATAACCGATCTGGTTGCTGCCCCTGGCATCGCTCTGCTCGCACGTCGGGCGCAGGCAAAATTCAATCACCACCTCATTCCCCTGATGGGCGTCATGGGCGCTTTTGTCTTTGCCGCCCAAATGATCAATTTCCCGGCCGGAAACGGCACCAGCAGCCATTTAGTCGGAGCTGCGCTTCTCAGTTGCCTCCTCGGACCAGCCGCCGCCTCTATTGTAATGACAGCGATCCTCGCCACTCAGGCGCTTGTCTTCCAGGACGGTGGGCTCCTCGCTCTTGGGGCCAACATATTCAATATGGCCATCGCCGGGGTCTTCGCCGGTTACCTTCCTTATGCCATGTTCCGAGGCTCCCGCGTCGGCCTCTTCCTTGCCGGTTTCTTCTCGCTGATGACGGCCGCCGTTCTCGCGCTTAGTGAACTCCTCATCTCCGGTGTTGCGATGCCGCCCGCCATGCTGAGCGTCTCGTTCGCCTGGTTCCTGGTCTCTGCCGCCATCGAAGGCGCGCTCACCCTGGCTGTCGCCGTCGCACTCGAACGCATCCAGCCCGGCTGTCTTCGTAAACCCGTCGCCGGGGGCCGCGCGTGGGCCGTCTCCGGGTTGGCCGCCGTGCTCCTTTCTTCCGCCGGCTGGCTCTTCGCTTCGGACCGTCCCGACGGTCTGGAATCTCTCGCTCTCAAAGCCGGTATCTCGAACCGAGTCACTTCTCTGATAGCCTCGCCGTTTGGCGACTATCAGGCTTCCTTCGTCGCTAACCCCAGGCTCGCCAAATCCGTAGCTGGTCTGGCCGGGATCCTCGTGATCTACGGCCTTTGTATGGCCATTTCACGTGCCATCGGAGCTACCCGGCGGGAAGGCGCTTAGCAGGTGCGTCACGCACGACTGGAACTCTGGAGCCGCGGCACCAGCTTCGCGCACCGTCGCCATCCGGCAGCCAAAATCCTGGTCACACTGGTCTTCCTGATCGCCATCTCGAGTCTCCACCCGTCTCAGGCGAGAGCCGCCATCTTCTACTTTGTCGTGCTGACAGCCCTCGCTTCTGCTGCTAAGCTGCCGGTCCCACGAGTCCTGCTCGCCGCCGCGGTTGTCCTGCCGTTCGCCTGCGTTTTCGCCCTGATGAGCTTCTTCGCGGGAGCTCCGGAAAAGGGTATCGCCATTATGGTGCGTTCCTGGCTCTCCGCCCTCACCACGGTCCTGCTGATGGCCACCACCGCGCAACCTGACCTGCTCGCCGGCCTCGAAGCGCTCCGCGTGCCCCGTTTCCTGGTTCAGGTGATGCAGTTCCTCTACCGGTACCTGCTCGTCCTCATTGAAGAAGCCGGTGCCATGCGCGCCGCTGCCGCCAGCAGGGCAGGGAAGGCCTCGACTCTGGAATTCCGCCGCGCCTCAGCTGCAGCCGGAGTCCTTTTTGCTCGCTCCTGGGGTCGGGCGAACGCGATCCACCAGGCCATGACCGCGCGTGGTTTCACGGGGCATATCCCTCGCTTTCGAGTCCTGCGCATCACCGCGGCCGATGTCTGGTTCGTCTTCGGACTCGTTGGCCCCGTCCTCGCTGTTCGGCTGGTTCTCCCATGAGCCGCATCGTCGAAGTTCGCGAACTCCGCTACGTTTGGGAGGATGGTACGGAAGCCCTCCGGGGCGTCGATTTCGATCTCGAAGCGGGTGAAACCGTCGCGCTGCTGGGGCCGAATGGTTCGGGTAAGACAACCTTCGCTCTCCACCTGAATGGCCTTTTGAAACCGACCCAGGGAACTATCAAGATCGACGGCCTTCCTGTAATCGAGAGGAATCTGTCGCAGATCCGCCGCAAGGTCGGCCTGGTCTTTCAGGACTCCGACAATCAACTCTTCATGCCGACCGTCCTCGAAGACGTTGCATTCGCGCCCATGACATCTGGCCTGTCTCCCGAAGCCTCTGCCGAAAAAGCTATGGACGCGCTCCGCCTGGTCGCGATGGATCACAAAGCGAACAAAGCCCCGTGGCACTTGAGCGCGGGAGAAAAGAAAAGGGTCGCTATCGCCGGAATTCTGGCGAGCGACCCTTTGTTACTTGTTCTGGATGAACCAACAACTTACCTGGATCCTCCCGGTCAGCGGAGCCTCGCGACCTTGCTGTCCGAACTACCCCAGGCAAAAATTCTGATCACTCACGACATGCCCTTTGCCCGAATGCTGACCAAAGAAGCTGTGTTTTTCCAGGACGGACAAATAGCGGGACGGGGTCCGGTAGACCAACTCGCCGCGCATTTCAACTGGTAAGTTATTCCGCTTTTTCGCCGCGGTTTGCAGCCCAGCGCTTCTTCTGCGCCAGCGAGATACGCTTGCGGGCGGCGGGGCTAAGTACGCGAGCCTTGCGAGTCTTGCCTTCAGCGGCGGGAGGCGCTGCTTCAGCGACTACAGGCTTGGACGCTGCCTTCACTTTCTTCACCGGGGCAGGTGCCGCAGCGGCTGCGGTGCCACCCAGACCAAGCTGCTTCCGGACATGAGCGATCTTCGCATCGAGTGCTTCGCGCTCCCTCTCCAGGTGCAGCAGGGCATAGTTCAGGTACTCAGCGTTCTCGTTTACT
>CANIHR010000186.1 GCA_947467185.1 Bryobacterales bacterium
CGAGGCCACTGGTGATGGTGTCGCCGGCGTTGCCTTTGCCGCAGGAGTTGTTCCAGCCGATGCCCTGCTTTTCGAGGGCGGAAGCGGCGGGGTCGGGGCCGACGCAATTGGCGGGCGGGGCGGCACCGTGAGCCTTGCCGAAGGTGTGACCTCCGGCGATGAGGGCGAGGGTTTCCTCGTCATTCATGGCCATGCGGCCGAAGGTTTCGCGGATGTCACGAGCGGCGGCGAGGGGGTCAGGGTTACCGTTGGGGCCTTCGGGATTCACGTAGATGAGGCCCATTTGGACGGCGGCGAGAGGGTTGGCGAGCTTGCGGTCACCGGTGTAGCGTTCGTCGGCGAGCCACTTTTTTTCGGAACCCCAGTTGACGATTTCAGGTTCCCAGTCGTCGCGGCGGCCACCGGCAAAGCCGAAGGTTTTGAAGCCCATGGATTCGAGGGAGACGTTGCCGGCGAGGACCATGAGGTCGCCCCAGGAGATCTTCTGGCCGTACTTCTGCTTGACGGGCCAGAGCAGGCGACGGGCTTTGTCGAGGTTGGCGTTATCGGGCCAGCTGTTGAGCGGTTCGAAGCGCTGTTGGCCGCCATCGGCACCGCCGCGGCCATCGAGGGCGCGATAGGTTCCGGCGCTGTGCCAGGCCATGCGGATAAAGAAGGGGCCGTAGTTGCCGTAGTCGGCGGGCCACCAGGGCTGGGAGGTGGAGAGGACTTTTTTGAGGTCCTGTTTGACAGCGCTGAGGTCAAGGGTTGAGAAGGCTTTGGCGTAGTCGAATTTTTCCCCGAGGGGGTTGGATTCGGCGGCGTGTTGGCGGAGGGGTGAGAGGTCGATACGGTCAGGCCACCAATACTGATTGGAGGTGGGTTGAGTCTGGGCGCTGGCGGCTGCTGCGAAAAGGAGTGGCAGGGCGGCGGCGGCGAGGGTTTGGAACAGGGGGTTCAGGGGTTTAGTCACGGATGATGTCCTCACCTAAAGCGTAGGCCTTTGTCTTGACATCGGTCAATCCGAATGAGACTATGCCGGTAATCGGATTTGCCTATGGAAGAAAAGAATCGAAAGTTTGACCTGCGACAACTGGAGTGTTTCTGCGCGGTGGCGCGGGCGGGGAGCTTCACGAAGGCGGCGGAAGAGATGGGCGTGGCGCAGTCCTCGCTGTCGGAGCAGATTGCAAAGCTGGAACAAGGGCTGAGCGCTCCGCTGTTTGAGCGTCTGGCGCGGCGAACGGAACTGACTCCGGTGGGTGAGGCGCTGCTGCCGCGGGCGCAGGCGATGCTGTTGGATGCGGCAGCTTTGCCGACGTATCTGGAGGAGGTGCGGGCGGCTCCGGGGGGTGTGCTGCGGGTGGGGGCCATTCCGACTGTTCTTCCCTATTTTCTGGCTCCGCGGCTGCGGAATTTCGTGGAGAGGTTCCCCGAGATCGACTTGCACCTGCGGGAGGCGCCGACGGCGGAACTGATTGGTCAGATTGAGGACGGATTGCTGGATATGGCGATTCTGAGTATTCCGGTGGAGGGCAACAACCTGGTGATGCGGGAGCTTTTTCGGGAGCCGATTCATCTGGCGGTGCCGGATTTCCATGTTTTGGCGGAGGCGGAGAAGGTGCTGTTGCGGCGGGTCTCAACGGAGCGATTGTTGATCCTGAAGGACGGGCACTGTCTGCGGGAAGAGACGCTGACAATTTGCGACCGGGCGCGGACCCGGTTTGCAGCACAGTTTGAAGCGGACCAGTTCGCGAGCATTTTCGAGCTGATTCGAGCTGGTTTTGGGGTGAGTCTGGTGCCGGATATGGCGCGGCAGGCGGCTGTCGGATGCCGGTTAATTCCGATTGAACCGAAGGCGATGCGGCGGATTGGGTATGTGCGGCTGGAACGGCGGTATGTGCCGCGGGCGCAGGAGATTTTTATGGAATGGCTGCGGGAGATGTCGAGGGGGATGGGCACGGCGCGCTGAACTTGTGGAGTTGCGGGACTAGCGGCCAGTGCGGGAGAGCGACGGTTGCGATTTTGCCTATAATTGGGGATATGTCCGAATTGAACATCGTCATGGAGCAGGAGACGATCGACGCGGTGCAGCGGGCTGCGGCGCGGTCGGGCGAGTCAGTGAATAAGTGGGTTGCCGACGTGCTGCGCCGGGAGTCTCGGGCGAAGTGGCCGGAGGAGGTTGTCGCGATCCTTGGAACGTGGGACGCTGACTTTCCCGATGCCGAGACCTTACGGCAGGGCTATGGGCCAGATTCGAAGCGCGAGAACTTGTAATGGCCGTTGGGCCGGTCTTTGCACTTGATTCCAATTCGCTGATTCATGCCTTGAAAGGTGTCGGGCGGGTCCGGCAGCGTCTATTGGCGTGCGATCCGAGGCTGATTTCGATACCTGCGGTTGTGGCATTCGAGATTGAGTACGGGACACTGAAGGCCGGGAATCCGGAACGTCGCCGGAAAGAGCTTGGGCTGTTGCTGAGTACGGTGCGTATTCTGCCATTTGATCTGCGGGACGCTGAGATCGCGGCGAGGTTGCGTGTTGAGCTCGAAAAGCGAGGCGAGGCAATCGGCCAGATGGACTTCATGATCGCCGCGACGGCACTGGCGAATGACTGCGTATTGATCACGAATAACAGGGCGGAGTTCAGCCGGGTGCCGAAGCTTCGAATTGAGGACTGGTACTGACGGCGCACCAGGTATAGCCGATGTGGGTTTGGACGAAGTCGGCCAGGTCTTGCGGTGGTGGGGCGGTGAAGGTTTCGGTTCCTTTTTCGGTTTCGAAGTCTACCCTCGTGCAGTGGAGTGCCTGACGGTCCAAGAGGAGTTTTTCCAGGAGGGCCGGGGTCATTCTCTCTTCCATGAACCGGAGCATCAGAGTGGGGTCGGGGCCGTAGAGTTTGTCTCCCACTAAGGGGTGGCCGATTCCCATGGCGTGGACCCGAATCTGGTGGCGGCGTCCCGACTTTGGGTGGACCTGGGCGAGGGTGTAGCCGCCTCCCGTGGCGATCGGGATGAACTCGGTTTCGGCGGTGTCGCTGCCTTCTGTGCCGTCCTCCACTACTGTTCGGCGGGAGTAGAATTCGGCTCCGAGGTCGGGGCCTATGCTGGCGGTTGTCGTGATGGGGTTTTCGAGATGGCCTGTCAGGACGGCGTGGTAGGTCTTGTGGAAGGTCTTGAACTGGACGGCGCGCTGGAGGCGGGAGCCGGTTTCGCGGGTTCGGGCGAGGACGAGGGCTCCGCTGGTTTCGCGGTCGAGGCGGAAGGGCATGCGGAGGACGTCGTCACCGAGGTATTCGCGGCAGGCTCCGACGAGGCTGGACCAGGGCCCGAAGCGGGAGCGGTGCACCACGACGTGCGGGGGCTTGTTGAGGACGAGCAGGTCTGGCGTTTCTTCGAGGATCCAACCGCGGAGTTCTTCCGGCGTGATGAGCCATCCCCAGTCGGTTGCGGGCATTCAGTTCTATTGTGGGGTATGGCGGAACTGGTTTCGATTCGGGAGGCGGTGGCGGCGCGGGCGGAGGGGATGATCGCCGCGCGCGGGGACTGGCCGTGCCGGAAGGGGTGCGATGACTGCTGCCGGCGGCTGGCTTCGGTGCCACTGGTGAGCGCGGTGGAGTGGGCGGGGATTCGGGAGGCTCTGGATGGGCTGCCGGTTGCAGTGGCGGAGGCGGCTCGGGAGCGGATTCGGTTGTCGGCGGTGGGGGAACGGCCGTTTACGTGTCCTTTGCTGGAAAGGGCGTCGGGAGCTTGTCTGGTGTATGCGGCGCGACCGGTGGAGTGCCGGACTTACGGGTTCTATGTGGAGCGAGACCGGGTGCTGGGATGCGAGCGGATTGAGGCGGTGGCGGGGGAGGTTTCGTCTGTCGTGTGGGGGAATCATGATGGCGTTGCGGCGGATTTGCAGGCGCTGGGGGAAGCGGCTCCGCTGCATGCCTGGGTTGATGCTTAGGGCGAGCTATGGGGCCTGGTCGGCGGCTCCGGTTAGTCCGGCGCGGCGGATGGCGGCTTCGATGAGGCGTGAGGCTTTGGCTTCGGTTAGAACGCGATTGACGACGTCGAGAGTGGCGGTGTCACCTTTGGGTACCGCGATGGCCTGTTTTACGGCGAAGTAGTTGTCGGTGAGGACTCGGAAGCGGGGGTCGGCGGCGGTTAGCTGGAGGAGTCGCTGGCGGTTGGTGGCGAAACCCTGGATTTCTCCGTTCTGGAGCAGACGCAAACCTTCTTCCTGGCTCTTCACGGGGACGAACGTCGCGTTTTTTAGATTGCGGGAGAGATAGAGGCCGGGGGAGTCGGTGGGGGTGGCTGCTACTTTCAGGCCGGGCTGGTCCATGTCGGCTACGGTGCGTTGCGGGGCGGCGGCGGGCACCATATACGAGGCCCAGCCGAGGAGGTAGACCTGCGAGAAATCGACCTCGGTGGCGCGGGAGGGGTCTGCTGCGACGAAGCCGAGGTCGGCCTGGTGGGTTTTGACGCTTTCGAGGACGGCGGGGACACCGTTGAGGGGCGTGAGTTTGAGGGGGCGGTTGAGGGTGTCGGCGAGCTTGTCGGCAAGTTCGCGGACGGGTCCGGTTACCTCGCCGGTGGCGGGGTCGCTTTTGCCCTGGGTGGGATTGCCAGCGAGGAAGGTGACTCGGAGGTACGCCGCGGGGGCGATGATGGCGTCATTCGCGGTGAGGCCGTGGCGCTTCAGGGCGTCGGCAACGAAACCGGAAGCCTTCATTTCTTCGATAAAGGTACGGAGGTAGCGGGCGGCGGCGGGGCGTCCTTTGGGGATGGCGGCGGCCTGCGGGATGGTCATGAAGTGGCCGTCGAGGATGCGGGAACCAGGGAAGCGGGCGGCTACCGGGATGAGCGCGGTGCGGGGGGCGGCGAGGGCTTCGAGGTGCTGCGTGGCGAAGAGGTCGATGGATTCCGGAGTTGCGGGGGCTCGGACGATTTGCGCGTTCTTGAGGGTGCGGGTGAGGAAGAGGTCGTAGGCGCTTTTGGTGGTGACGGAGATCCGGTTACCGGGGCGGTCGACATCGGCGATAGTGCGGAGAGGGGAGCCGGCGGGGACGAGGTAGGTGCCTTCAAGTTCGACCCAGGCGGCGGAGTAGTCGATTTCCTGCGCACGGGCGGGGTCGATGCCGAGGAAGGCGAGGTCCCAGACGTTGGCGCGGGCGGTGTCGGTCATTTTGCCGGCGGCGTCGAAGGGGACAAGGGTGACGGGGACGTTGAGGTGACGGCCGAGTTCGCGGGCGAGATCGACGGCGATGCCTTTGAGTTCGCCGGTTTGGGGGTTGCGGGTGGCGAGGATGGGATTGCTGTGGTTGATGCCGGCGCGGAGGGTTCCGGTGGGGGCAAATTCGGCGGCGAGCTGGGTGATGCTGGATTGAGCGAAGAGGAGGGCGGGCATCAGGGTGATGAGGAGGAGAAGTTTGCGCATGGGGTGGGGATTCCGCGTTGGCCCGATGCGAGGTTATCACGAATGGGCGTCAGGGCTTCGGAGGGGTCTCGGGGCACGCCGCCGGCAGAGTGCCATTCTTCACCTGCAGGCGTTTGGTGATGCGGTGCTGCCTGAGGTCGTATTCGAAAAGCCAGGTCTGCGCGGAAAAGCCGCCCGCGAGGCCGTTGGCTTTCGTGTACAGAAGTTCTTTTGTGACGTCCAGCCGGACGTCTGACGGGTAGACATAGTCTGCGGGGTCCGCGGCAACTATGTCCCGGCGTTCCTCCGGATAGGAAACGTAGACCTTGCCACCGGGAATCCGAGCTCCTGTAATTACGACTTTCGCTCCGTTGTGGAGCGTCAATGTGTGATCCCATTGACGCGTGTTGGGCGTGATCGTCCGTATCGATGCAAGTGGGATACAGGCGGCTGTCGCGTACTTCTTCGGCAGCGACTCATCGGGAGAGGCTCCTTTCAGGATGAGCGCGGTGCAAATGAGGGAAAGGATCAGTTGCAGCATCTATGGAGCCTATATGAGCTGGAATCGACCGGGGGCGAGGGGCTTCGGGTCTAGCCAGGTGGGGGTTTGGTTGTGGAGGAGGTCGGCGGCTAGTTCTCCTATTGCGGCGCTGGTAGTCATGCCGAAGCCTCCTAAGCCGGAGACGTGAAAGAGGCCGGGGTGGGTGGGGTCGGGGCCGATCAGGGGACGGCGGTCGGGGGTGAAGGTTCGGAGGCAGGCCCACTGCCTTCTGATGGAGATGTCGGCCAGGGTCGGGGCCAGAGCGCTGAGCTTTTCCGCGAGGAGTTCGGTGGCCGCGGCGTCCGTTGCGGGGAGGCCGGGGGGATTGGCGGTTTCGTCGCAGGGGGAGAGGAGGAGGCCGTCGCCTTCGGCGCGGAAGTAGAAGCCGGGGGACTGGAGCCAGACGAAGGGGTCGGTGGAGCGCGCGTGGTCGAGCGGGCCGGAGACGAAGAGGTGTCGGCGGCGGGGTTCGAGGGGGAGGGGTTGGGCTTCGCGGCCGAGTTGGCCGGCCCAGGCTCCGCTGGCGTCGATGACGGTGTCGGTGCGGATTTCTCCCTGGCTGGTGCGGACTCCGGCGACGCGGCCGTCCTCGATGATTAAGCCTTCCGCGAGGCAGTTGGTGACGAGGGTGAAGCCGGTTTGGCGCGCGAGTTTCAGGTAGCGGCTGAGGAGGGCGTGGATATCGACGATGCCTTCTTCGGGGGACCAGAGGGCGAGGTCGAAGGTCCAGGCGTCGAGGAAGGGGAAGCGGGCTCGGGCGACCGGGGCGCGGAGGAGTTCGCAGAGGATGTTTTGGGCGCGGAGGACAGCGAAGGCGGCTTCCAGATCTTCAGGATGAGAGGCGGGGGCGAGCGTGAGGCCTCCGGTGGGGCGGAGGAGTTCGCCGGGTGTCTCTTCGAGGGCTCGGATGTGGGCGGTGCTACGCCAGGCGAGGGCGGTGATGAGGGGGTCTTCGTCGGTCAGGCGGGACATGGCGGCGTTGCGGCCGGAGGCGTGGACGCCGAAGGTGAGTTCGCGGTCGAGGATGACGCCGGTGCAGGGGCCACGGCGGCCGAGAGCCCAGGCGGTGGCGGCTCCGGCGAAACCGGCACCGACGATGACGTAGTCCGCACGGGCAGGAAGTTGGGTCGGGGGACGCACTGGTTTCAGCTTAACGGTCGGTCCGTTTAGTTGTCGGTGGGCTTGTCGTCGATGTGGTCGATGACGAGGACGCGGACGGAGCGCTTGCGAAGTTCGAGCTTCAGGCCGAGTTGCTTTTCGAGGGCTTCGGGGGCGGAGAGAGCTCCGTTGGGGTCGGGTGCGTGGGGTGAGTCGGGAGAGGACGGGGGTTCGCCCTGCCACTGGCGGAGTTTGCTGAAGCTGAGGGTGAAATCCCAGCCGCCTTCGAGGCCGGTGGCGTCGAGGACTTCGCTGTGGATGTAGCCGCTTGCGACGGAGGGCAGTTGGGCGGCGAACCAGGACATGGGGGCGTTGGTGCAGGTGAGCAGGCGGCCGAGGACGGGGTTGGTGTTGCGGGGATCGATTTTGGCGAGGTTGGGCGGGCCTTCGTGGCAGCCGGTGCGCGAGGCGGGGTCGGCCTTTTTGAGCCTGGGTTTGGGCGCGGTGAGGACCCAGGCGGGGAGGGTACGTTCTTCGAAGTGGGCGGCGAGGTGGAAGCGGTCTTTCAGGAGGGTTTGGAGCGTGGGGCCGACGGCGTCGGGGTCGATTTCTTCGGCAGCTTTGGCGGCGATGTCCCAGCGGGCGGTTTCGAGGAATTTGGGGCCTGCGACGATCATTTCATTGGTGATGCCCCAGGCGTCTGCGATGAGGGTCTGGAGAGTGGTGGCGCGGATGGTGAGGCGCTCGCTCTCGAGGCGGAAGTCTTCACCGGGGTGCGCGGGGTCGGTGGGCTTGATGGCTGCGACGTCGAAGTCGGTGGGCGGCGGCGGGAAGGCTTTGTTGGTCTCGGGGGAGTTGGGCGTGGGCCAGCGATCGACGCGGTCCACGACGACTACGGGCAGGGGGACGGCGGAGGGATCGAGCTTGAGGCCGAGTTTTTCCAGGGCGTCGAAGAGGCTGAGGATTTGCGCTCCGGCGGCGGTGGTGTTCCAGCGGCGGGAGTATTGGAGGTCGAAGTCGAACGCGCCTTCTAAGCCGGTCTGGTCCGCAACGAGATTGTCCCCGAGGTAATACCAGACTTCGAGGCCGGTGAGGCTGGCGACGAGGGCGGGCATTGGGGTGTTGCGGCAGGTCATGGTGACCTGGTCGTTCGTACCGCCGGACTGGCACCGGCTTTCGCTGGTGGGGTCGGCAGGCTTGAGGACGGGGTGTTTGCCGGCGGTGAGGACCCAGGTGGGGACGGGTTTGGTGTCGCGGTGGGCGGTGAGGTTGAAGCGTTCGGCGAGGAGGGTTTGCAGCATGGCCGGGACAGCTGCGGGGGCGGTGCCGGCGGGCACTTTCGCGCGGAGATCGAAGCGGTCGATTTCGAGCCAGGCGGGGCCACCCAGGACCTTCTGGGCATCGACTCCCCAGGCGAGGCGGACGAGGTCGAGCATGGTGGCGTGGCGGAGTTGGTATGTGCCTCCGCGCTTGATGCCGCCGGTGAGTTCGATGCTGGTGGAGCGGGGGCTGGCGTGGACGTCGGCCAGTTCAAAGCGGGGTTCGGCTGCGGAAATTTGGGCTGCGAGGAGGGCGAGGCAGATGGCCGGAAACACAATTTATGGTAGCGGGTTTCTGGTGGGCTACTAAACTGAAAAGCAGTGCCTTCCGAAGACGAGATCCGTATCGCAGCCGAGCAAAACGGCGTCCAGCAGGAGTTTTGGGATAACTTTGGCAGGATTCATGCCACTTCGCGAGAGACGAATCTCGCGATTCTGCATTCCCTGGGGGTGACGCCGGGGGAAGAGGTGTCGCAGGCCGAGCAAGTGCCTCCGGTGATGGTGGTGCTGGAAGGCGAGCCGGAGCGGATTCCGGGGACAGATTTGTGGACTCCGAATCTGCCGCTGGGGTATCACCCGACGCATGTGGGCGGGCGTTCGATGCGGCTGATTGTGTGTCCGAAGTCGGCGGTACGGCTGACGGGCAAGCGGGCCGGGCTGGGTGTGACGCTGTATGGTGTTCGGTCGGAGCGGAACTGGGGCTGCGGGGATTTTCGGGATCTGCGGGATTTGTCGTCGTGGGCGGCGGAAGAGCTGGGGGCGGATTTTATTGCTTTGAATCCGCTGCATGCGATTCATAACCGGATTCCTTATAACCAGAGTCCGTATCTGCCGAACAGCATTTTCTATCGGAACTGGCTGTATCTGGATGTGGAAGCGGTGCCGGGGTATTCGGCGATCCGCGCGGAGTTTGAGACTCCGGAGACTCTGGCCGAGATGGCCCGGTTACGGGCTACGGATATCGTGCAGTACGAGGCTGTGGCAGCTTTGAAGCGCCGGGCTTTGGAGATGATTTTCGCGCGGGATGGTGTGTCGTCCGAAGCTGCGGCGTGGATCGCGGCAGAGGGTGAGTTGCTGCGGTTATATGCGACTTACTGCGCGCTGGATGAGCATCTGCATGCGGCGAATCCCGAGGTCTGGGTGTGGCCGCAGTGGCCGGCGGGATATCAGGATCCGGAGTCGGTGGCGGTTCAGGAGTTTGCGGCGGCGCACGAGCGGGAGATTGCCTTCCATGGGTGGCTGCAGTGGCTTGTGGATGGGCAGATTGCCGAGGCGCAGAAGCATGCGCTGGCGGCGGGCATGGGGATTGGTTTGTACCACGACCTGGCGCTCGCGACGGATCGGTGCGGGTCGGATTTGTGGGCGCACCGGCCGTTCTTTGTGAAGGGGGCGCGGGTGGGGTCGCCGCCGGATGGATTTTCGCCGTCGGGGCAGGACTGGTCGTTCCCTCCGCCGAATCAGAAGCGGCACATGGAGGACGGGTACCGGCTGTATGCGGAGTCGATTGCGAAGTCGATGCGGCATGGCGGGGCGTTGCGGATTGACCATGTGATGCGGCTGTTCCGGCTGTACTGGATTCCGGAGGGGCATACGGCGGCGGATGGGGCGTATGTGCGGGATCGGGCGAAGGATTTGGTTCGAATTCTGGCGCTGGAGAGTGTTCGGAGCGGCGCGGCGATTGTGGGCGAGGATTTGGGGACCGTGGAGGATGAGGTCCGGGAAACGCTGGCCGCGTTTGGCGTGCTGAGTTATCGGCTGCTGATTTTTGAGCAGAACGCGGAAGGTTTTAAGGCTCCGGCGGAGTATCCGGATGGGGCGCTGACTTCGACGACGACACATGATTTGCCGACGGTGGCCGGTTTCTGGACAGGCGAGGATATTGAGGCCCGGCTGCAGGCAGGGACGGTGGATGAGGCGTCGTATGAGGCGCAGAAGGCGGACCGGGTGCGGGACCGGCAGCGGTTGCTGGATGCGCTGGTGAAAGCGGAGTTGCTGCCCATGGATTATGAGCGGGATGCGGCGGCGTTGCCGGAGTTGACGCCGGAGATTCATGAGGCGGTTTTAGGGTTCCTGGCGAAGACTCCGTGCGCGATGTGGCTGGTGAATCAGGAGGATATGACGCTGGAACCGTATCAGCAGAATTTGCCGGGGACGACGGCGGAGTATCCGAACTGGAGTCGGAAGATGCGGTGGAGTTTGGAGGAGTTGCGGGTGTCGCCGGTGGCTGTGGCTCGGGCGGCTATGGTGAAGGCGTTGGTGGTTGGGAGTGGGCGGGGGCGTTAGGCGGAGCAAAAAACGCCGATTGCCGGTGTAGATTTTGTTAGACTGGCCAACTATGGGACCAGTAGAGAAGGCCGTCCGGAGCACAGTGCGGGAGGGAGAAATTTTGTACACTCCGACCCGTCCGCGACCGTTTGAAGTGGGGAAGGTTTCTTCGGCGGGTGTTGTCCTCGAGCTTGGCTCGCAACGGACTCCAACTTTGTTCTCATGGGAGTGCCTGGAAGCGGTCCCGCC
>CANIHR010000187.1 GCA_947467185.1 Bryobacterales bacterium
ACGCAGGCAGCCAACTACCTGACGAAGCCGACCCGCGCAGCCTGCGGTTCCTGCCACGACAACGTGGACTTCGCGAGTGGCAAGAATCATGTGGGCGGCCCGCAGGTTAGCGATAACCTTTGCGCCACCTGCCACCTGCCGCAGGGCGAACTGGACTTTGACGCCTCCATTAAGGGCGCGCACATGGTTCCGGAAGACTCCGCGCTTGTTCAGGGCGTTGCCGTAACGATCAAGAAGGTTGACGGCGGCACGGCCGGTTCCAAGCCGACGGTGACCTTCACGCTGACCGACAAGAACGCAAAGCCGTTGCTGCCGGCCGCTCTGAGTACGCTTTCTCTGACGATGGCGGGTGCCACCTCCGACTTTGGTTACACGAGCTTTGGTTCCGACGTAACCACTCCTGGTTATGTGACGGAAAGCGCTCTGACGGCCGCCAAGTGCGGCGCTGACGGCACCTGTACCTACGCCTTTACGCATGCCATCCCGGCAAACGCAAAGGGCAGCTATCAGATCGGCATGGAAGCCCGGCGCGCGGAAACTCTGCTGCCTGGTACCACCAAGCAGATCGCGGTAACGACCGGCGCGAAGAATCCGGTGATGGCCTTCTCTGTCGACGGTTCCGCGGTTGCGAATCGCCGCGCAGTGGTCGCCACGGCCAACTGCCAGCGCTGCCACGTACGGTTCACCACGATCCACGGTGGCCTGCGCAATCAGACTGAATACTGCGTGATGTGCCACAACCCGTCCAACACTGATGGTGCAAGGCGCCCCGGCGCAGTCGTTGCCGCTGACAAGGCTCTGCCGAATCAGGGCATCAACTTCAACCTTCTTGTGCACCGGATCCATACAGGTGAAAACCTGAAGGCTCTGGGCCGGGACTACACGGTGGTTGGCTTCGGTGGGTCGCACAACGACTTCACTGAAATTCGCTACCCGGCAATGAGTCCGACCGGCGCGGTTGGCGACACCCGGAACTGCGCCATGTGCCACGCAGGTGGCAGCGAAGGTATTCTGCCTATCGGCAAGAACAATGTCACCGATCCGCAGGGACCTGTGAGCCCGGTAGCGGCGGTTACCTCCGCCTGCACTGGTTGCCACGCAGCCATCCCCTCGGCCGCACACGCGCTGTCTCAAACCGATCCGAAACTCGGCGAGAGCTGCACGGTATGCCACAAGGCAACGGCAGAATTCGGGGTCGCGAAGGTGCATGCTCAGTACTAAAACAATGGCACGGAACGCGGTCCCTGCTCTGGCCGCGTTCCTGCTCCTGACAACGGCGCCGTACCTCTCGTACGGCGCCGCCCAGGAGGCCGCCCCCGAAAAGGGGGCTCCTCCAAAGGCGGCGTCGAAAAAGCGAATCGAGGGGACGGCGCCGAAGCAGTTTGGCGAAGAGTATGTCGGTTCTCAGACGTGTCAGACCTGTCACGAGGACATTTACAACAACTACAGAAAAAGCGCTCATACGTTTGTGGAAACGGACAAGCGCGGTGGCTGGGCCGAGCATGGATGTGAATCGTGCCACGGACCGGGGGCCACACACGCAGGGTCTGCGGATGCGAAAGAGATCCGCAATCCGGCGAAGCTGAAACCGGCCGAGACGGACAAGGTCTGCCTCGGGTGCCATCTCAACACCGCAAAGCACTCGGCCCGCATCAGCAGCGGCCACGCGAAGAGCGCGGTTGCCTGTACTACCTGCCACTCGATGCACGCGAAAGGTCCGGCAGGTTTGGTGCAGAGAGCTCCGGCGGATGTGAACGCACAGTGTTCCTCCTGCCACCTCTCGCAGAAGGCACAGTTTGCCAAGCCGTCGCACCACAAAGTGCCGGAAAACTCCATGACCTGCGTGGATTGCCACAATCCGCACGGCTCGGTCCGGCCGTCGATGATTCAGTCGTTTGCTTCCAATGATGTCGGCTGCATCAAGTGCCATGGCGACAAACGTGGCCCGTTCACGTTCGAACATGCTCCGATGCGCCAGGAAGGGTGCGGGGCCTGTCACGAATCGCATGGTTCGGCGAATCCACGGATGCTGAACCGGGCGGAAGTCCGGCAGACCTGCCTTGAATGCCATTCGAATATCCCCGGGGTGTCTCCGCAGAAGGGTGGCGTTGTGCCTCCCGCGTTCCATGATCTGCGCTCGCCGCGCTATGCCAATTGCACCGTGTGTCACCAAAAGATCCACGGCAGCTACACGGATAGGAATCTGCTGCGATGAAGACCAGATACGCACTATTCTTCCTTCCCCTCGCGCTTTTTGCGCAGGACAAACCGGCACAGGATGCCAAACCGGCAGCGCCTCCCACCGAGGCGACTGCTGCGGCTCCGGCCGCTGAAGCTCCTTCTCCGGTGCCATCTTCGGAAAAGTGGGTGACCGGCTACCTCGAAATGGGATACCGTTCGCAGACCGGGATCGGGGGCAGCGAAAGCACTTATCGCTCCATCGTCAACCTGGGCGAAGGGCTGAAACTTTCGGGCACCGATTTCACGATTCTGGATCCGAAGAAGCGGCTGTTTGAGCGGCTTCGGATTCGGGCGTACGACTGGGGTGGCGACCCGTGGTCGACCTTCCACATCTTCGCCGAGAAGCGCGGTATCTATAAGTTCCTGGGCGACTTCCGGAACCTGACTTACTTCAACAACCTGACGTCGTATGCCGATCCCACACTGGCCCGGGGCATTGTCCTGAACCAGCAGTCGTTCGATACGCGTCGGCGGGCAGGGAGCTATTCTCTGGAACTGTTCAACGGCCGGCTGTTCTCGCCGTACATTATGTACGACCGGGATTCCAGCAAGGGCCGGGGGATTTCGGTGTTCCGCACGGATGGCAACGAGTTTCCGATTCCGGAACTGAGCCGCGACGCGACCGACCTCTACCGGGCCGGTGTGCACATATCCACTCGTCGGTACCACGTGACACTGGAGCAGGGCGCGAGCATTTTCCGCAACGACCTGAGCACCAATGTGACGTCGGGTGGTCCCGGGAACAACCTGAATCCGGTATTGGGACAGCAGATTACGCTTTCCACGTTGCAACGCTCTACCGGTGTCCGCGGCAACGGCGGCTTTTCCCGTATTACGGGGACCGCCACTCCGTTCACCTGGCTCGATATCTACGGCCACTACATGTATGCGAATCCGCATAACGAAGTGAACTTTCAGCAACTGGCAACGGGCAGCTTTGTGGTGCTCAGCCAGGCGCTGTTCTACACCACCGGCCAGAGTATTCTGACCGCGACGGCGAATCTGCCGCACAAGTCCGCGAACTTCGGCTGGGATCTGCATCCGACGCGGCGCCTCCGTGCCACCCAGTCCTGGAATACTGACAAGCTGAACAGCCATGCTAGTTCCAGCAGTCTGGAAAGGCTGGCGCTGGCGGCCACTTCCACGCTGATCAACGGGAATTCTCTGCTTACGACCAATGAGAACAGGCTCGAAACCAACGTCTTTGTGGAAGGTCCGCGCAGCGTTACGTTTCGGGCTGGCCACCGCGTGGTTTGGGGTGAGGCTGAAGGCCTGATTCTGCCTGCTGCGGGTCTGCCCGGAGCGCAGTTTTCCTCGCTTCGCCGGCAGGTTGGTTTGGGTGGTGTGACGTGGCGGCCGGGTAACCGGTGGTCCGTTGCGGCCGATGCCGAAGTTGGCAAGGGCGGTGGCGCGTGGTTCCGCACGAGTCTGTATGACTACCAGAAGGTTCGGGCGACGGGCAACGTGAAGCTCACTTCGACGCTGCGTCTCTCACTGGACTACCGGACGCTGCACAACGACAATCCGTACTCCGGGGCGTCGTATCGCTTCGATCTCCACCAGGAAGCGGCCTCCATCAACTGGATGCCGAAGGGCGACAAGCTGGACCTGCAGGCTTCTTATGAGCACTGCTCGTACAATTCGTCGATCGCCTATCTGCAGCCGCAGATTCTGGTCTCGACTCTCTCGAACTACCGCGAATACTGCCACACGATCTCGGGTCTGGTATCCGGGAATCTGCGGAGTCCGGTAAAAGGGCAGTCGATCAAGGTGATGGCGGGTGGTTCGGCTGTTCTGACGGCGGGCAGCCGTCCGACCACCTATTACCAGCCGACCGTGCGCGTGAACGCTCCCCTGACGAAGAGCTTTGGTCTGTTTGCCGAGTGGCGCTACTACGGGCTCGGTGAATCGTTCTACCTTTACGAGGCGTTCCGGACGCACATTTTGACTACCGGCGTGAGGTTTACACGATGAGAAGAATTTCATTGCTTTTCGGGATGGTGGCGGCGACCCTGAGCGCCGCCACCCTGCCGATGGATTCCGAGCGCGGCGACAAGCTGTTCCAGTCGCAGGGCTGTATCCAGTGCCATCAGTTGAAAGGCAAGGGCGGAATTGTGGCCAACGATCTGGGCCGCGTTCTGGACCGTGCGTATTCGCCGGCGGACCTTGCCAGCACGATGTGGAATCACGCGCCGCAGATGTGGAAGGCGATTCGTGACCGGGGCTTAAAGGTCGGCGATCTGGACCCGCAGAATTCGGCGGATCTGTTCGCCTCTTTCTACTCGGCGCGTTACTTTGACGTTCCCGGCGACGCGGGCCGCGGCAAGTTCCAGTTCTCGGAAAAGAACTGCGAATCCTGCCATGGCATTTCATCGCCCGTGAATGACAAGGCGAAACCGGTGGCAAAGTGGACGACGCTGGGTGATCCGGTTAGTGTGGTTGGCGCCATGTGGGTGCATTCACCCGACATGAAAGCCGAACTGCAGAAGCGGAACAAGACCTTCCCGACGATGACGCCGCAGGAACTGACTGACATTCTGGTGTACCTGCGGAATGCAACGCCGGCGAAGAACTCAATCTCCTCTTTCAAGATCACGACTTCTGCGCGGGCCGAGCAACTGGCTTCGCAGAAGGGCTGTGTGTCGTGTCATAAGGACCCGAAGGTCTCGCTTTCGAAGGCTGCTGGTCCTCTGACATTGACTGCTGTTGCCGCCGCGATGTGGAATCACGTTTCGATGAAGGGCATCCAGCGGTCGCCCATTGAACCCGAAGAGATGCGCGAACTGGTGGGTTACTACTGGGCACAGCAGTTCTTCCAGGGTAGCGGGACGGCGGCTCGTGGCAAGAGAGTGTTCGCCTCAAAGCGTTGCGTTTCCTGCCACGCCGGTGGTGGAGCCGGACCTGTGTTGGCCGCCAAGGCTGGCACCTGGACTGGTATTACGATGGTTTCCGGACTCTGGCGTCATGGTCCGACTATGCTGAGCCAGATGGAAAAGGAGCACATTCCGTGGCCTGTTTTCAAAGCCGGGGAAATGGACGACCTGATCGCGTTTATGAACAGCGCGCCGGGTAAGTAACGCAGTAATCAAATCTGAGGGAGAATGTAAGTATGAAGAAAACGATTCTGACGCTGGCGGCGCTGACTGCTCTTTCGTGTGCAGCGATGCTCGGCGCTGACGCCAAGGCTGGTCAGGCCGGCTACGACAAGTCCTGCAAGGGTTGCCACGGCGCGACTGGTGTCCCCAGCCCCGCGATGGCCAAGGCGATGGGCGTGCCTGAGATTAACTCGGCCGCTATCCTGGCCAAGAGCGATGCCGATCTTGTGAAGGTGATCAAGGAAGGCAAAGGCAAGATGAAGCCGGTTACGACGCTGACTGGTTCCGCGGAAGACGTGATCGCTTACGTGAAGACCTTCAAGAAGTAAGCTTACGGTCTCAGGCGGCGATACTTGCCGTTCTCGTAAGTAAAGACGTAACGATAGCCATCCTGTGTGGCGGGTTTCGGGTCCATCATCTTGACCCGGTCCACCACCAGGGTGGCATCTTCGTTTAAGAGCCGAAGGATAAAGACTGGTGTCCATTCATCGGTGCCAAAACCGTCCTCTGCGAACAGGAATCGTGCGCCGCGTGGGAATTCTGGTTGGAGGGCGTCGAGTTGCTTCGCCAGGGTCTCGACTACGCGTGCATCGCCGTAAAGCCATTCGCGGTCGCCCGTGCGTTGGTCGTGGAGATTGATTTTTCCGGCGCGCCAGCCGAGGAGGATGAAGAGCGCGGCAGCCGCGAAGGCACGATGCTGCGGGTCTTTCACGAGGCTGATGAGCTGATTTCCGAGCAATGCCGCGAAAAGCGTCCAGCCTGCCCAGGAGATGAACAGAACAAAGCCTCCCCGGTAGGGAAGAAACGCGACAGGCAGCGTGGTGACGAACAGGATGGCCCATGCGAAGATCAGCTGGCGCGAGCGCAGCAGAAGGGCCACCAGCAGCGGCAGGATGAGCAGAGCCGCAACGGCCCTATGCGAGACGGGCAGTGGGCGCACGAACAGGAAGCCCAGGTACTCGCTCCAGCGCTCCAGGAAGCGTGACAGCGAGTATTCCGGCTGGTAGTACGGGTTGGCGGTGAGGGCCTTCGCGCCGAGGGTCTTGGCTGCGATATAGGGGAGGGTGAGCAGGCCGAGAATGCCCGGCAGCACCATATTCTTCCAGCGCAATCGGTGGAACAGCAACTCGTAAAGGATCAGGACCGCGGGAAGCGCGACCGCGATTTCCTTCGCGTCGAGGGCCAGGATGAAGCTCGCGGTAATGAGTGCGCTCTGGCCCGGGCCAGGGTTTTGTTCTCGCTTCCTGGCCGCAAGATACAGGCACGCGGCCAGGTAGAAGAATGTGAAGCAGAGAGCGTCATAGATGACCGCGGTCCGGAACCAGACTTCCATTAACCGGGTCTGAAACGCGAACAGGATTGCGGTGAACGCGACCACCCGTGCCGAATCGCTCACGAGTTTCACGAACCAGGCGCAGAGCGCGAGGTTTACCACGCCGAGCGACAGCAGCGCCACGTGGAAGGGCAGGGGATCGAAGCCGGCAACAAAGAAGATTGTCCGGTACCAGAGTTCACCCAGCGGGCGTGCCGAATCGGTCCAGTAGAGAACGTTGCTGAGCAGCAGTTCGCCGAGCGGTTTGCTCCACGCGACATACAGATTCATCATGTCGTCGCGGTCAAAGAAAATACCAAGGCTTTTCCAGGTGAAGAAGAAATAGTAGGCGAGAACGATAGCGGCGGCCAGGACGGCGATAGCCCTGGCACCGTACTTAGGTGGCACGTCGCATGCTCGCGTAGACGGCGGACCCGGCGAGAATGGTGGCGAGGGCGGAGATCGAAGGGATCGGCGCCCAGATGATCCCGTAAACAATGGTTGCCGCACCCACCAGGATGTAGGCGCCGGGGATCATCGGGAACAGGAAGTTCACAGCCGGGAGTTTCTGCCAGCCTTCCCGGCGGCGGAAGACGAAGACCGAAGCCACCGCCATCACGGTGAAACAGGTGAGGCTGAAACCGATGTAGATGATGAGCTGTGGAAACGGGGTCAGCGTCATCACAATGGCGCATACTCCCTGCATCAGAATGGCGTTGACCGGAGTCCGCCATTTCGGGTGCACGGTGGCGGCGGACTTAAAGAACGCCTGATTATGCGCCATCGCGTAATACACGCGCGGGCCGATGGTGACCATGGCGTTGACGGTCGACATCAGCGAAATCGCCATCAGGACTGCGAACGCGCCGCCGATTTGCGCCCCGAAGAGATTCGCGGCGGCCAGCGACCCCACTGCCACCACATTCTTCATTTTCTCCAGCGGTGTGGCGTAGATGAATACCAGGTTCAGGCCCAGATACGCGAGGGCGACGATGGCGGTGCCAAGGCCCAGCGACGCGGGCAGGGTCTTATCGGGCTGCTTGACCTCTTCGCCGACGTAAGTCGCCGCATTCCAGCCGCTGTACCCCACCATTACCCAGAGCAGGCTGATGACGAAAGCAATGGGCAGTGGGTTTGAAGACGTGCGCACGGCGTGGTCGGAAAAGTGCGACCAGTCGCCCTTGCCGAACAGAAAGCCGCCCAGCACCAAACCCGCGATTACCAGGAGTTTAGTCCCTGTAAGAGCGTTTTGCAGGCGGGCAACCCTCTTCACGCCGAAGAAGTTGATGACCGTGAAGATCGCAATCAGCCCGGAAGCGAGCAACTGCGCCCAGCCAAACTTCAGCGACAGGGCACCCGATCCAACCGTGAACGCTTCGTTGGCCTGCTTCAGTGCCGGATTGAAATAACTCGCATAGTCGGAAAACGCAAGGGCCGCTGCCGCAATCGGCGCGGAGAATCCGGCAAAAAACGAAACCCAGCCCGTCATGAAACCCCAGGCCGGTCCAAACGCGCGGGTGAGATACACGTATTCCCCCCCGGAACTGGGGAAATTGACGCTGAGCTCCGAGTAACAGAGTGCTCCACAAAGTGCGAAGAGCGCACCCATCGCCCAGACGAGCAGGACGAGCTTCGCGCTGCCCAGATCGCCCACCATGAAGCCGGTAGTCGTGAAGATCCCGGTTCCGATCATGTTCGAAACCACGAGCGCAGTCGCGGAAACCAGCCCCAGTTGGCGGAGCAGCGCGGTGGAACGTGGTTTGGTGTCGGGCGTCATGCTTCTATTGCGTTCAGCGCTGGCTTAGTTCGCCTGCCTGCACTTTTGCGTTAAATTCGGCGGACTGGCCGCGCGCAATGCTCAGTTTCTTCCACGCCGACCCCTGAAAATGCTTCGCCAGGACCACTATCTGGCCCACATGATACGCGTAGTGCGTCAACTGGCGGCTGATGGCCTGCAGTACGGAATGCGCTTCGCCCCGAATCGTGATGGTCCGGCCCAGATCCGCATCGGTGAGGCCTTCCAGCGCCTGAAAAACGCAGTCCCAGCCCTCATCCCAAGCCTGCATCAGGCCTTCGCGGGTCAGCGCTGCGTTATCGAACTCTGCATCGCGATCGCGCCAGGTTTTTTCGCCGTCACTTGTCAGAAAATCGGTCCAGCGCGACTTCATATTCCCCGACATGTGCTTCACGATGACGCCGATGGAGTTCGATTCGTCGTTCAGCGCTTCGAACAGGCGGGCATCTTCCACCTGCGCCATCGCGCCCTCGCCCAGCTTCCGGTAATAGGCCATGAGGGCGCGGCTGTCCTCCATCCAGGACGTAGTGAACTTCAGTGCCATTTACCTGTCATGCTACCGAATGGTTTGCTGTCAGGGAAGAACCGAGTCAACAGCAGCCGAACGGGGGCTTTCATTGCCTGCCGAATCGACCGAGGTGATCTGGTAGGTATGCTTCGCGCCAGGCAGTACATCTTTGTCGCCAAAGCTGGCAGCCTGCACGGTGTCGGCGAGCAGGGCGTTATCGCGGTAGACCCGGTAGAAGGCCCAGTCGGCCTCAGGACTACGGTCCCAGACCAGTTCGATGGACCTGGTGCCGGGAATAGCTGCAAGGCCCACTAGCGCGGCAGGGGCGAAACGATCGACAGGCTTGATTGCGACGCTTTCCGATAGCTCGCTTTCCGCGTATTTCTCGCCGGTCTTCTCACCCGCCTGCACAAAGTACTCGTAATCGCGGCCGTAATCGACAGTGGTGTCGGTGTAGCTGGTCTTCTCGCTCACGCTCAGGAAGCCCCACTCTTTTTCAGACTTCTGGCGGCGGAAAACGCGGTATTCAGGTGCGGGACGCACGACCTTCCATTCCAGCGTTACGCCACCTGGCGCATCTTTCGCGACCAGACCTTCCGGTTTCGGCAGGGCGGACAAAACGTTGACTACTTCCAGGTTCGACCAGCCCATGTCACGGCCTTTGGGGCCGTGCAGCCGGACGCCAATCGCCACTGTTTTCCCGTAGTATTTTTCTGCCGGAATCTGCGCTTCCACACGGCCATTTTCCACCTTGATGGCGGCCACGGGAACACGGTCGGCGCCCTGAAACCACTCGGCTTCCACAAAGCGGTCGCCAATCGGGCCAACCATCATTTCGATATCGGGAGGCGTCCGGATGGGCAGATCTTCGGTAGTCTTCACCGGCATCGCGAACGAAACATAGATCTTTGAACCACGCTCCAGCGCGGCCAGATCTGTCACGCGCGCCGGACGATTGAGCGCCGGTGGCAGGGGTTCACCCGGATAACCGCAGCCAGCCAGAAATGCTGAGGCGAAGACAACGGCAAAGCTGGGCAGCCGGAAGCGCATCAGAGGATGTAGCGGCTCAGGTCCTGATCTTTCACGATCTCCGCGAGCTGTTTGCGGACGTAGGCCGCATCCACTTTCACAGTCTTCTTCTTCAGGTCCGGCCCCTCGAAGGAGATTTCTTCAAGAAGCTTTTCCATGATCGTGTGCAGACGGCGAGCGCCGATGTTCTCCGACGCTTCGTTCACCTGAGCGGCGAACTTCGAAACTTCCAGCAGTGCATCATCTGTAAGGACCAGCTTGATGCCTTCGGTCTCCATCAACGCCACATATTGCTTGGCGAGCGCGTTCTTCGGTTCCTTCAGGATGCGGACGAAGTCGTCAACCGAGAGCGACTTCAGTTCTACCCGAATCGGGAAGCGGCCCTGGAGTTCCGGGATCAGATCACTCGGTTTCGAAACATGGAATGCCCCGGCGGCGATGAAGAGTATATGGTCGGTCCGGACGAAGCCGTAGCGCGTGTTGACCGTGGTGCCTTCCACGATGGGCAGGATGTCGCGTTGCACGCCTTCGCGGCTGACATCGGGACCGTGGCCCCCTTCGCGTCCGGCAATCTTGTCGACTTCATCCAGGAAAATGATGCCGTTCGATTCCACGCGTTCCAGAGCAATGCGTGTCACCAGATCCATGTCGATGAGCTTCTGCTCCTCTTCCTGAATC
>CANIHR010000188.1 GCA_947467185.1 Bryobacterales bacterium
ATTGAAACTGAACCGCACCGCACAAAATCGGCGCTGATTCAATCCGCCGCATGCTATGATCGACGTTCCGCAATATTCGAACGGTCATCCCGATGTGGCAGACTCTACTGAACCTCGGCTGTCGAAGGCTGCTTCAACTGGCAACGGGCAAACTGCTTTGTGGGGCCGCACTCTGCGTTCTTCCCCTTACCGGAAAAGCGGAACTGATTCCGCTCACTCCCGGAAAACAAATCACCTCCGTGATCGCAAATGGAAAGACACAGACGTTTACGCTTTCCTCTATTCACGGTATGTTCTTTCGCATCCATGTATTTCAGACGGATATTGACGTATCTGTCTCGCTCCGGCATGGTGCAGAAGTACCGGTTGCCGACAGCAACCAGTTCGGTGAAGAGTCGCTCTCGTTCATCGCGAAGAACGACGGCACTGAGGAATTGTCAATCTCGGCCGCGCGGGGCCTGGCGACGTCGGGAAGGTACGTTATCAGTCTGGATACGCCCCGTCTCCCGACACCCGCCGACCTCCTGCGAATGGAAGCGGAAAATCTGGTTGCGCGTGCCAAAGCCATCTCAAAGCCCCGTACGGCCGGGGCCCTGCAGGAAGCCACCGGGCCATTTGAAGCAGCGCTGAGGCTTTATCGGGAACTTGGTGACGACCAGGCAGAGCTTGCACAACTCATTAGTCTTGGCGACCTGATGTATTGGCAGGGCGACTACAATGGCGCCAGCCTCCGTTATCGGGAAGCAATTGATGTCAGCAATCGCCGAAGCAACCTCCGGGGCCGGGCAGAAGCGCTAAACAATCTGGGTGGCTGCCTACTCCGGCAGAGTAAGTTACCCGAAGCGGCCCTTGCGCTTGAAGAGTCCTTGCATCTGTGGGAGCAGGCTCGGGTACTTCACGCGCAAGTCGCGGCGCGGAATGGTCTCAGCACTGTAAAGGCTCGGCTCGGAGAGACCTCGAGAGCAATCGCCATTCTTCAGAAGGCGATTGCCGACGCAGACGCCGTTGATGGTGAATTCCGAATGGGAGCACTCACCAACCTGGGGTTGCAGTTCCTGTCTCTGGCGGACACCGACAGTGCTGTCAAATACCTGAAGCAAGCCGTACGGTTGAGCAGAGCGAGTGGTAAGTCGACCATCGAAGCGAGAGCTCTTCTGAATCTGGGCCGAAGTTTCATGCTGGCCGGAAATAGCCAGCTAGCCCTGCCCCAACTCGAAGCGGCTCAGTCTGTTGCCCGACAGCTTGGAGATGCGTCTCTCATTAATGATGTCGAGGTCAATATCAGCCTCGTGCATTTCAGAAGGCAGCAGTGGCAATTGGCTCAACAGGGAATGGAGAACGGCCTGGAGCGAGCCCGGATGATCGGCGACAAGCGAAATGAGGGAACACGACGGCACTTTCTGGGCGCAATCAAGACGGCCGTCGGTAAGAGTCACGAAGCCCTCAGCGAGCTCAACCAGGCGCTCGATATCCGTCGCGCCGCCGGCTACCGCGACGAGGTCGCAGCTACGCTCTTCGCCATTGCCGATGCGGAGAGACAGTCCGGCAAAATTCGCGAGGCACAGGCCCACGCGGAGGAGGGTCTCCGGTTACTGGAGTCCCTGCGGTCGCAGATCGCCGGGGAACGATTCCGCGCCCTGTATTTTGGCGGGAGATACGGCTATGCCGAGCTCTATATAGATATACTCATGCGCCTGCATGCTGCCGAACCAAATGGTGGCTTCGCCGCAAGAGCGCTCGAAGTCGCGGAGCGAACTCGAGCGGGCGTCATGGTCGAGTCGCTGCGAAAGGTCGAGACCGGCGGGAAGACCATTGAGTCCCCTGCCTTATCGGCCCTTCTGCAGGAACGCCATCTTCTGGATGAGAAAGTGAACGCCGCGCTCCAGAGACCCGGATCCGGCTCATCTCCTGAACTCAGCGAATTGATGACGCAATTTGATCGCGTCGAGATCCGAATTGCAGAGGAATCTCCCCGCCCAGCCGTCGATCGTCCAAAGGCCCTGACCGCCGACGGAATCGCGGCCCTGATCAGGCCCGGAGTCTCCTTCCTCGAATACGTTCTGGGGGACGAACATAGTTATCTCTGGCTCGTGCAGACAGATGGACTTACAGCCTACACCTTACCTAATCGGACCGATATCGAAAGACTTGCCCATCGGGCGCGGGAACTGATTGTCAACCAACCCCTTCGCCAGGCCGACAAGACACGAGACCTGGAGATGAACAATCTGCTGCATCGACTGGCGGGAATTCTGCTCGCGCCTGCGAAGGCCCGGATCGGCAGGGATCGCCTGGTGGTGGTGCTGGACGGAGCCCTCAACGATCTACCTTTCGAGGCATTGCCCGAACCCGCCACCAGTCCTCGGGATGGACGCTACCTGCCAACTGGCGTAGTGCACGAAATTGTGCGAATACAGTCAGGTTCCGTTCTGGCGGCGTTACGAGATCGCACGTCGCTCTCTCAGACCGGGAGAGGAATTGTTTTGCTGGGGGATCCGGCGTTTCAGGAGGCGACAGGAACCTATAGCAGCAAGAGGGCTCAGCGAGAGTTCCCCAGACTTCCTGGAAGTGCAGATGAGGTAAGGCAAATCGCCGGCATCTACGCCCCCTCTCTTGCAAGAACCTTTACCCGATTCGACGCCAACCACGACACATTATTCAGCCGACAGACGGCGCGTGCATCGATCGTGCATATCGCCACCCATGCATTTGTTGATAATTCACGTCCGGAACTTTCCGGTATCGCGCTGGCATCACTCAAAGAAGATCACACTACACGAAAAGACAGCTTCGTTCCGCTGCGCGAGCTGACGAACCTCAACCTGTCGGCTGACCTTGTGGTACTAAGCGCGTGCGCCACCGCAACCGGCCGACACATACAGGGTGAAGGGATTATGGATATCAGTCGAGCGTTTTTCCGGGCCGGTGCCGCCCGTGTTATGGCGACGCTCTGGGAAATCCAGGACGGTGGAAACACACCATATATGATGGCTTTTTACGAGTCACTGCGCAGAGCCGGAAATAGCGGCGCGGCACGAGCTGCGCGAGTGGCCCGGGAGTCGATGTGGAAAAGCAACGAGTGGCGGGATCCATGGTTTTGGGCGGCCTTCACATTGTCAGGAGAGCACGAGAGTTGGGCCGTGACGGACAGCTCAGGAGGCAAGCGTTGAGCCCCAATGTATGAACCGAACCAGACGCCTGACGATAGATTCAGTCACCTCTTTGGCTCGACCCCGAAAGACGTCGAGTCCGGGTACGATGAACTGCGCAGGAAGCTCGTCCGATTCTTTCAGTCAAAACGAGTGTCCGATCCGGATCTACTGGCAGATGAGACAATCGCCCGCGCCGTGAAGCGCGTGATGAGCGGGGCTGAAGTCAATCCCAATATCGGTGCTTTCTGCCACGGCATTGCCAAATTTGTCCTTCTCGAGGAGAGCAAGAAGAGGCCATCACTATCTATCGAAGACACAGGTGAACCGTCTCCGGCACCGAGACCAGGCCTGAACAATCTGGAAAGTGCGGAGTTCCTGCGTGATGTGCTTGGGTCTGTGCCCGAAGAAGATGCGGCCGTTTTTGTGGAGTATCATCAGGGTGACAGGAGATCGCTTTGTGACCGCCTCAGAACAACAGAGAACGCGCTTCGAATTAGAATTGCCAGAATTAAATCGAAGCTTAACGAGGCTATATCTCCGAAAACCCGAAAGAAGAATTGAAAGCATAGCAGCATTCCCGACATTCAAGTATAAGACCTAAATGCCAGAACCCGACCATGACGCCACAGTGGCGCGCGATTATATCCTCCGAAACTTGTCACCGGACGAGCAGGATACGTGCGAGGCCCGATATTTTGCCGACTCGGCCTTCTTTGAAGTAATCGAAGCGGTGGAATGGGAGATGCTTCGAGACCTGGCACGAGGGGAACTGAGTGATCCTGAGAGCCGTCAGTTTACCGCAATTATCGAGGAATCACCGGACCTGCAGCAAAAGCTGGCAACGGTGAAAGGCCTCACTACGTCCGAACCGAAACGGGTTCTACCGCCAATGGTTGCCAGTGCAAGTTCCTGGCTCCCGGGATGGCTCATCCGCCCGATGCCGGCCTGGAGCTTCGCTGTCGGCATGGTGGTGGTAGCCGCCGCGACCCTGGAATATGCGCATATCAGCCTCAATCCGGCTCAGCCCCCCGCCGTTCGGCAATCATCCTCATCGCCGGAATCCGAGACGGCGCCAGCATGGGTTATCCCTTCGGGCGCCTTGCGCGGCCCCGGTGAGACACCTCGGCCTGTGGTTTCCGTTCAGCCCGGCACACTGCCAGTGAAATTTCTGTTGCCAATCCCCACGGGTGCCGTGGCCCCCACTTACCGCGTCATTCTGAAGGACGACGACGGAACAACAGAGATCCTGAGCCGAGCGATGCCCCACCCTGCACACAATAATGCGCTGTATGTCGAGGTTGACCCAACTCGCCTGCGCCCAGGGGACTACCATTTCATGGTTAGCGCGGAACCCACCGTTCCGTCCGAGCCACCCACCACCCATAGGTTCATCGTCCGGTAATCGCAGACATTTGAATTATTTGCCTTCAGCGAAAATATTTTAGTTTTCTCCGCCATACCTCTAATGTAAGCCGACAAGCTATCGACGTCGGCACTCAATACCTTTACAGGCAGAGGAGAAAAGTAATATGTATTTCAGTCGCACTTTCAGAGCCCTTGCATTTCTGGTCGGTACGCTGCTGTACACAGGCGTTGCTTTCGGCGCGAGCGGCGAGGTTTCCGCTTTTGGAGGAGGCACCACTTTCACTGGCGGCGGGGGAAGCGCCACACACGGACTTTTTGGGGGCTCCGGCGGCATTATGGCGCACGAACGCACGCTGTTATTTGGCGAGTACAGCGCTATCCCCATCTCCGTACTGAGTAAGTCTTACTTCCTCTCCAATTTTGGGGGTGGTATCGACTACAGTTTCAAAGATCGGGGTGCCTCAAAAGTCGTACCTTACGCACTGGTCGCCGCGGGAGGTACCCATAGTTCCTTTGGCGGAGCGAGCGGATACTACTTCGGTGTGGGAGGTGGCGCTCGCATGTATGCCGGAAAGAACTGGGGAGTTAAGCCCGAGGTACGGTATCAGCGTTATGGCGGCAACGGCTCGGCAAACGCGTTTACTTACACCGTCGGTGTATTCTTCCAGTTCGGACAGTAAGCAGTAGTGCCGGAGCATCAGCAGGCGCTCCGTTCGGCCACAGTCACGAGGGTTCTGACTTGAGCCGGATGGAGCGCCACCTGAATTACAACACACTTAAGTAATTCACCAGATCCTCGCGTTCGCGCGCTGTGAATTTTATTCCGTATTGTTTGTCGTAAAATTCCACGACGTCGCCGATGGTGGCGGCAGACCCATTCGAGAAATAGGGTGCCCGGGCCGACAGCCCGCGAAACTGCTGCATCACGATCGCGCCGACGTCGGCACACTTGCCCGAAATCAGTGCCCGTCCCGGATCCTGGGTGTAGATGACGCGGCCCAGAGTCGGGTGCGGCGAGGCTGAATCGTTGCAGGTGACGCGGAACAAAGGCAGGGCCGGGTCAGCGGTGGCCTCGGTATGGTTGGTGGTGCCGATGTCCATCCAACGAGTCTTGCCGGAACTGTGGCAGGAGCCGCAGGTGGTGCCGGCCGGTTCAAAGATGCGACCAAAGAACACATCCCTGCCGCGCGCAACAGAGGCCCGGAAAGCCATTTGTGTGTTCGATTTGTCCTCCACTGGCCCTCGCCACGAGCTAAAGGACACCGCAGCGGAAATGGCACCGGAGACCCCGTCCCTCAGATTTACCGGCCCCAGCACCATCGGACCGTCCCGCTCTGTCAGGAGTCCGGCATGCCAGTCGGCACTCTGGGCCACATAGAGCTGCGACTCAAACTCTACGATCTGCCGCAATTGCTCCCCGGTCGGTATTTGCGCCTGTTCGTGGCCGGTGGAGGCCGAGATTGCCTGATCTTCCAGCGAAGTCTCACGCCCATCGGCCATGAACGTCAGGCCCTCCGGCCCCGGCAATAAGTATTTGAGATTCGCGGTCACACGAGGTCTGCGGTAAATGGACACCGTGGGCGTAATGGCCTTCAGACCGTAGTTTCTGCCTGTATTACACCCGGTGGGATCACGTACCACTTCAATTGAAAATTCAGGCGTAACCTTCTTCGGCGGCCATGGCAATGCGATCCGGAACAGGCCTTTTTCCAACAAAAGCGAGTGGGAACTGGCTGCCTCCTGTGGAAGGTCAGGGCAGTTGGCTCCATCGACGGCGGCAAACAGAGGATCCTTACCTTCCGTCTCTTTCCAGCGCTTCACGGCCATGGCTGCGGACAGGCTCATCGCGTTCGAAGGCTGGTGGCAGGTGATGCAGGCTCGCCCATTGGGGCCAAGCGCTTCGAAAAATGCGTGTCCCGTGGTCTTCACGGCACCGCTGGTGTTCAGAACCCCGATACGACCGGTAGGATCATCGAAATCCATCTCCCAGGGGAAGAGACTGCCCTGCCCCGCGTCCCACCAGAGGCGGTCCGGACTTCCGTATTGAGCGTGCAGGGGTGAAAGTGCCAGAAGGCCGAGGGTGAGAAGGCCGAAGGTGCGCATGCTTCGTCCAGAATAGCCCGGAAAATCAACCTGCCGGATTCATATCGACTATGGCGAGAATCAGCAATAGTAATTACGGACTACGTAAGTTCGGGGCTGCAGGTGAGAGAGTAATTGCGCGTTTGAGATGCCAGTGATGGTTGCTGCCCGTCCGGGAGCGCCTTAATCCGTAATAGCAATCATTCGCAAGACCAATCGCCAGCTGTCGGCTTAACCAGCCGCCGCAGGCATCCGACGCTTCGAAGTCGGTGGCGCACTTTCCCGTTGCTGCGTAAATGCCTGATCGCGCTGTTTCCAGAGGGTAGCCATGCGTTGCACACGGTCCGGCTGGGCAGCAGCAAGATTATGTTGCTCAGCACGATCTGTCTTCATGTTGTACAGTTCCCATTCACCCTTTTCGCCAATCGCGACCAATTTCCAGTCACCCTGCCGCAATGCGCGGTTGTTGTTGTGGTTGAAGTAGATGTAGTCGTGGGGCGCGGTGTTGTCTTTACGCAGAACCGGTACAAGGCTCTTACCCGCGACGGGCGGCGCGCCTGCAGCAGGCTCAACTCCCCCTCCCGCCAGCGCCACCAGAGTCGGCACAATGTCGACAAAATGGCAGGGTTCGTGGCGCAGTTTGTTCTGCTCCAGATTGCCGTTGGGCCAGTGGACGATCAGCGGCGAGGCAATACCGCCCTCATTGACCCACGACTTATGCAGGCGAAAAGGCGCGTTGGCGTTGGACGACCAGCCCGGCCCCACTCCCAGATGCGTCTTCGCAGACCCGGCAGGCGCCGAACTGTCATGACCATCGCCACGAATCAATTGTTCAGAACTGGCACCGTTGTCGGACATAAACAGCACGATCGTGTCTCGGTCCGCGCCCATCGCCTTGATTTGGTCCAGAACCTTGCCGATCTCGGCGTCCATACGCGTAATCATGGCTGCGTGGATGGCCATTTTGGTGCGCTGAAAGTCCTTCTGCACCGGAGTGAGAGTGGACCACGGCACGGCCTTCGAGACCTCGCCGGGGCCAACCTTCTCGATGAGCTCCTTGTCAGGAGTATTCCAGTTCGTCCACATCCCGGGTTCCAGCGGAGCCGCGGGACCCGTTATCAGCCCCATCTTCTGCATTCGCTGGACTTTTCGTTCCCGTGCCGTATCCCAACCTTCCGTAAACCGGCCATTGTAGTGGTCAATATCGGCCTGAGGAGCCTGCAGCGGGAAGTGGGGCGAGTGGAAAGCAACGTACATCAAAAACGGGTCGGCCGAATGCTCCTTCTGGTGCTCCTGTAGAAACTGGACGCTGTAGTCCGCAATTGCCGTGGTGCTGTAGTAGCCCTCTGCCGGCTTCGGCAGCAGCTTCCCATCCAGCTCATGACGATTCTGCGTGAAGAACCGCAGTTCATCCAGCATCGTGTAGGAATGATCGAAACCCGCACCACCCTCTCCCGGAGCGAAACGAAGGTGCCATTTCCCGGAGTGGTAAGTCCGGTAGCCGAGGGGCTTCAGGTATTCAGGCAGGAATTTCGTATACGCCGGGACGTTACCGGGCGTCATGATGTCGCAGGCGGTCTGCTGAGCGTAGTAGCCCGTCATCAGACAATTGCGGGAAGGGCCACAGCGAGCTGTCGAATAAAACTGAGTGAAGCGCAGCCCCTGCGACGCCAGACGGTCGAGGTTCGGCGTATCAACATCGCCGCCATAGCAGCGGGCATCGGAAAACCCCATATCATCGGCCAGGATGATGACGAAGTTCGGTTTTTTTGCCGCCGACTGGCCGAGCGAAGCAGCCGCGGCAGCTGCGGCGGTGGTCTGGAGAAAGTTTCTGCGGTTCAACATGCGATCCTCCCGATGATACTCCGGTCGCATGGGATTATGAGCTTAGATGTCGATCATTTTGCCGTCAGTCTTTTTTGGGCACGGGAACCCGATGAATGCACTTCAGGACAATGCCTATACGCGAGGCTGGCGAGCGTTCGGTGAGGACATCCCCCGGCCCAAAGCAATTCTCGCCATCTCGGCCCACTGGTACATTCGGGCGACGGGCGTGACGATCAGTACGGCTCCGGAAACGATCCACGACTTTGGTGGTTTCCCCGATTCGCTCTTCGCAGTACGTTACCCGGCCCCGGGCGACCCGGCGCTCGCACAGCGTGTCCGGGAACTGCTGGCCCCGATCCATGTGTCGCTGGACGGCAGTTGGGGCCTGGACCACGGCACATGGTCGGTGTTGAAGCACGTTTATCCCAACGCCGATGTCCCAGTGGTGCAACTGAGCATCGATGCCACCCAGCCACCACAGTTCCACTTCGATATTGGACGCCGCCTGGCACAGTTGCGCGAAGAGGGTGTTCTCATCCTGGGCAGTGGCAACCTGGTTCATAATCTGCGCGCCTATGCGTGGGGCGTGGAGAATGCTGCGCCATACCCGTGGGCCGAAAACTTCGAGGCTGAGGCGAAGGGTCTGATTGAAACCGCCAACTACGCGCCGCTGATCAACTATCGCAGTCTGGGCCAGGAGGCCATGCTGTCTGTCCCCACCCCGGAGCACTATTTGCCGTTGCTTTATGTTTTGGGCACCCAACAAAAAAACGAACCCATTTCCTTCCCGGTGAGCGGGATTGAAGGGGGTTCGATTTCAATGCTGGCGGCGAAAATCGGCTAGGCGATTTTGATCTTGCGAGGGTGCTGGGCGTTGTCCTGCAGGAAAGTCTTCTTGCGTTTGAGGTCGGCAGCTTCGGGCTGTACGGAGCCTTCCATGTCGGTCACGCGGGAGACGATCGTATGTTCACCCGGCGTGGCGCCATCCCACTTGTAACTGAACAGCTTCCACGAGTACTTCGTGTTCTTCGGGTCGAGAGTCGCCTTCTGCCATGGACCGTCATCGATCTTCACTTCCACCGACTTCAGCGGCGTTCCGTCGTTCAAAACAAACCCAATCACCTGGTGTGATCCGGCGGACTTGCGGACACGCGCCACTACCGATTTCAGTTGTAGCCGCGTGATCTCGGTTTCCACCCACTGCGTGCCGGGGTCAGTATCTTCGCCCGTCCCGCCAACGCCCTTGAGCGAACGATACCAGCGAGCCTGGTAATTGCCCAGGTAGCGATCTTCCTGGAGATGAATTTCCGAGAGCCACTTCACGTTGGCCACTCCATACCAGCCCGGCATAATCAGGCGGACGGGGAAGCCCTGCTTGCGGCTCAGCGGTTCGCCGTTGAGCGCGTACGCGAGAATCGGCTCAGGTCGCATGGCGTTTTCCAGCGTCATGCTGCGGCCAAACTGCTGCTCCAGCTTAAAAGTCTGGGCTCGGAAAACAACATCCTGCGGGCCTTTGTCCGTGCCGAAGAACACTACTTCGCGAGCCCGTGGCTTCACACCAACCTGCTTCAGAAGTGCGCTCAGCGGTACACCAGTGAACTTTCCACAGGAAGACAACGCCTGCATGCCGCGGGAACTATTGCCAGAGCATTCATACCCCGCAACAACATCCACAGACTTCATCTTCTTCAGGTCGTCAAGTGTAAACTGGACATCTTTGGCAACCATGCCCGTGAACTTCAGGCGGTACGTCACAGGATCAACGGCGGGCTGATCAAAGTGCTGGATGGCGAAAAACTGATCGGCCGGAGTAATCAGGCCATCGATCTTCCGGATATCGAGGAGACGAGTAAGAGAGTTCGGGTTGTTTGGGTTGAAAGTCTTCGGGTAGTCAAGGAACTCCACGTCGGTCTCGCCCTCGGCGAGCGCCGGTACCGTCCAGCCAGGAATCGACAGCAGCGCAGCTGCCTTCATTGCGGTTCGGAGCGTCTCGCGACGCGTCACCTTAGTTGTCGTCATAATTCGTGTCCTCACTGTCTTCGTCTAACCGGGTACTTGACGCGTGCTCCCGTGCCCTTAGTTGCGCCTCTTCGCGGGCCTTGTTGGCCCGGAATTCCAGTTCCGCATGACGCGCACGCCCGTCACGCACCGCGTTCCCCACGTTCATCCGCTGCCACCGCTTGAAGCTGAATACTTCCTTGCGGTCACGAAAGGCGG
>CANIHR010000189.1 GCA_947467185.1 Bryobacterales bacterium
AAATTCTGAATAAACTAAGGCCCGTGGCTTCCCTGCCCCGGGCCTCTTCTTTTGAGGCTCCGCGATAGGATAGCCATTGCCACCTATGCGCAACTTCGTACTTTGTTTCGCCCTCGCCTTAACCTCCCTGTCAGCACAGAGTCCAGAGGGAATATTCGCGAGCCGCTGCGCGGGTTGCCATGGCCCAACTCTTACGGGAACGGATCGTGGGCCGTCCCTCGTCAACCGTCGCTCCCTGCGTCGCCGCAGCGAAGTCCAGATTCATGACCTGATCCGTGATGGTGCCCCCGGTGGCATGCCTGCATTCGGCTCCCTGCCCGAAGCGGAACTGGCGACACTGGCCCGCTACATTCGCGGCTTCAATGCCTCAGCTTTCGAGGTGAGTCCAACCGGTGACTCAGCTGGCGGCGAGGGCTTGTTTTTCGGTTCTGGCCAGTGCGGCACGTGCCACATGGTGCACGGGCGTGGGGGCACGAACGGTCCGGATCTGTCGAACATCGGTAATGAACTTACGGTTCCGGAACTGGAGCAGTCGCTGGTGGACCCTGTTTCCCGCGCCGGAGTCCACAACGCCGAAGGTTGCCCTGGTTGGGCGTTCTGTTCGGATGGCCGATGGGGCCTGGTGACAGTGAAGCTGAAGTCCGGCGAGAGTCTGCGGGGCTATGCGAGGGCACAGGGGAAGCATGATCTGCAGTTGCAACTCCTCAACGGAGGCCTTCGCCTGCTGGATGACACGAAGTACACCGCTGTCGTTCGCGAGCCGGGTTCCGCCATGCCCCCGTACAAGGGCGGTGCGGCAGAGAGGCAGAACCTGATCGCATATCTGGCCCGTCAGGGTGGCATTCCGGACGGGGCCCTCTCCACCGGTCTCCCCGTCTCGCCGCAGGATATGGACGAGATCCTGAAGCCTGCCCCGGGGGAGTGGCCGACGTACAACGGCGACCTTAACGGCAATCGTCACTCCGCACTTACCAAGATCACCGCCTCGAATGTCGGCCGGCTGCAGCCGAAGTGGTCCTGGTCCACCGATTATCAGAGCCTCGAAACAACCCCGCTGGTTGCGGATGGCGTGATGTATGTTACCGGTCCCAATCAGGTCTGCGCGCTTGATGCAGCAGCTGGCCGGACCATCTGGTGCTACTCACGTCCCCGAAATTCCGGTGCCACCATCGCCGGCGACGCCGCGAAAGGTGCGAATCGGGGCGCGGCGCTGCTGGGGCGCAGCGTCTTCTTTGCCACCGACGACGCCCACCTGATCGCGATCAACCGCATCACCGGTGCGCTGATGTGGGATGTCGATATGCGGGAAGGCAAGGGCGCATTCGGCTCCACCGGGGCACCTCTCGTTGTCGGCGACCTGGTGATCGCGGGCGTTGCGGGAGGTGATGGCCCTCTGCGTGGCTATATCACGGCGTACCGGGCTTCCACCGGGACGCAGGCCTGGCGCTTCTTCACCATTCCGAAGCGAGGTGAAAAGGGTTCAGAAACCTGGAAGGGATCGGCCCTGGAAGTGGGCGGCGGGGCCACCTGGACTTCCGGTTCTTACGACCCCGAGACGGGCCTGCTCTACTGGCCGACCGGCAATCCTTACCCCGACACCGACGGCGACGAGCGCGAAGGCGACAATCTGTACACGAACTGCGTCCTGGCGCTGGACCCGAAGACCGGGGCTCTGAAGTGGCACTATCAGTTCACCCCGCACGACCTGCATGACTGGGACGCGACCGAGCCGTTCATTCTCGTCAACGCGAAATTCCAGAGACGCGACCGGAAGCTGCTGCTTCAGGCCAATCGTAATGGCTTCTTTTACGTGCTGGATCGTGTGACCGGAGAATTCCTGCTGGGCAAACCCTTCGTCCGGAAGCTGACCTGGGCAAGCGGCATCGGCGCTGATGGTCGGCCCGCACTACTGGAAGGCAATCGCCCCACGAAGGGTGGCACGAAGACCTGCCCGGCGGTCCGGGGTGCCACCAACTGGTACTCCACCGCGTTCAACCCGGCGACTGCGCTCTTTTATACGATGGCGGTAGAAGACTGCAACATCTACCAACAGACGAGTGCGGAGGGCTTCGAGCCCTACCAGGATCCCAAAGACCCCGCCGAGAAGTTCCTGCGGGCCATTGATATTTCGACAGGCCGGATCGTCTGGGAAGTCCCACAAGTGGGCGCGCCGGAATCGAATTACTCGGGCGTGCTCTCGACCGCAGGCGGCCTCATTTTCTACGGCGAGACGGGTGGCAGTTTTGCCGCAGTGGATGCGAAGTCGGGCGCGACGCTCTGGCACTTCAATACGGGGAATCAGTGGAAGGCCTCACCCATTACTTATATGGTGGACGGCCGGCAGTACGTTGCGATTGCCTCGGGCGGCAACATCATCGCGTTCGGTTTGTAACTAAATCCGGACGCCCACGCGCCACAGACCGTAGCCGATCGCCTGCTTAAAGCACAGCCACCACAGCTTCAGCGGGCCGATTTCAGCAGATTGGCGTGGCGAACCCCACGCTGTGAGACCTTCCTCCTGCAACATGCGCCGGACACGGAAGATGTGGTACCCGTCACTGACAACGATTGTCGAGCGCAGCCCCATTCGGCGGAGGATTTCAGTGGCACCCGAGAGCGACATCGCGGTCGAATCGCCCTGGTCTTCAACAATGATCGATTCCGCGGGAACGCCCCGGTCAATCAGGTACGAGCGGGCCACGCCGCCTTCTGTGAAGGAGGGATCGCCGCCAGCGCCACCGGTTGTCAGAATGTAGGGGGCCAGTTTCTTCTGATAGAGCTCCAGCGCATGATCGAGCCGAGCTTTGAGGATTGGAGACGGGTGACCGCGATATTCCGCAGCGCCCATAACCAGGATGACGTCGGCCTGATGCGCGTCGTCAATCCGGCTCTCACGGTCGATCCGAATCGAGAGCGAGGTCAGATATGTCAGCACGAACGCGAGCAAAGCCAGCGTCAGAAGGCCGAGTCCACGTTTGAGGTATGCCAGTCCGATCTAGCTATTGTAAGCCGGGGCCAACGGACGCCGGAGCACCGGATTCGCCGGGGCGCTATCCTGATGTACGAAACGGACCAAAGTGCAACGAATTGAATCCATTACGAGTCATGCGAATCCGCTGCTGAAGGAAGTGCGGCGGGCGATCGCCAAAGGTACGCTAACGGCCTCGGACCTGATGGTCGCCGAAGGTATCCACCTGCTGGAAGAGGCGATTCGCAGCCGGATGGAAATACCGGCGGTGCTGGTGTCCGCGTCGGCCCTGCATCGCCTGGACGGCCTGCTCGGACAGCTTCTGGCGTCGCGCATCATCACGCTGCCGGATGCCCAGTTTGTGGCCCTGTCGGCGACGGAAACCCCGCAGGGGGTGATGGCACTGGTGGAGCCCCCCTTCTGGACGGCCGAAGACGTCTTCGCCGGTACGCCGCTGGTCGTCGTGCTCGATGGTGTTCAGGATCCGGGTAATGCCGGGGCTATCGCACGCGCCGCGGAAGCTTTTGGTGCCACCGGTATCATCTTCGCGAAAGGGACCGTGGGGCTGAATCATCCCCGCACGTTGCGCGGCTCGGCGGGATCCTTGTTCCGGTTGCCCTGTCTGGCGGGCGTGGAGGCGGAAGAGGTTGTCGAACTTCTGTCTACCCATCACTGCGCGTCGTATGTGGCGATGCCATGGTCAGACCAGGCTGCTGCGGCTAGTGAAACCAACCTGGCAGCGCCGGTCGCCCTGGTCATCGGCAATGAGGGTCATGGCGTGAGCGAGACCATGCAGGCGGCGTCCAAACCGATCAGCATCGCCACGCAAAAAGTGGAATCCCTGAACGCCTCGGTAGCGGCCGCAATTTTGCTCTACGAAGCCGGTCGCCAGCGGGGAGCAGCGCGGGCATGAGCCTGTTTGCGCAACCGGCTGGCCCCAGGCCACTGGCGGACCGGATGCGGCCCGAGACCCTCGACGACTACGCGGGGCAGGAACATATCCTTGGCCCGGGCAAACCGTTGCGCCGGCAGATCGAAAATGACAAGCTGACCTCCATCATTCTCTGGGGGCCACCCGGCGTGGGCAAGACTTCACTCGCGCAGATCGTCGCGCAGATGACGAAGAGTGAGTTCCTGCCGTTCTCTGCCGTCCTTTCGGGTATTAAAGAGATCAAGGCAGTGATGGTGGAGGCCGAACGTTTCCGTGCCCTCGGGCGGCGCACCATCCTGTTCGTCGATGAAATCCACCGGTTCAACCGAGCCCAACAGGACGCGTTTCTTCCCTACGTAGAGCGCGGTGACATCGTGCTGATTGGAGCCACCACCGAGAACCCATCTTTCGAGGTAAACGCCGCGCTCCTGTCCCGCTCCAAGGTTTATATGCTGCGGGCGCTCACTGATGAAGAGATCGTGAAGCTGCTGCAGCGGGCGCTCGGCATGGTCCACGGAACCGCCTCACCGGAGGTTCTGGAGAAGATTGCAGGAGCCGCCAACGGCGACGCTCGCTCGGCCTACAACACGCTCGAAGTGGCTGCCGCAGCCGCACCGGACGGTGTCATCACAGATGAAGTGCTCGCCGATACCCTTGGCAAGAAGATGCTGCTCTACGACAAGGGGGGCGAGGAACACTACAACCTCATTTCGGCGCTTCACAAGTCGGTTCGTTCCAGCGATGCCGACGCCGCACTGTACTGGCTGGCCCGCATGCTGGAGTCCGGTGAGGACCGCATGTACATTGCGCGTCGCGTGGTCCGCATCGCCGTGGAAGATATCGGTCTGGCCGACCCGCGTGCGCTGGAGCAATGTATCGCGATGCAGCAGGCCGTGCATTTTCTGGGGATGCCGGAGGGTGACCTTGCCATCGCCCAGGCGGTACTGTATCTGGCGATCGCGCCCAAGTCAGACGCCAGTTATCGGGCGCTTGGAGATGTCCTGCAGGAAGTCCGCCAGGGCCGCGCCGAACCGGTCCCGATGCATCTGCGCAACGCGTCGACAAAGGCAATGAAGGCCTGGGGTTACGGCGATGGTTATCAGCATGCCCACCAGTACGCCGATGCGATGAATGAGATGGATTGCCTGCCCGAAGCCCTGGTGGGACGACAGTGGTATCACCCTACGGAACGCGGGATCGAGAAGCGCATCAAGGAACGCCTCGACGAAATCCGCGCCCGGAGAACCCGCAAGTCAGACTCCTGATACGATCAGCGGATGCGGCTGTTTTATAGTCTCTTGCTTTCCTGTGCGGCGCTCACGGCGCAGCAGTATTCCCTGGTCCTCAAAGGGGGCCACGTTGTTGACCCGAAAAATAGCATCGACGCTGTGCGGGACGTTGCCATTCAGGACGGTAAAATTGCGGCGGTCTCGGCCAATATCCCGGCGTCTCAGGCACGGAAGATCATTGATGTTACCGGCCTCTACGTCACGCCCGGTCTGGTCGATATCCATGCCCACGTCTTCCACACGACGGGCATTCCCGGCGGCTGGGCCGGCGACGAATCAATCGCTCCCGATACCCTGTCGTTCCGCACCGGCGTCACCACGATGGCCGACGCCGGGTCTGCTGGCTGGCGTAATTTTGAAGCCCTCCGGCAGACCGTGATTGATCGGGTCAAGACCCGCATCTTCGCGTTCATCAATATTGCCGGCCTCGGCATGGTGAGCGATGCCACCGAGCAGGGGGATTTCGATCCCGCCGCCGTCGCCCGCCTCGCAAAGAAGCACCGCGACGTGGTGGTCGGTGTGAAGAGCGCGCATTATCAACTGCCGGACTGGAAGTCCGTTGACAACGCCATCGAAGCCGGCAAGCTGGCCGATATTCCCGTGATGGTTGACTTCGGCTACTTCCTGCCCGAGCGCCCTTACTGGCAACTGGTGTCGGAGAAGTTGCGCCCCGGCGACATCTCGACCCATATGTTCCGCGGTCCGGTGCCGTGGCTGGATGAAAACGGCAAAGTCTACGACTACCTGAAACAGGCTCGCGCCCGCGGTGTCAAATTCGACCTGGGCCATGGCGGCTCCAGCCTGGTCCTGCGCAACGCAGTCCCGGCAACGCAGCAGGGCTTTTACCCGGATTCCATCTCGACCGATCTGCACGGCCTCAGTATGAATCAACCGCTGCAGGACATGCCCACCACGATCTCCAAAATGATGGCTGCCGGAATGCCCTTCCAGACTGCAATCAAGGCATCCACACAGACCCCGTCGGAAATGATCGGCCACCCGGAACTGGGCAACCTGAGCGTAGGCACCGAGGCCGATGTCGCCGTCTGGCAGATCATGAAGGGCGAATTCGGTTTTGCTGATGCTTCAGGCGGTTCGATTCAGGGCAAGGAACGCCTCCAGATCGAAATCACCCTGCGAGCGGGGCAGATCGTCTGGAACTACAACGGCCGCGGCACCTTACCGTTCAACCAGTTACCGAAGAACTACGGCATCCGTGAAGGCATCGACTTCGTCGTCCCTCCGAAACGGTAGGAGATTATAAGAACGAATGCTGATTATCGATTCGCATCTTGACCTTTCCTGGAATGCGCTGGGCTGGAACCGCGACCTTCGCCTGACCGCGCACGAGACTCGTGTGGTGGAAGCGCCACTGGCAGACCAGGGCCACGGGCGCGCTATGGGCACTGTCTCCTTTCCCGACCTCCGCCGGGGCCAGGTGGGTATCTGCGTCGCGACCTTCCTTGCACGTAAGAACGCCAAAGGCAACTACAACAATCTCGACTTCCGCACCCAGGAAATTGCCTGCGCGGTGGCGCGTGGCCAACTGGCTTACTATCGCCAACTGGAAGAGGATGGTGTCTGCCGGATCATCACGGATCTGGCCGGATTTGAGGCCAGCTATGGGGCCTGGGTGAACGGCGGTGAAGGCGAGCCGCTGGGCTTCATCCTCAGCATGGAAGGTGCGGATCCGATCCTCGCCCCCTCGCACGCCGAACGCTGGTATCGCGATGGTCTCCGGGCGCTGGGTCTGGCGCACTATGGACCCTCCGCCTACGCCCATGGCACGGGTTGTACCGGTCCGCTCACCGCTCAGGGCCGCGACATGCTCAAAGCGATGGATGAACTCGGCATCATCCTGGATCTGACCCACCTGGCCGACGAGAGTTTCTGGGAAGCCGTAAAGCTGTTCAAAGGCACCGTTTGGGCCAGCCACAACAACGTTCGCGCCATTACCCCGGCGGACCGCCAGTTTGACGACGACCAGATCCGCTGCATCATCGAGCGTGGCGGCGTCATCGGCGCGGCTCTCGATAACTGGATGATCGTTCCAGGCTGGAATGCAGACCCGGCAAATCGCCCCACCGTGACCCTCGCTCACGTGGTTGATCACATGGACCACATCTGTCAGCTTGCGGGCAATGCAAAACACGTGGCCATCGGCAGCGATCTGGATGGTGGCTTCGGCCTGGAACAGTCGCCCTCCGACCTCGACACGATCGCCGACATGCAAAATTTCGCGCCAATCCTGCGCAGCCGGGGTTATTCGGAAGACGACATCGCCGGCATCTTCCATGGCAACTGGGCCCGTGTCTTCCGCGAGGCCTGGAGTGCTTAGCCGAACAGGCTGCGCGGCGCGGCAGCAACGCCTGCTGGTTGCCATGGCTGAAGCCGAACTCGATCGCTTTGTCACGTCGAATTACCGTACCGTTTATTTCCTGACCGGAAGCCTGGTGGCGGCGGAAAGCCCGGTCGCTTTCGCCCTCGAAGCCGATGGGCGATCGCTGCTTGTGACACCCTCGAAACACGAGGCTCTGGCGGATCGCATCATTCCGGTGGAAACGTATTCGCTCACCCGAGTGATTGACCACCCGTGGCATGACGCCGAAGCTGCCTTCTTCGATGCACTGCCGGGGGCGACAGCAGTTGGCGTGGAACGTAACGGCACCGGAGCGCTTTTCGGGCAGGCCGACTCTACAGACGCCACGGATCTGATTCTGCGTCTGCGGAAGAAGAAGGAAGCCGACGAAGTGGATGAGATCCGGGAATCGCTGCGCCTGATCGTGGCAGCATACGAGGCAGCCCGGCAGACTATTCGCCCCGGCCTCACGGAACTGGATGTATTCAACGCCATGCAGGCGGCCGTGGTTCAGGCAGCTGGTACTTTTGTCCATCTGAACGGGGATTTTGCGGTGGGTGAGCGGGGCCTCGCCGGCGGAGGTATGCCGACGCGCCGGGTGATCGAAGAGGGAGACTTGTATCCCCTCGACCTATTCCCCGCCCCGCACCTCTATTTTGGTGACACATGCCGCACCTTTGCGGCTGGAACGCCGACTGAATTACAGCTTCGAGCACAGCAGACGATCTGCGACGCCATCATGCTCGCCGAGGGGATGGTCCGGCCCGGCGTCATGGCGCACGATGTCTATGCTGCCGTAAAGGAGTTCCTCGACTCCCAGGCCTTCACGGAGATGAGTTTCTTCCACCACGTCGGCCACGGCATCGGGCACCACGGCCACGAGGCACCGCGCATCATCCCGGGCTCGGATGATGTCTTCGAAGTGGGCGACGTCATCACTATTGAACCAGGCATCTATACAAAGTCAATCGGCGGCGGAATCCGGATCGAGGATAACTATCTGGTGACAGAATCCGGACTGGAAAATCTGTTCGACTATCCAAAGGGGCTATGAGAGATTTAACGGGAAAGTTAGCCGTAGTAACGGGAGCCGGGCGCGGCATTGGTAAAGCGGTGGCTCTGGAATTGGCGGCACGAGGCGCGCGGCTGGCGTTATGCGACTTGCGGGAACCTGCGGAGACGGCTGCGGAGATTGGGCCGGACACGATCACGGGAACCCTGGATGTGAGTGACCGTGCCGCGCTCGATGCCTTTTTCGCTGGCCTTCCGAGGGTTGACATCCTGGTGAACAACGCCGGAATGAGCATCCGGAAGCCACTTGTGGATCTGGAAGCAGAGGATGTTTCCCGCGTCTGGAACGTGCTTATGTGGGGGGCGTTTCACACTTGCCAACTGGCGGCCCGGCGCATGATTGCGCAGGGTGAGGGAGGCGCGATTGTGAATATTACGTCGGTGTTGGCACATATCCCCTGGGCCGGCTCCTCCCCGTACAACGGCGCCAAAGCGGCACTCAACCAGATGAGCCGGACCTGGGCGCTGGAATTGGCCCCGTACAGGATTCGGGTGAACGCGCTGGAGCCAGGCTGGACCGATACCCCGGGTGAACGCGCTTTCAGCACTGAAGAGGAGATCCGGGAAGGGGGCGCGAAGTTGCCCCTGGGGCGGCTGGCTCGCCCTGAAGAAATCGCCAGGGCTGTGGTTTTCCTGGTGTCGGAAGACGCTTCCTACGTGACCGGAACAGTTATGCAGGTCGATGGCGGGGTGACTTTGATCGAGTAGCTCAGACTGTGGTAATTTGATGTTGAGGAGACTGGTGCTGCTAACACCAGCCTCCTTACGGCTGCGAATCAAAGCGTGAAGTCAATTTTGATTCCGACCCGTCTCAGCCTCTTGAAAAGGCTTAAGAACAACATCAAGAGAACCATAAGCAGTCCCCTTTTCTACTCCAGAAGTAATGCAGACCCCGTCCCTCTTTGGCGGGGTTTTGCTTTTGGAGTCCGGATTCTCCTGCAAACGTAGCCTCTGCAGAACGGGAGTAGAAAGAAAAAGGGTAGCGAATTTCGATTTCGTTGACTATTACACCTTTTTTCGAAGGTGATATATCGCTAAATATTCCCAAGCAACTGCTGCTGAATCACCCGGACCGCTGCGTACGGATCAGGGTCATTATGAGCCTCAATCGAATACACGCCAGCGAAACCCGCATCCTTCGCAATCTGAATACAGGTCGCAAAATCAAATCGCGCCGGTTCATATTTCGCGTGGCACAGGTGCTTCGCCAGCGGGAACATCAGTTTCAAGCCCCGCATGCGGATCTCATCGTTCGGGAAATTCCCGATGTCGGGAAGAGCCCCGGCTCCCACCACCGGCAGCACTCTTGCCAGCGCTTCCGGATGCGCCGACGCAATCCCGTGGTTCTCCACAATCAACTGAATCCCGTACGACCTGGCCTTCGCCACGATCTTGCTGTAAGACTCAATCGTCAGTGAAAGGTCGTCCAGGTTCATCACACCCGGATCGCACCGCACCGTCTGCGGCTTCAGGGGCGCAATCCGGTCAATGAAATCGAGATACAAACCGAGGGAATAGTTTCGCACCGTCTCATCCGGCGATGAGATGCTCGGCTGGTCCCACAGCTCCGAAAAATCAATCGGGATGTTGGTCAGAGTGCAGTGCGCCTTCGCAATCCGGGCACTCAACTCCGCCAGATACCCAGGTTCTGTTGACGCCAGATGCTTCGACACAATCTCCACATTGTGAACGCCGAATTCATCCGCGCAGATGTCCGGGAAATCGAGAACATCCATATCCTGCGCAGGGATGGCCGCGTCAGGGTAACGG